>JBAYJR010000005.1:0-82506 GCA_041665005.1 Candidatus Buchananbacteria bacterium
AGGGGAATAAATAAATAATCGCTGTCGGTATTTCGCAAGGCTAAGTAATTTTTTAAATGGTGAGTGGCGCGGGGAGTCATATAGACAAAACGTTCCTTTTTGCCTTTGCCCATGATAAAGATTTTACCGGTTGAATCAATCTGGGCTTTCTTTAAATTAATCAATTCGGAGATACGCATACCGGTCGAAAATAAAATTTCTAACATCACGCGGTTACGAGTGGCCACGAAGGGATTTTTTTCCAGTTTGTCCGGCGCTTCAATTAGTTTGACGATCTCGTTGAATTCACCAACTTTGGGATGTTTGCGTTCGGTTTTAACTAGCTTTACATTTTCTGCTAAAATGGGCGATTTATAGTCCATTTCAATTAAATACCGCAAATAAGCCCGCAGGGACGATAAAACGCGGTTTATAGAGTAGCTTTTAAGCCTGGTAGTAGTTTGAGCCATTTCGGCCGTTTGGCGGTCTATAGAGTTTAAATAGGCTTTATAATAATCAATAGAGCGTCGTTCAAGCTTGGCAAAGCTGAACTTAGACTCAATTAGGAAGTGTTCAAAGACTTTTAAGTCTCGCTCATAGTTATAAACCGTCTCCGGTGAGTAATTATTGCTTTGGAGACTTAAGAGAAAGTCTTCTAATAAGGGGAGGGTTTCTTTGGTAGTTTTCATATACCTTAATTATAGCATAGTAATTAACTGAGTGTAAGAGATATTATACTCAGTTAGTATAATCATATAATATCTAGGTTAAAGTAGCCAAATCAGTAAAATGGACCCTCCCCTGTGGGTTTTTGAAAAACCGCAAAGCTTGATCGGTTTAGCGATAAAAAACATTTTTATAAAAATAATTTAAATAATTAATATTTTTTTATTTATTTCGATCTAAAGTCTGATTTTGTTTAGTTTTGTCTAACTAGTCAAAATAGCTCAAAAATACGACCTCCTATATTGCGTTTATAGAAACCACAGGTATAAAGGCACCACTCACTTTGGCTAGTTTGATTGTTTTAAAACTGGCTATAACTTTTTTAGTAAAATTTTTAGGTTTTGCTAAAAATTAAATTTGAAAAATATTTTTGCCTAAAAAATAATATTTTGTAGTAAATTTTTTTAGGTTGACTATCCCCTACGTTTGACCCTAAAATATTTTTTGACAAATTTAGACTTAGGATTATAAGTAAGTGTTTTTTATGATTTTAGTTAATTTGACATGATTATAAAAATATTGTGTAATATAAGTTAGCAACTTTTGAGCAGCAAATTAATTATTAAGTTTTTTAGTTGGCAATTCCCCTTTTATCAAATAAAAAAAGGATCCTGGTTGATAATTAGGATCCTTGAATATTACTTAACTGTTAATCATTCCTGGTTCATTATGCCTAGCTCGGTATGATTTTTGCAGTAAAATTTTTTGAAATCTATAACCGGCATCTTATCGAGACTTTGGGCCTCGGCAACCATTTCCCCAACTTTAGCTACCACTTCTTTTAGCCATTTATTTTTCTGTTTTTCGTAGATAACTGTTTTTACTTGATTTTCATCTTCGCAAAACAGAAGTGTTCCGTCGAGGTTGATTTCAATTTTTTTTTGGCCCGTAAAAACCCCGTTGACAGTAATTATTGTAATTAAGTGTTTGCACATAATTTTTCACCTCCTTTAATAGGGTCAGCTTAGCAGGTTTTTGGTAATTTGTCAAGGTTATTTTATTGATAAAAAAGAGCAGAAAATAATTTCTGCTCGGTGTATCAATTTAAGTTTACTGTCTGTCGCCACCCGGTTCCTCATACAGAGATATAACGGTGTGGCTATGGCCTTTTTCGATGGCTGTAATGATCTTATTAAGATCATTATCCATCAACCTTTTCCGTTCATCAGCATGATCTTCTGAGTAGACTTTAAGAGTGATTATACACCCATTTATGTCTTTCCCCTTTAGTGTGGATGAGGGGCCGATGACAGGCTCTTTAATGAATGAGTGAATACAATATAATCCACTCTCGGTCAGAATCCAAATTCCCATAGTTGCACCTCCTTAGAATTGTTTTTACAAGTTTAGCAGATTTTGGTAATTTGTCAAGACTATTTATAAAAAATTTTATCACCGAAGCGTAAGTCAATGTATTGTAAATTAGTGCGCTCGGTTAGTTTGTTTTGTAGTAATAATTTTAAATTATTGGTCTGTCTAACCAAGTCTTCGCGAACGTCTAGTAAAACATACCAACCTTCTTTGGTAATAACTTTTAAATCGCGGTCACTAAGTTCTTTTAGGTTAAAATTAACTATTTCTAGACCATTTTGCCGTAATTGACGATTGGCACCCATAATAAAAGCAAACATCTCGGCACTTAAGGGTGAACTTTCCAAAGTTAATTCGTCAGTAGTATCAACCACCAGTAGGGCGGGGCCGGTTTCTAGCTGGGTATAGGGTAGCTTGGCAAAGACTAGACCTTTGGGGTCTAAATAGTAGCCTGTCTCCCCTACTCTTAATTTTAAACTAATGGCTCGTTCAACCAAAGAAATTTTTAGTTGGTTGGGGAATTTTTTTTCAACCTCAGCCTGGGAAACTTCTAGACTGTTAATAATTTTTTGCGAGAGTTTTTTTGAACTAAACAAAAAGTAGTTTTCTTGCTTAAATAGACCCAGCCAATTTTGTTGTTTTTGTTCATTGAATAATTGCCATAATTGATTGGTGGTGATTTTGCGATTACCTTTAATTTCTAAGTTGGTTAAATTAAATTTAGCGTTGGTTAGTAGACCATAGATTAAAACCAATAAAATTAAGCCAGCCGAAGCTAGATAAATTTTAACTCGGCCGCCCGTGGTTTGGCGGTCAAATAAAGGATTGTGATAATCCTTGGCAAAGCGGTGTCGCCATTGCCGGCGACGGGTAATAATTTTAGCCATTGACAAATTTTGAATTGTAGTTTATAATAAGAGCACAGAAATATTATATTTATAGTAATGGGGGTGTTTTTTAATGACTACGGCAGTTAAAGTAGGTACTGCAGTTGACTTTCGTTGTCTGGGTTGCCAGATGACGAACGCGTGCGAGAATTGTTCGGTCCCGGCTGACCGAAAAACGCAACCCCGGAGCCACGGTGGCTCCTATGGAGAAAAGGCTCCTGTAAAAAAGGAGCGTAATAAGGAATATTAATAATTCCATTCCAGTTGGTCGTTTCACAAAGAAGCGACCAATTTTTTATCCCCCTTGAACAATTTTTTATAAAGTGCTAAGCTTTTAGACAAATAATAACAGGAGGAGAGACCAATGGGTAAAAAAATTAAGGATAATGGTATTAAGGAAAAAACTAAAGAAATTTCGGAAATTTGCGGTTTATGCCATTGTACAGAGCCACCAACAGTTGTAAAAATCAGTGTTAGTACAGATTCCGGGCGTTGTCCGTGCTGCGACGAAGAATATGTTTATTTGCCAGATACTGAGCAGGTCGTCTCGGCTAAGTTCGTTGAGGATGTAGTTAGTGAAATGGAGAATGTGAATCCCGGAGAGGCCTTTGAAACTATGATTGGCTCTGATGATGATGAATATACTAATCTCAACAAACTAAACTCGGCCGGACACGCTATGCACATTATCAATGAAAAATACCCTGGTTGATAAAAATAATAATCTAACCATCTGTAAAAAGATGGTTATTTTTTTACAATAGTTTTCTTGTCCATCATCCAAGGTTGCAAAACTTCTGGAATATTAATTGAACCATCAGCTTGTTGATAGTTTTCAATGATCATAATAATTAAGCGTCCAATGGCCGCGGCCGTGCCGTTGAGTAAGTGAACATATTCATTTTTGCCTGACTGGCCATCTTTATACTTAATATTTAAACGACGTGACTGGAAATCCCAAACTTGGGAACAAGAATGGGTTTCGCGATAGCGTTGTTCGGAGGGTAACCAAGTTTCAATGTCGTAACGGCGGGCCGAGACATCGCCTAAATCGCCGGTGCACATCTTTAAGACATGATAAGGCAGTTTTAAGCCTTGTAATATTTTTTCTTCTAGGCTGACTAAATATTCATGCTCGGCGTCGGATTTGTCAGGATGGCAAAAAGAAAACATCTCTAATTTATCAAATTGATGCACCCGTAAAATGCCGCGGGTATCTTTGCCGTAGGAACCGGCTTCGCGCCGGAAACAAGTGGAAAAGCCTACATAGCGCAAAGGTAATTGTTTTTCTTCCAGCACCTCATCCATATGGTAAGGCCCAATTGATTGTTCGGCGGTGCCGACAAGCACTAAATCGTCTTTATCAAAAGCATAAACCTCATCAAGGCCGCCGTGTTGTAAATAACCCATGGCCTGCATGGAGGAAGTTTTAATAAAGACCGGAGGCACGACTGGGCAAAAACCTTCTTTGGTTAAAATATTTAAGACATATTGGACAATGGCAAATTCTAATAAAGCGGCGTCACCTTTAATATAACCAAATCGGGAGCCAGAAACTTTACTAGCGCGTTTAACATCAATAATATCCAAGGCCTCGCCGAGGTCCATATAATCTTTGGCGGGAAAAGCAAATTTGGGTATCTTCCCGACTACGCGTATTTCTTCATTTTCATCTTCGTTTTTGCCGATTTTAACGTCGGGTCTGGCGGGGTTGGGAATATTTAGCAGTAAATCGTTAAGGGATTTTTCTTTGTCAGCTAATTGCGGTTCTAGTTCTTTTAATTTTTCTTTTAGCACTTTCCCCTCCTCTACACCTTCTTTGCCTTGTTTGGCAATAATGTTGCGTTTAGCATTAATGCCGTCAATTTGTTTTTTTAACGCTAACACTTCCTCATCCGCGGCGAGAATGGTTTTAATATCCAGCTGGACATTTTTGTTTTTAGCCGCCTCCACAAAGAAGTCGGGATTTTTACGTAGTTCTTTTAAGTCGATCATAAATAATTGAAAATTTAAAAATCAAAATGTAAAATTTATAAAAATTATTTTTTAGTAAGTTATTGCTTTGGGGGTGGTGTATAAAAAATTACCAAATAAATCAGAAATTAACAAGAGATTTAGGGCTAGGGTAATTAAAAAGATAACGGCGACGCAAATTAAGGTGGCAACTAATAAAGTAGCCAGTTCTTCCCAAAAACCATTTTCCCTCTCAATATCTTTTTTTATAAACAAGGCAATCCAGCGCATTAAAAACATGATAATGGTTACGTATAAAGCTGGGATTAGCCATAAGGATAAAGCGCCGGCTAAGAAAGTTTGATTAAAAATACCATAGATATAAAAGGCCACGATAGTTAATAACAAAGTTGAGACTTCAATAATTAATTCTTTTAGATATTTGTTGAATAACATAGGGTGGTATAGAGTAGAAAGTTGAAAGTATAAAGTTGAAAGTAAAAAGTTTGTATAAATTTATTATTCTTTTGGCCTCATCTGCGGGAACAGCACGGTGTCGCGGATGGAATCTTGGCCGGTCATAATTTGTAATAAACGATCAATACCCGCGCCAAAGCCGGCGGTGGGTGGTAGGCCGTGTTCTAGGGCTAAAATATAGTCCTCGTCAATCATTTGGGCTTCTTTGTCTCCAGCGATTCTTAATTTTTCTTGTTCAGAAAAACGTTCGCGTTGATCCATCGGGTCATTTAATTCTGAAAAAGCATTGACAATTTCTACGCCGGCACAAATAACCTGAAAACGTTCTACTTGGTTGGGGTTGTCCGGCAATTTTTTGGCTAAGGGTGAAATTTCAATTGGATGATTAATTAAAAAGGTTGGTTGAATAATAAACGGCCGCACTTGCTTTTTATAAATTTGATCAATCAGTCTCCCCTTGCCTAATTTGGCGTTAGTGTCTAATTTTAATTTTTTGGCGTAGTCTAATAATTCTGTTTGGCTCGCGGTATTTAAGTCTAGGCCAGTTTTTTCTTTAAAGATTTGAAAATAATCCAGCTTGGGCCAAGGCGCGGCAAAATCTAAATTATGACCGTCGTAAGTGGTTTTTAGGGTGCCAAAAGTTTTTTCCATCACTGTTACAAAGAATTTTTCAGTAAAATCCATCAAACCTTGATAATTTTGGTAAGCCCAATAAAATTCTAATAAAGTAAATTCTTGCAAGTGCTGGGTAGAGATTCCTTCATTGCGGAAAACTTTACCCAGTTCGTAAACTCGGTCTAAACCGCCAACCACTAATCGTTTAAGGTGCAATTCCAAAGAAATTCGTAAATATAAATCAATATCCAAGGTATTGTGATGGGTAGTAAAAGGTTCGGCGTCCGCACCACCGGGGACGGCTTCTAAGGTGGGGGTTTCTACTTCTAAAAAATTTTGTTGGTTTAAAAAATTACGAATATTTTGGATAAACTGGGCGCGCTTAATAAAAAATTCTTTGACTTCGGGGTTAGCTAGTAAATCTAAATAACGTTGACGGTAGCGTAATTCACGATCTTTTAGGCCGTGCCATTTTTCGGGCAAAGGCCGGAGGGTTTTGGCTAATATTTTTAGTTTCTTAACGGCTAAAGATTTTTCGCCAGATTTGGTTAAAAAGGCTAAGCCAGAGATTTGGACAAAATCCCCGACATCAATAAAATCTTTAAAAACTTGGTAATCAGTGTCGAGGTCGTCTTTTTTGATAAAAATTTGCAGTTTAGCAGAAGTGTCTTCTAAGTGCGCAAAAGCAATGGCACCTTGGCGACGAATTGAGCGTAAACGACCGGAAACCGTGATAATTTTTTGTTGTTTTTCTAAAGCGGTAAAATCAGCGATTACTTGAGCTAAAGGTAAATCGGTTTGGGCTTGGTTGGGGTAAGCCTTAATCCCCTGTTTGGTTAGTTCGGTTAATTTTTGTAAACGAATTTGGTGTTCATCTAGCATAGCAAAGTTTAGTAGTTTATAGCTTATATTTTACGATAATTTGGTAAAATAGTCAAAATTAGAGGCACACAAAAGGGTTTTACTCTATCAAAGAAAAACCCGTATCTTGTGATACGGGTTTGAAAATTTTAGCGAGGCTTACAAATAAAGGTGTAAGTGTTGTTTTGACTAAAGCGGTCGTTAGCCAATTTTTGTACTTCTTCAAGCTTTATTCGATGCATTAGGTTAACTTTTTCTGACAGTGGAATTACTCTATTCAAGCAACCCAGTTCTTCGGCCGCGTCATCCCAGAGATCTTCCGGATCTTCATTGTAAAAATAGGATTCATTGATGCAACGGTTAACGGCAAATTTAAATCTTTGCTCGTTGGTAATAGTGGCGTTGTATATTCGCCAAAAACCTTCAATTAGCCGATCCTTATTGCTTGGGTCAGTGTGGGATTGAAATAATAGTTGCATAAAATCCGGGTAGATTTGGTAGGCAAAGGAACACTCGTAAAACAGACCACTGTTTTCCCGCCAAATCAACAAAGGACTGGAAAAGCCGTCACTTAGCATTGAGCAAAGTATTTCGGCTAGACATAGTTCTTTGATATTTTTGTACGGTGTTGGTAAAGAAGCGATACTGATGTTTGCTTCTTGCCAAAAATCATCTTCTTTAATGAATTGAGTTTTGATTTGTGGCGTTGGCAAAATTATTTTGGTGGCCGGTGGTGTAGCCGGAGTAGAAACTTCAATTAAATTTTTAGTTATTTCTTCCAGCTTAAAATTACCGGTGGCAATAAACAATAAATTATCCGGAGCGTATTTGGTTTTCCACAAGGCTTCAATATCTTCAATTTGAATAGCTTCAATGCTTTTGGGTGTTCCGCCAATAGCTGCGCCATAAGGATGGTCAGCGCCAAAAGTATAGCTCATAAATTCGTCATCAAATCTGATAGCGTAGTCTTGTTGATGAAGCTCGTATTCCCGGATGGTGACTTTTTTGTGTTTTGATAAGTCCTTTAATCCGGCAGAAAAGTTATTTATTAGTGCTTTAATGGTGTCTATTGCTAATTTTGCAAAATCAGCCGGTACGGTACAAAAATACATTGTTTGATAAGGGCTGGTTTCGGCGTTAAAAGAACCGCCATGCATTTCTAAATTTTCCAAAATTGTTGAACGTTCCGGGTCGTTAACGGCCGAAGCGGTAATGTGCTCCGTTAGATGATGTAGTCCGCGTTTTTCTCCGTCATAAATTGAACCGGAGTTAATAACAAAACCAAAAGTCATTTGCCGGCTGGTGGGGCGGTGACTATAAATACAGTTTCCTGACTTTAAAGCTTTAAAGTTTTTTGCTTTGCTGCAAGCCATAATATTTCCTCCTGTTTGTTTTCAAATTTGCTTACATCTTACGCTTTTAGTGTAGTTTGTCAAGCACCAAAAAAGTGGCCGACTGGCCACTTTTAGTAGAATATCTTTTCGGTTGTTATTTGATCTCAATAATTTTACAGCTCATGACTCCGCGGGGAGTTTTGACGGAGACTTGGTCACCGGCGGTCCGGCCCAAGAAGGCCTCACCAAAGGGTGATTCGTTAGAAATTTTTCCTTGGGCGGGGGCGGCTTCATTGGAACCAACAATGGTGTATTCTTTTTTACCCAGCTTGCCACAATCGGCCACCAAGGTGGTGCCAATTCTAATTTGAGCGGCACCAGTTTTTTCGTTAATGATGGAAGAATTACGGATCATATTTTCTAATTCCATAATTCGGCCTTCAATAAAGCCTTGAGATTCTTTAGCGTCGCTGTAGTCGGCGTTTTCGGATAAATCGCCTAATTCGCGAGCCCGTCGAATACGGTCAATTACTTCCGGCCGTTTGGTAGTAATTAATTCTTTTAGTTCGGCTTTAAGTTTGTCTAAAGCTTCGGTAGTAACGTAATAGGGTTTCATTGGAGTTATTAAAATTTAAAATTTTTAGATTAAAATGATAATTAAAAAAGTCCCACATAACTGCGGACGTGTGTATACTCGTTAAAATTATCTAAGTGTTATTATATAGTATTTAGCAAAAGTTGTCAAGATCTTTAAGGGCCGGACTAAAAAAAGCCTAAGGTTGGTTGGCGATGTTAGTTTTTATTCGATGATCATACCACCATTGAAAAATTTCTTTAGCCACCGGAACAGCCACCGAACTACCTTCCCCGCCTTCTTCAATTAAAACCAAAACGGTAATTTGTGGTTGGTCAAAAGGGGCGAAACCGACAAACCAAGCATGGGTGGGTTTAGTAGTACCACTTTGGGCCGTACCAGTTTTACCAGCAATCGCCATCGGCACAGCCTGTAAGCTTTTAGCAACACCATTAGTAATGGTTTGGCGCATAGCTTGTTTGATAATTTCAATATTTTCGGGGTTAACGGGATTTTGGCGGATTAGCGTGGGCTTGCTTTGAGTGATTACTTGGTTGTTAGAGTTTAAAATAGTTTTAACTAGATAAGGCTGGTAAAGTTTACCACCATTAGCAAAAACTGATAAAGCGTTGATTAGTTGAATAGGAGTAGTTAAGAAATCACCCTGGCCGATTGAGACATGATAAGTGTCGCCAATATACCAAGCTTCGTTTTTTACCTCTTTTTTCCAATCGGGAGTTGGCACAAAGCCGTCGCGTTCGCCCGGTAAATCCAAATTAGTTGGTTGGCCAAAGCCGAATAATTTTTCGTATTGGGCAATTTTTTCTGGCCCGAGACCGACGAAATCCCCATAACCGCCACCAATCATGTAAAAAAAAGTGTTGACTGATTCGGCAATCGCGCGGTAAACATTAGTGGCACCGTGACCGCCGGCTTTCCAATCCGGGAAGAAAAAGCTATTACCGATCCAAAGACCACCAGTGCTGTTAACGGTAGTTTGATTAGTAATTATTTTTTCTTGTAAGGCGGCGGCGGCAATTACTGGTTTAATGGTAGAGCCCGAAGGGTATTCTCCGGCGATGGCGCGAAAGAACATTGGTCGATTGGGATCAGTAACTAATTTTTCATACTCCCCTGGTTTAAAACCGGTTACAAAATCATTGTTGTTAAAATCTGGCAAATTTACCAAAGTTAAAATTTCTCCAGTCTGCGGATTTTGCACAATGACTACGGCGCGCTTTTTGCCGTAAAGAGTTAAGATTTTTTTTAAGGCTTGTTCGGTAGCAGCTTGGAGTTCGGCATCGATAGTTAAAACCAGATTATCGCCGGGTTGAGTAGGTATGTCTTTTATTACTCTTTTTTCTTGACCTAAGGCATCTACCTCAATTTGGCGTTCGCCATGTTGGCCGCGGAGTTCATTTTCATAAGCGTATTCCAAACCAAGCTTGCCGATAATATCGTTATATAAATAAGTTTGATTCTTGGTTTTTAATTCTTCAGCGGAAATTTTTCCGACGTAACCTAAAAAATGAGCCAAAGAATTACCGGCCACGTATTGCCGGAGGGCGGTGTTCAATAAAATTAGGCCGGGATAATCACTGGCGGCAATTTGTAATTTAAGAGCTTCGTTGTAATCTAAATTATCTTTAATGGGGATGGCTTGATAGGAATAAGTGGGCACGCCTTGGAGTAATTGAGAAATTTGCGCTGAGGTGAGATTAATAATTTTTGCAATAGCCTCTAAAGTTTGTTGGTAAGCCTGGGTTTCTTTGGGTAGGTCGGCTGGGATTAGCGCTAAACTAAAGCGAGGAATATTTTTGGCTAAAATAATTTGGTTGCGATCATAAATAAGGCCGCGGGGCGCATAAGAATATTGTACTCGCAAGCGATTACCTTCAGCTAAACCCGAATAATAATTGCCGTTAAAAACCTGTAAAAATAAAATTTTAATTAATAAAACTAACAAACCAAAAATGATTAATTTACCCCACCAACCAATTAGTCTATCAGTTAAAAATTTACCCAAGGATTGCTCAGCGTTGGGTGTAAAATCCTCGCCTAAAACATAACCCGAGGAAAACTTTTGTTGTTTAGAAAAACGGGTTAAATTTTCGCTGATTTCAAATTCTGGTTGATTTGATTTGGTCATAGAGTTTTAGCTAGATAATCCTGGTAGAATGCCTGGTAAACCAACGATAATAAATATAAATTAATAAATAATTGATAATAATTTGGCCGAGGGTAAAAAAGATTGTATGAGACCAAGACAAAGACACTAGACTGAGCGCTTTTAAATAAAGCAAATTATTGATTAGCCAAAAAAGGCAATTATAAAAAATAGTGCCTAAAACAGCAATTAAACCAAAAGAATATAAAGATTTGTCGGTCAAATAATATTTAATTAAAACTTGATTAAACCAGACACTAAGCGTTAGGGTTAATAAATACAAACCGAACGGTAGAGCCGAAAAGAAGTCCTTACCTAGTCCGGCAAATAACACTAGTGCCAGAGTTAGATTGGATTTTTGATTTAGACTAAGCAAAATAATTACGGCTAAGGTAAAATTAGTACGCCAGCTCAAATCTAAAGCCACGGCTAAAAATAAAATAATTGGCCAAATAAATTTTTTCACGGCAGTATAATAGTTACTAAGGAAATTTGATTTAAATTGAATAAAGTTTTAAGATAGGCGGTTTGCCAGTACTCTCCCGGTTTTTGTGTAACTTTATCAACTTGGCCGACTAATAATCCTCGCGGAATATTTTGTTCTAAGCCCGAGGTGATTACTAAATCTTCGGAGTTAACTTTTTGATCTTGAGGAATTTGTTCCATGGTCAAACTTAGGCCATATTTGCCAGTTACTAAGGCGTTGAGTTGGTTGTTATTTTGTAAGGTGACTGCTACCTTGCTTAAATTATCATTGAGCAATCTGACAAAAGAAGTATTGTCGTTGGTTTTGATAATTTTTCCTAAGAGTAAGCCAGTGTCGGTAATTACAGCTAAGCCTGGGGTTAGGCCAGAGGCACTACCACGATCAATAATTAAAATAGTATCACTGGCCGGGTCGCGAGTAATTATTTGGGCGGTTAAATAACGTAGTTTAGTTTCCTGCAAATAACCCAATTGTTTTTTTAAGGATTCATTTTCTTGTAGGCACTGGCCAGTTTGAACTATTTTTTGTAGTAAAACAGTTTTTTCTTTAGTTAAATTTTCATTTTCCGCTAACAGCTTGGTTTGTTGGGTTAAATATCTAGTTGGTGAAGAAATAAAATTACCCAAAGTAAAAAAAGATTTTTGGACGGGTTGTATTAAATTAGCGGCAAGTTTTTCTAAAGAAGTAGTTAAGCCTAGCCAGTGTAAAAAAATTAGCAGCAAAACTGCTAATAAAAAATATAGATATTTGGTAGAAAATATTTTTTTCATAAATTTAGGCCCCTTGAGTTGAGGGTAGGGCAATTTCTTTGAGTAAGGATTCGTTTTCTAAAATAGTACCTAGGCCGCGAACGGTGCAGGTAATAGCGTCATCAGCTACTTGTACGGGAATTTGGGTGCCAATCGCTAAGTAACGTTCTAGGCCATGTAGCAAGGAGCTACCGCCGGTTAAAATAATCCCCTTTTGTAAAATATCGGCAATTAATTCGGGCGGGGTGGTTTCTAGGGTGGTGCGAATATTTTCTAAAATAGTTTTAATGGTGCGACTTAAGGCTTCGCGAATTTGACCATCTGTTACTATAACTTCTCGCGGTAGGCCACTAAGCAAATCTCGGCCACGCATGCGGTAGTCTAGCGGTTTTTCTAAAGGATGCGCCGAACCAACCTTAATTTTTATTTCTTCGGCCACTCTTTCGCCCAAAAGTAAATTAAATTCTTCGCGGGCATATTTGATAATATCACGATCTAATTCTTCGCCAGCCAGTTTAAGCGAACGCCAGTTAACAATGCCACCTAAAGAAATAACCGCAATTTCGGTTAAGCCACCGCCGATATTAACAATCATATTACCGGTAGGGTCTTGAATGGGCACCCGGGCGCCAATGGCGGCGGCCATGATACTTTCTACTAATTTTACTTCTTTAGCGCCGGCCGATAGCACTGCATCTTCGACCGCCTTTTTTTCTACTTCAGTGATGTCTAAGGGAATGCCGACAATTACTCGCGGTCGCGGACTAAAAAAACTGGATTGACGCTGAACTTTGTTCATAAAGTATTGCAACATTTTTTCGGTGGTTTCAAAATCCGAAACTACGCCGTCAATTAACGGTTTTGAAGCTACAATATGCGGTGGCGTTTTGCCTAACATTTTTCGAGCTTCTTCCCCGACGGCAACAATTTGATTGGTGCGATTATTAATTGCCACCACCGAAGATTCGTTGGCTACAATACCGCGGTCACGTAAATAAATTAGAGTATTAGAAGTGCCCAAATCAATGCCGATACTTTTATTAAATTTAGTAAGTAGTTTACTGAAAGGATTGTACATAGAGTTAAAAAAAGTTGGTTAAGCTATGCCATAAGCCGATAAATTTATCTTGTAAGTGATAAAGATCTTTGCAAGTGACAATTAAAATTAAACCCAGCAACAAAATAAAACCCAGATTATGAATAAAGTTTTCTAGTTTTTGATCGACACTTTTACCGCGAATTTTGGCAATTACTAAAAATAAAAAACGTCCACCATCCAGGGCCGGTAAAGGTAAAAAATTCATAACAGCTAAAGTTAAAGATAGGATGGCGGTAAATTGCAAAACATAAACCCAGCCTAATTTAACCATACTACCCGTGAGTACGGCAATGCCAACGGGGCCAACTATGTCCACGCCAACTTTTTGCCAAGTTAATAAATTGAATAATAGATTAAACAAGCCACTGATAATTTGCATTAATAAATCAATGGTGGTAAGTAGGCCGTGCCATAAAGCCAAAAACGGTTGGTAACTAACAGTTCCGGAGCGCATTAAACTAACTCCTAGGCCAACCTTGGTTAATTCTGGCAGATAGTTGGGGGTGACCTCGGAAGTTATTAAGGCTTCTCCCCGTTTTATTTCTAGGGTCACTTTTTGACCACTTTGCGTAGCAATTAGTTGTTGAACTTCGGTTACCGTCTGGGGATGTGAATTATTAATTGCCAAAATTATATCCCCCACCGCCAAATTAGCTTGTTGCGCCGGGGAATCTTTTAAGACTTCGGTAATTTGTATTTTGTTGTTAGTGATTATTGCTCCTGGCAAGTCATTTTCAATTACCTGAGGTAAACCGATCAGGTAACCGATGCTGAATAAAAAAATGGTAAACAAAAAATTTAAAGTTACTCCCGCGGCTAAGATAATCCCCCGTTGCCAAAGTGGCTTACTGGCAAAACTATCGGTGTCGTTGGCCGCTTCACCTTGTTCACCTTTGATTTTAACAAACCCGCCTAAGGGCAACCAGTTTAGAGAAAAAATAGTGTGGGGATTTTCGTTAGTGGTGATGGTATTATCAACTTTTTGTAAGCCAGTTAAAGGTAAAACTCTTTTTTGCCAACCAATCGCCCGCGGTGGCAAACCTAAACCAAACTCGTCTACTTTAACGCCAAATAACCGGGCCAAGCTAAAATGACCAAATTCGTGGACTAGTACCAGAATAGAGAGGATTATCAAAAAGGTAATAATGGTTAGAATCATAGAAAAGTAGTTTAAAAGGGGTTATAAGTTAAATTTAGGCTAAAGTTTTGGCTCTTGCTAGTGATTTTATTAAAAATACGGCTCATCGTCAAATATCTTGCGTCCGGTATGGTCAATATAAAAGGGTTTGCCATTTTTTCCAACTATAGCTAGACCTTCCGAAAAATCTCTCGCGGTGTCATATTTTTCTGAAATGGCTTGTTTACCAGTGCGGTCTATATAAAACCACTCTCTGTCTTTTTCAACTCGAGCCAAACCTTCAGAAAAACCTCCAGCCTCGTCATATTTTTCTGAGATAACGATTTTACCAGTATGGTCAATATAAAAAGATTCATCGTCTTTTTCAACCAAAGCTAAGCCTTCCGAAAAATCGTTGGCGTTGTCGTATTTTTCTGAAATAGTTTGTTTACCAGTTTGATCAATATAAAAAAAATCTTCGTTTTTTAAAACCCAAGCTAGGCCTTCATGAAAATCTCCGGCGCTATCATATGTTTTTGAGTTAATTCTTTTACCAGTACGGTTAATATATCTATAGGCCCGTACATAGGTACGATCTTTTCCAACTGAAGCTAAACCTTCCGAAAAATCTTCAGCTTCGTCGTATTTTGCTGAAAAGGCTATTTTACCAGTTGGGTCAATGTAGGAGTATTTTCCGTTTTTTTTAACCCAGGCTAGGCCTTCATGAAAAGTTCCAGCACTCTCGTATCTTTCTGAATTGATTCTTTCACCAGCACTGTCAATATAAAAATATTCGTAACTTCTATACACACAAGCCAAACCTTCCGAAAAATCTTCAGCTTCGTCGTATTTTTCACCATTAATTGCTTTACCGGTTTGATCAACATAAAAACATCTTCCATCTTTTTCAACTTTCGCCCAGCCATCATGAAAATTACCGACAAAGCCAAAACCGTTTTCTTTAGCTAGTTTTTTTCGCAGCTCAATGTTGTAAGGATCCATTTTAGCTTCCAATTCTTTTATCTTACTTTCAACTTGTTTTTTAAGCTCTCTAATTTTAGTCAAATCATGACTAACTAGGGCCTCTTGATGAGCCAAATCAAACTCAGGCTTAAGGTTTTTTAGTGCCGAAAGCAAGTTAGTTAGTTCTTGACAGTTGGGTTTGGGATTGGGCATAGGTTAAATAGTGGTAATTTCCTTTTCTTTTTCTTCGCCAATTTTTTTAATTTTTTCGTTAAACTCCTGGGTTTTTTCGTCCAATTCTTTTAGTAATTCAAATTTTTTGTCTTCCGAAATTTCTTTAGCTTTTTCCGTCGCGTTAATTTCTTCGCGAATTTTGTCGCGAAGCTTTCTGATTACTTGTCGGCCTTGTTCCAATTTTTGGTTTAACAATTTAACCAGGTCTTTACGGCTTTCTTCCGTTAATTGAGGCATCGAAATTCTTAGTTGGGTTCCTTCGTTAACTGGGTTTAGACCTAAGTTGGCGGCCAAAATACCTTTTTCAATATCTTTTAATAAAGATTTATCCCAAGGCATAATTACAATTGAGCGCGCTTCGGGCACGGCAATAGAGGCTAATTGGACTAAGGGTGTAGGCGTGCCATAAGCTTCCACCACCACTTTTTCTACCATATCCGGGTTGGCGCGGTTGGTGCGTAGGCCACTAATATCCGATTTAACGTGAGTAATGGCTTTTTCAAATTCGGGGAAATAAGGAGTCAAATTATTCATATTTTTTTAAGTTATTTTTTAGCTAAAAATTTAGTGCCGAGGTATAAAAGTTTGTCATTATTCGGATCAAACATTAAACTAGTGGCCCCGCGGGTGGTGGGTGATTTTTGAGCCACCCAATTAGCGCCGCCGTCTGGAGTTTTATAAAAAGTAGAGGCGGTGGCATAATAAATTTCTTGAGAATTTTTGGGTGAAACCGCGGCTGATAAAATAGTGACACCACCAGCCGGAGTTAGTAATTCAACTTTAGTCCAAGTTTGGCCACCGTCGGTAGTTTTTAATAGTCCGAATTTTGATAAACTAAACAAGGAATCGTTTTCGCTGGGGTTAAAAAAGACATCCGTCACTTCTTTACTGCCGGCGTATTGACTGGTTAGATCGGATAAATTTTGCCAGACCGTTCCGGCGTCCGAAGTTTTATAAAGGCCTTTGCCAGTTAAGCCATAAATTATTTTGGAATCAGTGTCTGACAGTAATAATTTTTTGACTACACTGCCAAAGTTGTAAATTTTAGTCCAGCTTACCCCCCCATCCACGCTTTTTAAAAAATCACCGGTGGTCATACCCGCATAAACAACTTCAGGATTAAAATAATCAACGGCTAAAGCGGTAATGGTTTGTTCAATTCTAGTGTCAAAATAAGTAACTTTAAAACTGCGCGCGCAATCTTGCGATTTTAAGATTTTATTACCTTGGGAAGCATAAATTAAGCAATTAAATTTAGGATTGATTGCTAAATCGTTAACGCGTCCGGTTAAGCCTCGGGTTTGTTGCCAAGTGTTGGCGCCGTCATAAGTTACAAACAAGCCGCCTTGTTCGGCGATAACGTAGATAGTTTTGCTATCCAACGGATCAAATTGCATCTTGGCTACATTGACTTGACCTAAATTGGCCACGCCGGCAGCAGTGGGGAAAACAATTTTTTGTTGCCAAGTAGTGCCTAAATCAGTAGAAAGATAAATTCCACCGTCATTTTGGGTGGGCTGGCTGGCTGTCGGTTGAAAGGCACAACTAGCACCGGTTAAAATAATCACGGCGAGTAACGCGCTAAACAAAAAAACAGTTTTTTTCATATAGTTAGTTAATAATTGATTAATAAATTTTCTAAAACTAATTGCGGTCCTAAATTGCGTTTTAAATAAAGTTTAGCTAAATTAATCTGGTTAAAGAAATTTAGTAAATCGGTTAGCTGGGCGGTAGCGGCTAATTTAGCTAGATTGGCTTTAAGGTCTTGATGAAAAACCAAATCTTCGGCGCCGGCTTTTTGGATGATTAAATCGCGGGTAATTAATTGCCAACTATTTAAAATTTTAGTTAATTCGTCAACGGTTTGGCCACTATCTTTAAATTGTTTTAACAAATTTTTTATTTCTTTAAAACGTTCGTTTAAAGTTTGTTCTTTGAGATTTAAAAATCTTTCTAATAAAGCTAAATGTTCGGTTAATTTTTCGGGGTCTAAAAAGTTTAAAGCTTGCCCGGGCCGGCCAATGGCCAGTTTGGCCAATTTAGCCGCTAAGTCGGGGTTAATCCCCTGAGTTTCCAGGCCTTGAACAATTGCTAACTGGGAAACCGAAAATAAATGAAAAGTTTGACAACGGGATAAAATGGTGGCCGGTAAACCAATGGTCGTTTTAGCTAATAAAATAATAATGGATTTAGGAAAAGGTTCTTCCAAAGTTTTAAGTAAGGCGTTGTAAGCTTCTTCGTTTAAAGTTTCTGCTTCTTCAATCACGGCAAATTTAAAAGAATTAAGAAAAGGATGGAGGTTTAATTTTTCTTGCAATTCTCTAATCTGGCTGATTTTGGTATCTTGACTAAGTTTGCCGGTTTTTTCATTAATTTCCCGACGTAACCAAAAAACGTCCGGATGCAAACCTTTGGCTAATTGTTGGCAATGCTGGCAGACGCCACAAGGGATTTTTTCAGCTTGTGGATTTTGGTCAAAACAGTATAGAGAATTGAGAAATTTTTCGGCAATCGCCTGTTTACCGCTACCAGCCGGGCCGACAAATAAGTAGGCTTGGGAATATTTATTTTGACAAATTGAGCTTTGTAAAAAATTAACTAAATTATGGTGACCAATAATGCCCCAAGGGAATTTTGCATTAGTTTTTTGATTAATTTTGAGTTGGGACATATAGTATAAAATAACATAAATGACGCTTTGGCGCAAGTAACTTTTGGTTGGCAAATTAGGGTTTAAACCCGGGGTTGACAAGACTAATAATTTATACTAGAGTAAAAGCAAAAGTTAGTAAATTTAAGGAGGTATGTACTTTGAAAAAGAAAATTACAGTTTTGCCAATTGGCAGTTTTGCTGCTGGTGTTAACCCGTTTTTGCAAGCTTTAGTCAGGAATTTAGCTGATTATGACTTGCGTTATCTTAGATTTAATATGTGCAAGGAAAACCTGGTAATCAATCGTCAGTCTTTGTGGCGCCGACATGTTCAGGAATTTAGTTTTAGTCCTGAAAATTATGTCTCTGGAAATTTTTTGGCTGATTCTAATGAAGAAAAAAGATTGTTGAAAGAGTTGGTCAGAAAGACCACTTATCACAATTTGGCCGAGGAAGTGCTAATTGTAATTGGTGATGACAGCGCCATGCGATTAGCCATAACCTTGGTTGATTTAAACAATCCCGAGATTAAGGTGATTGCCGTGCCAAGTCACACGGATATTAATTTTTTGGATGGCCAAATTTCACTAGGCCTAGATTCATATAACCAAAACTTGATTAATAAAATTCCGGTTTGGTTGGAAAATTTGAAAGCTAGACGCTCCGTTGGTATTTTGCAATTACCAACGGACAATGATTATTCGGTGGCAGTGGTTGGTTTAGCCAGTGATGCACGGTATATAATTTTGCCACAGCAAGATTTTGCTCACCCAATAGATTTAAAACAACTGTTGGAAGTTTTAAAATCAGAGTATGCTGACGACAATCAGCATGCTTTAATAGTGATTGGCAATAAATCTTGGTTGCCCGAAACTTATCACCAAGAAAATGCCTTAAACCCGCTGAGATTTGAAAATTTTTTAGCAGGTTATATTAAAAAGGAGACTAATCGAAATACCCTGGTCATCCAGCCAGAAAAAGGATTTCCGGAAAGAATTTCGGTGTTTGATAGTCTGGTTGGTCTCCGTTTGGGTAAGATGGTGGCTGAGTTGATTCGTGAAGATCAATCAGGCCTGTTGACCCAGATTGACCCTGCTGGTAAAGTTTCCGTGGCAGAGTTTAAAAATCTCTATATGAGAGATTATAAACCCGATATTGCGTTTGAGTTACGTCAAGCCGTACTTGAACGCAATTCAGGAAAAATTTAATAATCAAGCCCCAAAGAAGAAACAATCTTCTTTGGGGCTTTTCTTAACCAATTAGTTTTTTAAAATTTTAAAAGTGTTAAGGGCGCAGGTTGACCACTTAAAAGCTTTAACCCGCTCTAACCCTTGCTCGGCCAGTTGCTTGGCTAAAACTTTATCAGTAATAATTTTGGTAATTGCATCGGCAATTACTTGGGGCTGTTGCGGATCAACTAATAATCCGGCTGAGCCGACTACTTCCGGTAAACTGGAATTATTGGCGGCGATAACCGGGGTGCCACAGGCCATGGCTTGTAAAACTGGCAAACCAAAACCCTCGTAATTAGAAACAAAAATAAAAGCGCTAGCGGTATTGTATAAAATTGGCAAATCGGTTTCGGCTACATAGCCTAATTCGTGCACCTGGGAGTTTTTGATTTTTAATTTTTCTTGGGCAATTTCGGCATAGCCCAATCCCCTATTACCAACCAAAACTAAGTCTAAATTTGGATTAGCTAATTGTTGCCAAGCTTTTAATAAATTAGCTAGATTTTTCTTTTTTTCTAAGCGTCCGACGTATAAAACAAAGGGCTTGGTTAATTGATATTTGTTGAGAGTGGTGTTAGTGACCGCTGGTTCATTTAGGACGCTATAACGGTCAAAATTGACCCCAGGGGCAATAACTACAAGCTTGCTAGGGTCAAGATTTGGCCTAAAATGAAGGATTTCTTGTTTGGTGAACTCACTTATCACTATTATCTTATCCGCTCGGTGTAGGGCCAAATTTGAAGACCAGGTGTGGTACAGGCGCTCCCACAGGCTATAAAGCTCAGGGTGACGGAAAAACCCCACGTCGTGGATAGTGGCAATAGTTCTGTGTGGTAAAATTAAGGGAATAGTGTTGGCTGGAACTAATAAAACATCCGGTGGATTAATTAACATTTCCCAGCTTAACCGTAGTTGCTTCCAAAAATATTTAAGGGGCCAACCTAAAACTTGGCTAGTAAAATTTTTTGGTAAACCTGCTAAATCCCCTTGTAGTTTATCCGGACTGTATAAAACAAATTCCGTGCCAGGCAAGTCAAGCTTTTTTAATTCTTGAATTAAATAATAAGAATACCATTCAGTGCCGGTGCGTTGAGGCGAATTAGCGAGTGAAGCTTCAAGACCAATTTTCATAAATTAATTAGGGCAAGAGCATGGCGGCGGCTACCACAGTTGTCCATTTGCCGTCTTTATTGCCTTCGGCAGATTGACAAAAATGAGTGGTGCGATAAATATGTCCGGAAGATTTATAAATTTTTTCCCGTTCATCCCAGGCGGTATCGGGATCAAATTCTATACCCAAAGTGGTGGCTAGCATCGTGGCGGCTAAATCTTCGGCGTATTCTCCAGCAATATCTGCTTTTTCGCCAAAGGCATGGTGTTCCGATAAATACCCATAATTATTTTCGGTATCGGCCGGCACGGCAATACCAATAGCGGCGGACATTAAGCGGTTGGGTTCGCGGGCTTCATTGCGAGCTAAAACACAAAAAGTAATTTCGCCAGCGTTTAAATATTTTAAACCTTCTTCTTTGCTGATAATTTTGCATTTGGGCGGTAAAATACTAGAAACGGTAACTAAGTTGCATTTTTCAATGCCGGCATCGCGTAGGGCTAGCTCAAAGGAGGCTAAGCGATCTTTGTGCACGCCAACGCCTTTAGTTAAAAAAAGTTTGGTGGGAATAAACATTTCTTTAGTGATTAGTTAATAGATTATTTAAGATAAGATAAACGTCGTCTGATTTGTAAATTTTGTTTGCTGCGTAAATGACTAAATAACCAAATGGCGGCTAAAATAACAATAATTAGCGCCAGCCAAATTTGGCCGTAAATTGCCAGTAAATTAAAACTGGCATGAATTACGATGGCAAAAAATAAGCCTTGATCCAAAATTTGACGCCAACGTTCTTGCTGAAAAAAAGCGCGACCCAAATGTAAACCCATAATACCAGAAGTAACGGTATGCATCAAGGTGGTAAATAAAAAGCGCATAGCAAAAATTAACAAAAAAATGGCGCTGGTGGACCAATTAGTTAAAGCCGATGGTAAAGCAAAAAGCTGGTTGGCGCTAGCTAAGCCCCAGTTAGGAATTAAAAAAATAGCAAAATAGACAAAATTTTCTACGGCCGCCAGGCCTAAACTTAGAGCAATGCTAAAAATGGGGCCGTCAATAATTTGCTCAATAACTTTTTCATGCCAAATTATTAAACGTGAAAATAGTAATTTAAGAGCTTCTTCAATGGCGGCAATAAATACGGTAGCCACCATAATATTTTTTAGCCAGTGCCAGCCGGTAAAATTCGGTAAAATGACTAACAACGCCCCTTCAACTGCCACCACAATAAAAGCCAGGGCGGCGCCGGCAATAAAGACCGTTAAAATGGCTTTTTTGGGTTTAGGGTCTTCCCGATCCTCCCAGCGGTAGATGACTAACCAAAATAAACTTGGTGCTAGCGCTAAGGCAAAAGTTAATAAGTATAAATTCATGCTTTAATTTTAAATTAAAAAGCTAAAAAAAACAAGAAAAAAACTGACCCCGCGTTTGGCGAGGTCAGTTTTTTATCTGATTACTTATTTTTGATTGTCGTCTTCGTTTCTTTTTCTAAACCAGAGGAAGAACCAAATACCCAAGATAATAACGATTAACCAAAACCACCAAGCGCCTAAAATATTTTTTAGAACCGAGATAAAGCTACCAGTAACCGGACTATTGGTTGGAGTGGTTTCTGATGGTAAGGGCTGTTGGGTTTCTTCGCCAGCAACTTGACCTTCGGCAGCCGGTGTAGTGGCACCTTCAGTAATGGCTGGAGCGACTGCGCCTTCCGTTACGGTTCCACCAGTGGCTGGAGCGGGAGTTGGGGTTGGGGCGGGAGGAGTAATTACAGCCGGAGCTACTTCTTCGGTTAAAGTTTCGGTGCTAACTTCATCGCCAAACACTTCGGGTGAACCATGAGAAATTGGTCTAATATAGTATTTAGTTTTCGGTAACAAACCGGTTAGTGTAACCATATGAAAGGTTACTTTATTTTCGTCTTCAATAGTGGAATAAGCGTAGCCATAATTTGGCGGGGCGCCTAAACTAGAACCGCTATGAGGAACGGTGTCATAAACTACACGACTAGTAGCGGCATGAGTAGTAAACCAAGTAACGATAATAGTTCTAGTTTGATTAGCATTGAAAGAAATGGTGTGAATAGCTAAAGGAATAATAGTACCACCGCCACCACCGCCACCGCCGCCTGGAGGTTGAGGAGGTGGAATTTGTTCTAAGGTACATTGAGCAGTGCAACGATTGCCTTCGGTTACTCCGGCTTCACCGTCGCATTGTTCTTCGTTATTTCTAATGTTATCTCCGCAATAAGGTAAATTAACTAGTACGCAACCTTCCATACAAGCCTGATGCTCTCCTACGCCGTCAGCACCATCGCATTGTTCGTCGCCTTCTTTAACACTATTACCGCAAACTGGTCCAGTTTGTTCATTTTGACAGGTAGAACTGCAACCATCGCCGTTAGCAGTGTTTCCATCGTCGCATTGTTCGCCGGTTTCAGTTATTTGATTGCCGCAAATTGAAGTTGATTGACAAACAGTGTCATCTGAATCTACAAAACCATTACAATCATTATCTATTTGATCATTGCAAACTTCGGTACCAGTTATTCGACAATTAAAATTATCACAAGCGTTACCAAGACTATCTCCGTCATCATCTTCTTGACCTGCATTTGCAACACTCGCGCAATTATCACAAGAATTACCTATTTTGTCGTTGTCACTGTCAGCTTGGTCGGCATTAGCAGTATTTGCACAATTATCACAAACATTACCTATGCGATCGCCATCAACATCTTCTTGGGCTGGGTTGGCAATATAAGGACAATTATCAGTAGCATCAGCGATGCCATCATTGTCAGCGTCAATAATTGTTTGAGGAATACAACGCAAACTAACTTCGTCTAAAAAAGTACCAATGGAGTTTGGAGTGCCAAGATCGGCAAATTCAATTCGACTAGTAGCCGAAGCCGAAGTTAGATCGGTTTCGTAATTAGTCCAAGCGGTGTTGCTGTTAGTGGCGCCATCACTGGTTTTTGTGTCAATTAAACCGCCTTCCCATTTTACTTCTAAGATATTTTCCGCAGCAGAAGCACCCGGTCGTGGCGAGAAAGAATATTTAAGACGATATTTTTGGCCAGGTGTGGTGGCTAAATCTTGATAAATTTTTACCGAAGCAGCACCATTAACAAAGTTATTTTCCGAATTACGCCAATCGCTATCAAGTTCAGCATATTGACTGCCAGTGGCCGGTTGCCAGCCATTGACTCCGCGTTCTAATTCTAAATTAGCCACGGTTGGTCGACTAGCATCAGAGCTACCAGCGTACCATTCTACAAACCACTCTAAATCAGTAGTGCCGGAAGCAAAAACGTCCCAGTTGGTAGTATCGGTTACTACCGGGTTTTCAAAACCACCATTTTTAATTAATTCTATATTGGGGTCACAAAGTAAAGTTTGGTTTTGTTCTAAAATACAATCGTCATTACAAAGATAACCAGTAATTACCCCGTCAGTACCGTCGCATTGTTCACCGGTTTCTTTTATACCATTGCCACAAACAGGTTCGGTTTGTTCGTTTTGACAGGCAGAACTACAACCGTCACCGTTTTGAATATTTCCATCATCACATTGTTCGCCAGTTTCAATTGTATAATTGCCACAAACTGGGGCGGTTTGTTCGGTTTGACAAGTAGAACTGCAACCATCGCCATTTTGAGTGTTTGCGTCATCGCATTGTTCGCCGGTTTCAATATTTCCATTTCCGCAAACAGGACAACCGTTATTTACCACTCCGTCGCAGTCGTTATCTAAATTATCACTGCATACTTCTGAAGTTGGATAAATTGTTTGAATACAACTACCCCAGTTACCATCAGCATCGCAGGTTTTGGAGCCAGTTGAACAAATTCCCGGTAAATCAATTCCGCATGATTCTGAATTGCCAGGTGTACAAATTGGTGTAAAAGTATTGGTAACGGTGCAAGTTTCTGGAACTCCGGCCGTTAAGGTAATTCTACCGTTTGTATCGCAAGAGCCACTAAAAGAAGAAACATAATTATAACTAACATTATTAGTTTCGGAAATTGTATGAGCACCAGCAGAAGTGGTTGTAGCTATGCCAGAGGTGATAGACATTCCATCAAGTTGTAATGGAAAATCAGAAAGATTCTTGGTTCCGCCAATAACCGTTTTAGTAACGGTTAAATCGCTGGTTGTTGGTGCTTCGGTGTAATAAATCTTTACTTGGATTTGGTCCAGGTTTACTGTTCCACTTTCACTTGAAGGTCGGCTAACCTTGACTCTGAAATTTGTGTTAGAAAAGTCACTAGCTGACCAGGTTCTGCTCCAAGTATTTGTTGAATCGCCAATAATTTTAGTGGTGTCAGTGTAATATACTAAATTACCAGTATTGCCAGCAGCAGTAAAATTAGTGCCACCGTTATGAGATAAGGAAATATTTAGAGTTCTGGTGTCATTATAGACTTTTTGTGCTTCAACGGCGACTGAAATGCCATTTATAGTGGCGCCGCTTGGGATACTTAAGTTAAAATCTTTATACTGAATTCTGTCATTATGATCATTAAAATCCGCTCGGTTATCATTAGAAGAATAGGCTTTTTGTGGTTCCCCTACGCTGTGATTATCTGTGAAATCACTTGGTTGTTTCCATCCGCTATCAAAACTAGCGGCTATGGTGTGGTTGGTAGTAATGTTAGTAAAAGTGTAACTATTTATTCTACCTTGAGATGCGCCATCAACCAAGACGTCATTTACAATATATCCGGTACTGGGTGTTATGGTAAAAATCTGGTTTGCATTTTTAATAACCGATACCGAGCCAGAAGGACTGATACTGCCACCGGCACCGGCACTGGCGGTAATAATGTAGGTTGTTGGAGGTGTCACATGTGCCAAAGCGACATTTGGCAAAAAAGCAGCAACCCCAATCGACCAGAGAATGGTTGTGGTTGCGGTGAAGATTGTAAAAACTTTTTTAAGTTTTTGCATAGGTTTAAGTAGGTTAATTTTTGAAAGTTATATAATAAAAAAATTACCAATTTTGGGTAAAATTAGCCGAAATTACTTGGTTACTGCCTTTGGAAGTAAACGTAAGTTTAATAAATATTAATTATAAGGCTTATAATAAGCTAGTTTGTTTAAAAAGTCAAATAAACTTTTACACAGTTTGTCAACTTTTGTCAAGTGCCTTATTTGACCGCCAAAATGCTTCGTTTGTAGGCGTCTAAGTTTTCTAAAGCGATACCAGTGCCACGAACTACGCAAAGTAAGGGCTCGTCGGCAACATAAGCGGGTACGCCGGTAGCGTGAGAAACTAATTGATCAATATTTCTCAATAAAGAAGAACCCCCAGACATAATCATGCCTTTATCAATAACATCGGCGGCTAATTCTGGTGGCGTGTTATGTAAAACATTTTTGACGGCATTAACAATCCCCTCTAGTTCATTCTGAATGGCTTCGGTGGCGTCGTTGGAAGAAACGGTAATGGTTCGCGGTAAGCCAGAAATTATATCGCGTCCTTTTACTTCCATGTATAATTTATCTTCTAAATAAACCGCCGAACCAACTGTAATTTTTATTTCTTCAGCCGTGCGTTCACCAATTGCTAACCCGTATTTACGTCTAATATGTTCAATAATTGCGGTATCAAATTTATTGCCGCCGATTCTAACCGAGGTGCTATTAACAATACCGCCCAAAGAAATTATAGCCACTTCGGAAGTGCCACCACCAATATCAATAATCATGTGCCCAGCGGCCGAACCAATGGGAATATTGGCGCCAATTGCCGCTACTACCGGTTCTTTGATAATATAAGCGGCTTTGGCTCCGGCCGCTAAAGTAGCGTCAATCACGGCGCGTTTTTCGGTTGAGGTAATGCCGGCCGGAACCGCCACCATTACTTCGGGCCGAAAGATTCTAATCCCGCCCAGGGCTTTATTGATAAAATAGCGCATCATCGCTTCGGTGGTTTTATAATCGGCAATTACCCCGTCTTTAAGGGGTCGTCTAGCCACAATGGTGTCTGGAGTACGACCAATCATTTCTTTGGCTTCCCCGCCGACGGCTAAGATTTTTTTATCAATAGTAGAAATAGCCACTACCGATGGCTCATTGACGACAATTCCTCTTTTGGGCACCCAAACCAGTACATTCGTGGTGCCTAAATCAATAGCAATTTTTTTCATAAATATCTTTAAAAATAGGCTGTTTTGTAGTCATCTTACAAAGTTTGTCGGTTTTTGTAAAGCCCTAGCAATTATCAGTTTGGGTTGATATTTTGACGATAAAATTGGCTGGTGGGTTTTACAGTCTTGCCATATTTGCCTAAATATTTTAGCCAATCAATAATGTGAATACGCGTGTAGCGTTGTTTTAAGCTTAGTAAACCAAAACTGTCGGCGGACTCGCGCCGATGCAGGTGAATAAATTTTGCTAAGGGATAAATCATTACGGCAAAACCATTTTCCCACAGTCGCCGACAAAGATCAATTTCTTGAAAATACAAAAAGAAACGTTCGTCGATTAAACCAATTTTTTCTAAACAACTTTTACGAATCATTACCGCTGAAGACATGGTCCAATCAACCGGATAAGGTTTTATACTGTTAGGTTGTAATAAATTATATTTTGCTAACGCTTTTTTGCCCCAAGGAGTTTTGCCCAGTATGGTGCGACGGTAAGGCGGAATTAATAAATTAGGAAATTTAAAAACACTATTTTGTACAGTATGATCGGGGTTTAATAAATGCGGAGCGACTAAGCCAACTTGTGGGTTAGCTTCTAAATAATCGTAGAGCTGGTCAATGGAATTATCAAACAAAAAAATGTCTACATTGAACAAAACCACATACTTACCTTGGGCTTGTTTAAGGCCGGCATTGTTGCCTTTGACATAGCCGTAATTTTTGTCGTGATAAATGACTTTAAGCGGCAAAGGTTGAGGTAATAAGCTATTTCGGGTTGCTGCCGTTAATTCCTGCAGTAGTTTTTTACTACCGTCGCTTGAGCCATTATCCACCACAATCACCTCAAAAGAATGCTTGGGTGGGTGTTCGGCCAGGCTACGTAAAAAGTATTTTAATAAGCCTCGTTCGTTGTTGGTTAAAGTGATAATTGAAAGATCCATATTATTTAAACCATTTTTTTCTAAGTTCTTTAGGGGAAACAGTAGTGTAAATCATTTTTCTTTTTTTCAACGTCGGGCCAAGTTGTTTAATTAGCGCTGGCAAACAGGCCAAAGTTTTGGTTTCAAAAAATAATAAATAAAAAAACTTTTTTAGTTCATAAATTAAAATTGGTAGCCAGTCGGCGGTAAAGGTGGCTAAAGTTTCGTTTTTTAACAATAACAGCAAGTGATTTTTGTAAGAAAAATAATTACCAAACTTACGAGCTTTGCGTTCTCTGATTAATTCTTTTAAGCCGCGCCAAGAATAGCTAAAGTTTTTTTTGCTAGTGCGAAAATGATAAGCCACGGCCTCGGGAATAACCAGTGATGACCAACCGGCGCGGTGGAGTCGCCAACAAATATCAATATCTTCTTTATTGATTACAAAGTTTTCGTCAAAATATTCGCTGTGACCATTACTTAAAACCATTTTAACTCGTTCTAAAGCTTCACGGCGATAAAGTACCAAAGCGCCAGAAATTGCAAAAACTTCACAGGCTTTGTCGTATTGGCCAACATCTTCTTCGCCCGCTCCCCGCTCTTCAAAGTGCCGTTTACGACTGGCGCGAATACCCACCGTGTCAATCAAATTAGTTTTTTGGCTAATTCCCAATTCAGCATCTTGCCAAATTAAACGTAAAAGTTTACCGCTAAAAACAGCGTGCTGGGGATGGCTTTCAGCGGCGGCCATTAATTTAGCTAAAAAATCTGGTTCTAAGATAATATCCGGATTGGTTACCAAAACGTATTCAGTTTTTAGTAACTTAAAACCTTGGTTATGCGCTTTGGCGTAATAATTATTTTGATGATTGGTAAAAACCGTAACCTGCGGAAAGTTTTTCTTTATAAAATCAACGGAATTATCTAAAGAATTATTATCAATAACCAAAACTTGAAAATCACGATAAGTTTGATTAAAAATTGAATCTAGGCAAAGCGGTAAATATTTTGCCGCGTTCCAGGTTACTAATTGAATGGTTAATTTCATAAATTAATTTACTTTTTTTTCGGTCACCCAAAAGCCTAAACGATATTTTCCGCCTAGCATTAGGCGGGTTTGGGCGTCGGTGGCTGGGATGGCGCCAAAAATTAATAAGGTTACTGGTACCACTATCCATTGTAGCATCATAGTAATATAATCATACCATTTGGTATTTGGTTTGCGTGGTAATAAAAAAATATACAAACCGGTAATGACCATTAAACCCAACATGGAAAATTGCATTAATTTTTCTAAAGTATAGGGCGCGTTTTGTAATAACACTGTGGAACGAGCGGAATTATTGGCTACCCATAGTGGTAACCGGCCCAAGATAAAAATTAATAATGGTGCCGTGGCCCAAGAATAAACGCCTTCGGTTTGATTCCAAATGTAATAAATCTTTTTTAAAAAAGGAATTTTTTTATTACCATATTTACCCCAAAAATTTACTACCATAAACGGAAAATGTTCTACCCCCCAGGCCCAACGTCGCATTTGTTTGTATTGGTTGAGGGCGCTGTGCCAAAATTTGCCAATGTAAACGGTGCACATAGAAACTGGAACATAAATTGGCACGACTGAATAATCACCGTCATAGCGCAATAAACCTTGCAAAAATAACCGAGAATCTTCGGTCACAATGGTTTTAGTATGCCAGCCAATATCTACTAAAGCGCGCCAGCTCATGGAATGCGAAGAAAAAGTAAATAGCCGTTCACTACGCGCCATATCGGTTAATAACCAAAAAGTGGTGGAAGAAGCGACCACGCGAATAATGGGGTTGGATTGCCAAACATTGTTATTGTATAAAACTAGCGGTTGATAACTGCAACGGGTGGGATTGGGCACGGTTAAAAATTTATACATTAAGCAGGCAAAATATTGCGGATCTGGCCAAGTTTCAATATCAAAAAAAGAACAAATAATATTATCGTAAGGTAGTTGTAAGCGATCGATCATCTCTTGGGCGCGTTGATCTGCCCAGTGCATATTAGACCCCTTGCCCGGTAATTCTTCGGGTAAATTTTTAGGATGAACCGTGATTAAAAAACTAAAAAACTTGGAGGCAAACTCGGCTTCAATTTTTTTAGCGAGTACTAAAAAATTTTCTTGATCCCGTTCTTCGCCGGCCAACACCACCATAAATTTATTCAGCGGATATTTAACCTCACAGAGTTTAATAAAAGATTCGCGCACGACTTCATAAGGTTCTTTGTAAGTAGGATAAAAAACTAGATGATAGTAATTGGCTAAATTTTTGGGGCCGGATCGAGTTGGACCAAACTCAGTGTTTAATTTTTGCCACCAGTCAATTTTAAGATTTTTGCGATAATTAAACCAGGAATTAATAACATAAATTGATAAGTAGGCAATCCGTAGCAACCAGTAAGTATCAAAAGCAATAATAAAATAGATGGTAGCTAGTGGGTAAATAAAAGAAAAAATAATTGCCAAACCCAAAGTTAACCAAACGGCTAGACCGGGGACAGTTTCTAGTAAGCGATATTTTTTTTGATCAGTCATAAAAAGCTAAGCGGTTTAATTAGGAACGCGTGGTTATTAAAATTAAATTAAGGATCGCCCGGTCATTTCTGGCGGTTGTTGTAAGCCCATGATTTTTAAAATAGTCGGGGCTACATCAGATAAGACGCCAATTGGTTTAATTAAACTTAAGTCATTACCAATGCTATCGCTAAGTCCGGCTGTTTGCCCAAGCCAGTGTTGACCAACGATGATTAAGGGCACGGGATAAGTGGAATGTTCTTTGTCTATTTGATTGGTCTGTAAATTGACCAACTCTTCGGCATTACCATGATCGGCAGTAACGATTAAAACCCCTTCTTTGGCTAAAACAGCTTCTTGTAGCCTTTTTAGGCACAAATCTATGGTTTCTACGGCTTTAATGGTGGCTTTAATGTTTGCTGTGTGGGCAACCATATCGGCATTGGCAAAGTTTAGCACAATAAAGTCATACTTGTCAGCTAAAATAGCCTCTACTGTTTGTTTAGTAATTTCTTTGGCAGACATTTCTGGTTTTTGGTTGTAACTGGCCACTCGAGGCGAAGGAACTAAAATGCGGTCTTCCCCGGTAAATTTTTCTTCTTTACCGCCGTTAAAAAAGTAAGTAACATGCGCATATTTTTCGGTTTCGGCAATATGCAGTTGTTTAAGCCCGGCTTCGGCGATTACTTCGGCCAAAGTTTTGTTGATAGCTTCTGGCGGTAGCGCTACTTGAATTGGTAAATCTTTATCATATTCGGTCATGGTAACAAAAGTTAGGTTTGGTAAATAAGTTCGGGGAAATTTATCAAAGCCAGGTAAAACAAAAGCTTTGGTTAATTGTCGGGCGCGATCGGCGCGATAGTTGAAGAAAATAATGGAATCTTTCTCCCCCACCGTAGCGGTTGGTTTATTTTTTTCAGTAATGACGACGGGTAAAAATTCTTCGTCATAAATTTTTTTAGCATAAGAACTTTCAATTGCCGCCACGGGATCCGAAAAATATTCTGTGCTTTTGCCTTCGGCAATTGCTTGATAAGCCAAAACCAATCTTTCCCAATGATTGTCTCGGTCCATGGCATAGTAGCGACCAGAAATAGTGGCAATTTTTCCTAATTTTAGTTCTTTACATTTGGCTAAAATTTTTTTAATAAAATCTAAACCCGAATTATATTGGGAATCCCGACCGTCTAAAAAAGCATGAATATAAACTTCTTTAAATTTTTCTTTTTTGCATAGTTCTAATAAAGCGAATAAATGTTCTAAAGAACTATGAACATTGCCGTTGGAAGCTAAGCCGAGTATATGTAATTTACTTTGGTTGGCTTTGGCGTTTTTAACAGCGGCTAATAATGCGGGATTAAGAAAAAATGAACCATCTTGAATGGTCTTATTTATCAAAGGTAAGTTTTGATAGATCAGCCGGCCGGAACCCAAGTTTAAATGGCCGACTTCGGAATTACCAATTTCTCCCCAAGACAAACCAACATTTTCACCCGAAGCTAAAATGGTCATGGCTGGATAATTGCTAATTAACGAATTAAAGGTTGGTAGTTTGGCCAAACTAATGACATTGGAAGAGGCCGGCGGGGCTACTCCCCAGCCGTCTAAAATAGCCAAAACTACTGGCTTGGGTCGGTTAATTTTTGGTTGTTCAGACATAATTAGATTAAGGATTTGCCGGTCATTTCTTTGGGAATTGGCAATTGATAAAGTTTTAAAATAGTTGGTGCAATACAAGCTAGAGTTAACAAGGGTTGAACCGGTTTAATTTTTTGACCTTTAAATTTTTTGTTTACAATTACTACCGGCACCGGAAAGGAAGAATGCTGGGTGTCGTTTTCGTTAGTTTTTAATTTAATCATTTCTTCGGCATTGCCGTGGTCAGCGGTAATAATCACCGTGCCATTTTTTTGCAAAACTGCGGCCACTAATTTTTTTAATTCTTGGTCAACCACCTTGATGGCTTTAATAGTAGCTTCCAGGTTTCCAGTGTGACCAACCATATCAGCGTTGGCATAATTGATTGTAAAAAAATCAAATTCGTTTTGGCGAATGGCCTTCAGAACTCTTTGGGTAATTTTTTTAGCGGACATTTGTGGTTTTTGATCGTAAGAAATTACGTTGGGTGAGGGAATTAAAATACGCTTTTCGCCGTTAACCGGATTAGCATAGCCGCCATTAAAAAAATAAGTAACATGAGCGTATTTTTCGTTTTCGGCGATGTATAGCTGTCTAATTTTAGCTAGTTCTATTGGCAAAGTGTGTTTAACGTCAATACTAGGAAAAGCTGACAAAATAGAATCTAAATCGGGACCAAAATCAGTTAAGGCTACAAAACATAAGTTTTTTAAAACTTTTTTGCGTTTAAAACTGCCGGGATTTAGTTGATTAAAATCTGGCTGGATAAAAGCTTTAGTTAATTGTCGGGCGCGGTCAGAGCGAAGATTAAAAAAAATAACGGCGTCATTATCGCTGAGGCGAGGAACAGGCTTGTTGTTGTTAAATAAAACATAGGGCGGAATAAATTCGTCAGAAATTCCTTGATTGTAGCTTTGAGTAATGGCCGCTTGAGGGCTTCGCGCTACCAAGCCTTCGCCTAAAACTAAAGCATTGTAAGCTAATTCAGTCCGGGACCAGATTTTTTTACGATCCATACCATAAAAGCGACCCATAATTGTTCCGACCAATTCTTGATTATTCAAAGAACGCAATAGCGCTTCTAAGTATTGCAATGAAGAAAATTTTGGCGAATCACGGCCGTCGGTAAATAAATGTAAATATACTTTATCTATTTTTTTTAATCGTGCCCAAGTTAGTAAAGCTAGTAAATGATCCGGGTCCACATGACCACTTTGAACGCCAGAAAGCATTCCTAATAAGTGCAAAGCCGAATGATTTTTTTTAACGTGTTGATAAGCGCTTTCAAAGGCTTGATTTTTAAAAAAACTGCCGTCATTAATATCTTCCGAAATTCTAACCGAATCTTGCAAAACTACGCGGCCCGCACCAATATTAAGGTGTCCCGCTTCAGAATTACCGTCTTGAGTAGGTGGTAAACCAACACAACGGCCCGAGGCACATAATTCGGTATAAGGATAATTTTTAGTTAAAGATTCAAAGAATCTTGGTTTAGCCAAAGTAATAGCGTTACCGATATTAGGTTTAGCTAAGCCAAAACCATCTAAGACAACTAAAACCACCAGAGGCGGTTTAGCGGCAGATATTTTTTTGATCATAAATAATAGCAAAGCAAACAAATTATAAGGTTAATTATAATATAATTTGAGTTTTTTTTCAAATGGGTCGTAAGGTTAGGTATAAACTATTGAAACACTACAAATACTTGACAAATTATTATTTTTTTGTTATATTGACATGAAATTAATATTCATTAATTTTAACAAACAAGGAGGCATTCAATGGCAATCAGTAAAAAAGAAGCTTTGGCTAAGTTAACGCCAAAGCAACAAGAAGTATTTAATGAAATAGAAATAAAAATTGACCAAGCTCTGCGTGAGAAGTATGTCGAGGGCGGAGAAGTCGTAGTTTGTTTAGAAACTCAACCCGAAAAAAGAATTCAGAGTGAAATAGTTAAAAGGTATAAAGCGGTAGGATGGGAGAATGTTTTATTGCGTCGTGACCGAGATGGATTTTATGTAACTATTGGATAGTATAATAATTTCAAAGAGCGTAAGTAATTACGCTCTTTTTTTCTTGCCAGAAATTTTAGGTTAGTCAATAATGGTATTGGTTTCGGGAGTTTCGGCTACTTGTAGTTCTGACATTTTTTGGCGACGGAAAAAAACAATGCCAAAAGCAATTAACATTAAAAAAGTGGTTAGCCAAAATGGCGCCGCGGTTTTTAAAGAAAATAGTTGCCCAGAAATTAAGGGGCCAACAATCATTCCTAAGGACATAATGGAGCTCATTACTCCCATTACTTCCCCTCTTTGATTTAACGGCGCCGTGCCAGCCGCTTGACTAGTTAGAATTACCCGCAGAACTGATTGACCAAAAACATTTAAAATCATGGCCAGGGCTAAAGTTATAAGCAGTGGCCAGCTAAACAAAAAGAAAGCTACGGCCATGGCTAAAAATAACCATAATTGCAAGGTTGGTTCGGAAAAATATTTTAACCAAAAATGCTTTAAGCCAATCCCCTGGTTTAAGGCAATTCCTAAACCTACTCCGGCCATAATCCAGCCGGTACCAGCGGTGCCGATGTTAAAAATCTTTAATAAATACAAGGCCATGATTGATTGCTGAATGGCAATAGCGACACTAAATAAAAACCAAATAGAAAATAAAGGTTTTAATTGTTGATTTTGCCAAGCCTTTATTAGTGGCCGTAAAGGCTGAATTTGTTGACGCCAATTATTCGTTGCTAAATTTTTAGTTTGATTAGTTTCGGGAAAGAAAAAATAAACGGAAATTAAATTAATTGTTGATAAAGCAAAAGCAAACCAAAACGGCGCATGCGGATGAGCCGCCCCCAAAAGGCCACCGATGGCTGGGCCAATAATAAAACCAATACCAAAAACTGCCCCCATTAAACCTAAATTATGCGTGCGTTCTTGAGGGGTTTTAGCCAGATCGGTCATAGCGCTATGAGCGGTAGAAATGTTTCCCGCCGCTAAACCGTCTACAATGCGTCCAATAAATAGCCAAATCATTGTTGGGGCTAAAGAAAAAATTAACCAACCGACGGCCGAAGAAAAAATACTAATTAATAAAATCGGCCGACGACCATAACGGTCAGACAAAACTCCTAAAACTGGCGTGGAAAAGAAAGCACAAAAAGAAAAGACGGCAAAGAGCAAAGTTAGAATTGCCGGAGTAACGCCAAAATTTAAGACATAACTGGGTAAAGAAGGTATAACAATGCCAATACCAATAACATCTACTAAGGCGGTAATAAGTAGGGTTATTTTTTCTTTGGACATAATAAAAAGATAAAACGTAACTAAAGAAAGTGCAGATAGTAATTATCTGCGCTTTCTGATCCTTTTGTCAAAGCTTTAGGGTTTATTTATGTTTTAGATGATTTTATCTTTTGGATGATAACTTTTATTCCCCAACCTAGAACTAAGCCGATTATTATTAAAATTATTTCTATTTTTAGTTCTTGCCAAGCACCTATTAATACACTAAAAAACAATATAGGTAAAAATATACCAAAACAAAATGTTTTCCAGGGCTTTTTTAATAAAATATGGCATAAAAAACTAAAAATTAGATAATACGACAAAAAGAAGCCTTCAAAATATTCAGGATGACTAGGACCCCAAAAGGTATTAGTAATTGGCCCAAATTTAATATAATATAATTTGCCAAAAAATGGCATTAGTATAACTGTCAAGATAAAAGTTGTAATCCATAACCACAAAATATTATTTTTTGAATTTTTTACTTCTTCCATAAATTTTTATTATTTTTTTAATTTAGCGTGATAAATATTTAATTTGTGAATATATTAAGTCATAAACCCAAGCATCCATATGTTGATTTCTAAAATTTTTAATTTTATTCCAAAAACCTTTGTGATTCTTACTATGTTTTAATTCTACCATAAAACTAAGAAAAAATCCTTTAGGTTTTAGTAAGCCCAGGTGGTGATAATATTCAATGTTCTTTAAAAACGTAACTATGTTAGTATATAGTTTAAAGTTAACTTCTTGAGTGGCAATATTACCTGCCAAATCAACGGCTACAACTTTAAAGTTGTGATCACCTACGGTTAACAACGACAAATCTAAAGCTTGTTGGTTAGTTACTAATTTTCCATCTAAAGTGGCGGTGGTGCTGGCTAACCCAGAAAAAGCATCGGTAGCCACAAAACTAAGGGTAAAAGTGCCGGTATTAAGGTAATTTTGGGCTAAAGGCCAATTAATTTGAATTTGCGGGGGCGTAGTGTCTTCGGGTTGTAATTGCACGAGTGGTTCAGTAGAAGTAGCAGAATAAGTTAAAGCAAAATTATGAATAGTATCAGCAGTAGTAGTGGCAACGAAGGTTTTGGTAAATTCTGCATTATCGGTTAAGTAGGTGGTTTCTAATTCATATTTACCAGCTCCGGTTCCTTGTGTTTGAATTTGATATTGGCCGGCCTGCGGATTGGGAATTATAATAAATTCCAAATCAGGGTCATAAAAGCTCTGAGAAATTTCCTGGGTGGTAGTATTGTTGATTAAATCATAACCGACTTTTTGACCATTTGGTGCGGTAATTAGTAAATTAACCGGCGAATGAACAGTAACAAATAAGGCGTTAAAGATTTTGCCATGATCAATGTAGTTGCTAGTTTCTTGATTGGTTAAAATTTTTATTATTTGTTGTTGAGCGACCGTATTCAAATCACTATGTTCAGCCGTTAGTTTTATAGAATTTATTTCCTGGCCACCGATAACTGTACTACTTCGTAATGGTACCGTGCCATCACCATTGCCCATCTCTAAGCCTACATTACTGCCCCCTTCATAAAAGTTTTCCGGATAACCGTCTAGCCATAAATTATTATAAGTTGAATTTACTATTTTGATAATATCATACGTTGACGAATTTCCTAAGTCACCAACAATGTTGTTGATTTTTGTATTGGTTAATAGTTTTTGTACTTTTGTGGTTTGATTTAGCAGTTCCAAAAATGAATTATAAGGCGAGGTTGGATATTTTTTTAGATTAAGCGTCTCTTGCTCGCGTAGATAATCATATACTGGCAAAAGCTGGCCGACAGTTGGGATCATATTTCGGACATACTGCGATAAATTTAGATAGCCATTTTTTACGGCCTCTATTTTAAATATATATTTAAATAATTTACTTAGTTTATCTGGTCCAAATTCCCCTCCTTCCCAAATTAAGTAAGATTTAGTAGCTCCCTGATGTGGGGTGCCCAAAAAAATTATTTGGTCAACATCATCAGCATAATTATCGCTTTCAATGTATTCTCTAGCTATTAGACCTCCCATGCTATGCGCTACTAAGTCAACTTTTTGACAATTACACAACTGCTTAACCGTAGCAATTTTTTGTTTTAGTAATTCTGCAGTCAAAACATTACCTTGTCGCCATTGATAAGGAAAACTAAACAGAGTTTTGCCTTCTTGGTAGCCCGCTTCTTTTAAGGCTTGATATAAATTATCATAAGTACCAAAAATTGGATCTAAACGCCATTCGCCTTTAACTGGCCAACTACCCAAAATTCCGGGAATCAAAATGACGGGCTGGTCCAGAGAAATTTCTGGGCCTTGGTCTTTGTTTAACCAAGGATCAAATAAAACATTATCAGAAACTTTATCACCTTTACCGGTAGCATTTAAAACCGACTGATAAGGCCCACTGGGACTACCCCAGTCGTTATTAGTCGCTTCAATAGTACTACTGGCTACGGCTTGGCTAACCTTCAAGCCAAAATTAGCATTGCCCTGAAATAAATTGTTTTTAATGGTGGCGGTGCGATTAGCAAAATCAATCATTAGGCCAGTTTCACGATTTTCTAGAAATTGGTTGTTGGTTAGCTCTATGGGATTGCTAACTTGAAAATTTATACCGTTGGAGTTGTTCTTGAAAACATTATTATCAATAACTAGTTTATTACTGTCTCCACCCCAACGCAGTAAAATTCCATCCGTGCGATTATTAGTGATTTGGCTATTAGTTAAACTGCCCTTAAAAAATCCATCAATGGCCGCCAAGCCAGGTCCAGGCGCGTTAGCTCCGGCATAGCGTATTTGAATAGAATTTAAAGTTGAGGTAGCGCTATCGGCAAAAGACAAACCCTTCCAATCACCGGGTGTTGGCATAATTAAACCAAAATCGCCATCTGTGTCGCCACCAGCACTGTCATCGCGATAAGAAGTAAAGACAATCGGTTCCGCCGTGGTGCCGACTGCCTGCAAAGAACCTTTAATAATTAATTCGGTTGGCCAAGTGTACCAAGTGCCTTGAAAACGTGGGCCAAATTTTATAACCACGCCCGGTTCAATAGTAACCGTGCCGTAACTTAAAATTGTCGCTGCATTTTCTACATAATACGGACTTAAAGCCTTAGTTAAAGTGGCGTTGCCAATTTGACCGGCGGGCGACATCCAAGGAATACTGGGCCAAGCCGTGCAGGTTTGACACCAACTGGGCGCTCCCCAAACTTTAAGTGGCAAAAAAATTATAGCCACGAAAAAAACCACGGTTGAAACAACCTTGGTTAAATAAAAAAATCCTCCCTTTTTCATTTTCTTAAATTAATTTTTAAAATATTTAATCTTTTTTTATATTATACTACCCTGTCAAAAAGATTTCAAATGATTTTTTAGATAAGTTGCTATTTGGAAATTAATCCAGCAGTAAGCACCAGTATTAAGCCTAAAAAATATACTGGTAGCAGTGCTTCGTGAAAAAATATAACGATTAAAACCGCCGCTAAAATTGGGGTTAAAAAAAGCAATGGTGCAATAAAGGAAGTTTTGGCGTAGCTTAAGCCTTTTAACCATAAAACATAAGAAAAGCCGTTAATGAAAATTCCATTAACTAAAATAAGTAGCCAAGAGTTTTTAGCCGGGAAAACAAAGTGAGAAAAAATAATCATACTAAAAAAGGAAAAGATCGTGGCAGAAATAAAGAAAATAGTAGTAGCTGAATAGGGTTCAAGATTAATTTTTTTACTAAGAACAGAAAAAAGACCAAAGACTAAAGCGGCAAGTAAAACAACTAAGTCAACGGCTAGGTTTCCTAAATAAATTTGATTGAATTCGCCTTTGGTTAATACTAGCAGCACCACTAAAAAACCTAAAATAATAGCTATAATATTTTGATTTTTTATTTTTTCTTTAAGAAAAATTATGGAAAACAGCACAATAAATATCGGCCAAGTGTATTGAATAACTAAAACTTCCAGCCCGCGAGCCCTGGCGTAACCAAAATACAGTAAGAGATAATACAAAAAACAACCTAAAAATCCTAGGCCAAGAGCAGACCATAGGTTGTGACCGGTATAATTTTTAAAATTTTTAAACTTTTTGGTTACTAAACAACTTGCCGCGAGAGCAAAAAACGATAATAAACTTGACCAAAATAAAAATTGATAGTTATCTAAGCTTTGTTGGCCAAGCCGGGAAACCACGGGAATTAAAGCCCATAAGCCTATACAGACTAAGATATATATTAACGCTTTAGTTTTATTTTCTTTTTCCATGTTTAGAATTATAACAAAAAGTCTATTAGGTGACTATTGCTTTTATTCTTTTAATTGCCTTGGGCATATTTCTCATCCCCTGTCCCACTGGATAATAAACGGGGTAAACTTTGAACTTTTTGTCTTTGATGGTTAATATTTCGCTATTAGTTTCTTGATATTCAGAAACTTTAATATTTTTATTTAGCAAAATAGAGGAAACTTGATTACCAAAAGAAATAATATGATCGGGATTTATAAGGTATATTTCTTCCAAGGTGTTTCGCAAGTAATTTCTAAATACCTCGTTTTTTAGAGCCCTAGCATCTATTTGCGTGCATTTTGCAAGATTAGTAATATAAATGGATTTTTTACTTAAACTACTATATAATACGTTAACAAATTTTTCATTCCAAGCAGCTCGGTTATTGTTTTGAGTGGAGTCAAAAATATCTTTTTCTAAGAATCCCAAAGCAAAAAACATTTTCCAAATATTTTTTGTTCCTATCCACGGAGCCCGTAATCCTTGCCAGCTAAACACCGCAGAATAATTTTTAGCGGTTGGATTCATAAATAAGAACAAATTTTGAGGATTTTTAAGACAACCCGCTCCGTAAATGGCATAGTGTTTAGTACTACCATAATGCTTTTGTAGCTTATCAACTTCAGGCTTAAGGTGTTCTAATTGTAATTTCATCTATATATTTTAACAAAAAATTGCCTAACTGGCGATTTTAAATTTCTATAAGATGAAAAATGTTAAATGAGCTAAACAACATTTTAATTATTTTTGTATAAAAAAGCGCCGTACCTTTTGGTCGGCGCATTTTAAATCATTTTTACTGCCTAGAAAGATTTTTTAGCTTGTCCAATGCGGCAATTGGTACAGTGCCACCAAGCGCCTGACACTTTTTGAAGTCAGCCCAAGCCTTATCATTTTCGCCCTTGGCTTGATAGGCAAAGCCACGATGCAAAAAAGATGAAGCATCTCCCCATAACTGCACGGTTTTAGACCAATCAGCAATTGCTCGGTCATAATCTCCCTTTGCGTAATATGGGAAACCGCGATCGCGATAAGCCTCAGAAAAACCAGGTTCTAATGCAATAGCTTTAGTGTAATCAGTAATTGCTTGGTCAAGATCACCCTTCAGCTCGAAACATCTGCCCCGATAAATATAGGGCACACTAAAGATCGGCTCTAGTTCTATGACTTTTGACCAATCGGCAATTGCTCGGTCATAAGCACTAATCTTATAGTACGTAAAAGCACGATTGTGATAAGCATCGTAATCTTTCGGATCTAACTCAATGGCTTTGGAGCAATCAGCGATAGCTTGCTCATAGTATCCTTTTTCATAAAAAGCCCGACCGCGATAATTGTATGCTTCAGCTAAAGTTGGATCTAACTCAAGGGCCTTGGAACAATCAGCGATAGTCTTATCAAAGTTGCGTTCTTGACAGGCAGTCTCGGCCCGCCAAACAAACATCATCGCCTCTCGTGATTTAGGCTGCGCTGTAGGGGTGGTTGATTTTGCATCTGTTGCTGAATTATTCTTGTAATTTTCTTTACTTTCCAACCTCCAAGTCGTTCCCCCATCAGAGGTACGAAAAATGTAAAGTAGCTTAGGGCCAACAAAAGCAGATCTATTCCATAAAATTTCACATTTAGAATCAGTCCAAATGCTTGCTGGAGGCATTATTAACCTGTAGTCACTAAAATTTCCTTCTAACAAGTTATTTTGTCTAACATACAGCGAAAGATTTTTTGCGCTTTCTTCTAAAGTTATACTACTTTGTCTGATTGCTTTGGTTTCTTCCCAAGAATGAAGTGATTTTAAGCTTTTATTTAGAACGCTCCAACCGCTAAAACAAATCAAGCCAAAAATAATTAGCGCACCCAATACTATCGATAAAACTCCCGCATCGCTGATTTCGTTGCTTGTGCCTCCACTAGTCCAATTATCATCACCATAAGAACTTTCGTGATAACTTGGACTGCTTTCTGGTTCTGAGCTTTCATAATTTTCGTCGTCGCCATCAGTGTTACTTTCGCTACTAGGCTTTGAGTTATCATTGTCACCCCCAAAGCTGAACCAATCAGAACTGCTTTCGTCGGAACTAGGCTTAGATTTTCCTTCATAATAACTATCTGAGGGGTCAGCGTTTTTAAGATGAGAAAATGCGTCCCTATCGGCCTCTTCTTGAGTAAAACCAGCACCCCTACCAATATTTCCATCACGATCTTCTACTTTTGCATTGCAAACTCCCAAAACAGCACCAAAGATATCCGTTGTGTTTGTTGTCTTATAATCTCCCATAATATTCCTCCTTTTTTGAAATTATTGATATTATATCAACATCTTAGCTTAAACCCAAAGTAAAAACCTGTCAAGCCAAAAAAGTCGCCAGTTAGGCGACTTTTTTAAATAAGGATGTTATTTTTTTAATTCCCCTTCAATTTCCATTACGCGATTATATTTAGCCACTCGTTCGGAACGGGATAAACTTCCGGCTTTAAGATAATCAGCGTTAACGGCTACGGCTAGGTCGGCGATAAAAGTATCTTCGGTTTCGCCGGAGCGATGAGAAATAATTACTTTATAGCCATGTTTTTTTGCTAAACGAATCGCGGTTAAAGTTTCGGTTAAACTACCAATTTGATTAACTTTAATCAAAATCGCATTTGCTACCTGGTTATCAATTCCCTGTTGTAAACGTTTAGGATCGGTGGTAAATAAATCGTCGCCTACTAAATGTACTTTTTTTCCTAAAACTTTAGTTAATTTTTGCCAAGTCGACCAATCATCTTCCGCCAACGGATCTTCTAAAGAAATTATGGGATATTTGGCCACCAATTGTTCCAAATATTTAATAAACTCTTCGCCACTTAATTTACGACCGGCATTTTTTAGCTCGTATTGATTAGTTTGGCTGTTAAAAAATTCTGAAGAAGCTAAATCAATGGCGATGGCCACCTCTCGACCAGCCCGGTAGCCGGTTTCTTTAATGGCAGTCATTAACAAATCTAATGAGTCTTCGGCAGTTTTGAGTTGTGGCGCAAACCCACCTTCATCACCCACGGCAGTGTTTAATTTTTTAGCTTTTAAAATCTTTTTTAAAGTTTGAAAAATTTCTGAGCCGCAACGAACGCGCTCGGCAAAAGTTGCTTGTTGTGGCACCAACATAAATTCTTGCCAATCCGCAGCCCAATTAGCGTGGGCGCCACCATTTAAAACATTCATCATCGGTTTAGGTAATTTCCAAGCAGTTTCTTTTAGACCAGAAAGTTGACGTAAATATTTAAACAATGAAATTTTTTTACTGTTCGCGGCCGCTTGGGCGCAAGCTAAAGAAACTGCTAAAATCGCATTAGCACCAAGTTTGTTTTTATTAGGCGTGCCGTCTAATTCTAGCATTAATTGATCTAAACCGGATTGTTTCGTTACTTCAAAGCCTTTTAATTTTGGGGCAATTTTTTTGTTAACATTAGCAACAGCCTTTAAAACGCCCTTACCATGATAGCGTTTAATATTACCATCACGTAGTTCTAGGGCTTCGTGAACGCCCGTAGAAGCGCCACTAGGCACCATGGCTTGACCAATTGTTCCATCACTAAGTAAAACTTTGGCGGCAATAGTCGGGTTACCGCGAGAATCAACTATTTCTCGCGCGGTAATATTTTTTATTTTTGGCATAGTTTTTTGCAATTAGTTATTATTGTTCTAAGGAAAATTCTCGTTCTTCTTTTTCGCTAATTAAAGTTTTTAAAAGCTCAATTAATTCTTCAGTCTGAGTTGAGGTTAATGAATCTAATCCCCGAGCCTCTAGGCCATCATTGATGTTTCGGGTTATTTCTTCGGCGCTAATTCCCGCTTCATATTCTTCATGCATAATGTCGGCATCTTCTTGGGTAATGCCAAAATCGTTAGCAATGTCAATTAAACGTTGATCAGTTTTGCCGCTAACGGCGTAATTTTGGGTTTCTCTTAGTTCGGACATAAATAATTTAGTTAATAATTAACTTTTTTAAACCTGGCAAGGTTTGACCAGAAAAAAATTCTAGCATCGCTCCTCCACCAGTGGACACAAATATATTATTTTTAATTTTTAAACCTTTAAGCGCCGTTAAAGTTTCTCCACCGCCCAAAACAGCTTTAGCGGAACTAGTAGTGATTGCCCGGGCAATTGTTTTAGTCGCCCGTGCAAACTGAGGCTGTTCAAAATAACCCAGCGGACCATTCCAAATAATACTTTTAGCAGATTTAATTAGTTGACAATATTGTTTAATGGTTTTGGGCCCAAGATCTAAAATCATTTCTTGATTATTTAGTTTACCAAAAATATAATCTTGAGGAATAATAATTTTTTTGTTGGCTAATAATTTTTTAGCCAAGTTTAGTTGTTTTGGTTCAATTAAAGATTGTTTAATATCAAAACCTTTGGCGGCTAAAAAGTTGTTAGCCAAAGCGCCGCCCAATAGTAAGTAATCATATTTGGTTAATAAGTTTTTGATGATTAAAATTTTGTCAGAAATTTTAGCCCCGCCAATAATAGCCACGGCTGGATGTTTGGGGTTTAAAGCTTGACTTAAATTTTTTGCTTCTTTAATTACCAATAAACCAGCGTAGCTTGGTAGATAATGGGTAATTTTTTCTGTGGAGGCCTGCGCTCGGTGAATAGTACCAAAGGCATCCATTACAAATAGCTCGGCTAAACCGGCTAAAAGTTTGGCTAGCTTGGGACTGTTTTTTTCTTCTTCGGGATAAAATCTAATATTTTCTAGCAAACTTAGGGATTGACCGGCGAGTTGTTTTTTAGCAAAATCAAAATTTTTAATTAAATCGGTTTGGATAAAAGCAACCGGTTGCTTAAGCAGTCGCGCCAACTCATTAGCGACTGGTCGTAAAGAAAATTCTTTAACTTTATGACCATTAGGGCGACCTAAGTGTGAACAAAGAATAATTTTAACTCCCTTTTTTTGGAGTAGTTTAATGGTTGGCAAAGATTCAACAATTTTTTGATTATTAACCACCCGATCCCCTTTTAATTTGACGTTAAAATCTACTCGCACCAGAGCAGTTTGACCAGCTAAATTTTTAATACTTTGAATTGACCGAATATTCATAAAAGTTATTTTATTATAACACGACTTTTATTTTAAAAAAAGTGGCTTAATTTTGTGGATTAAGCCAGATTAATTTTAGTGCAAATCTCCCAGGACTTCGCCAATCGTAACCTTGTCTCCTAAAGCGATAGTTAAGCTTACCCTATCGGCTGGTAATGTAATCATTACCAGGCTACCAAAACAGATTAAACCCAATTCTTGTCCGGCTTCACAGACTTGGTCCAAAGTTAGATAGTTAATAATTCTTCTTGGTAGGTAGCCACTATATTGGGTGATACTGTAGGTCCAGTTACTGACCTCAATAGTGGTGACAAGGCGATTTTGTTTTCTAATTATTCGCCCCAGTTTTCTTAGGGTAGTGCTAGTGTTAACAATTTGGTATTCGCCGGGAATTCTTTCTAAACTGATTACTCGGCCAGCCAGGGGCACATATTGCCGATGAACATTAAAGAGGTTTAACAAAATATACACCTCTATATATGTATCAGTTTTATTAATTGGCTGGTCGTAGCAAATTTTTACAATTTTACCCTCAGCTGGCGAAATTAACTTGCCGGGCTTAATTGTATAAACAAGCGGGTGGCGAAAAAATACAATCAGAAACAATATCACTAAAACTACTACGGTAATTAAACTTGTGAGTAAAAGGTACATGAGATACCCTCCTATTTTCCTTCAATTGATACAACAGTCCAAGTATGCCCGGTTATTGACTTAATGTCAATAGTCAAGCCTTCCGCCAAGGTATTTTTAGCCAATAATCTAAGATTAAACTTTAAATTAGCAGGCTTAATTAATTCTCCATGTTCCATTAAGTCACCCAAAGTAAGCTTAAGCTTAGTGATTTTATGTAAGTTATTTTTTTGAGCTTGTTCTAAAATAACTTTTATAATTTTATTAGCTTCGTGTAAATCGTGCATAATATTAATTTAAAAATTAAAATGCAAAATTCAAAATTTTTATTTAATTAAATTCTGTTCTAATTTTTATTTTTGATATTTACATTTTGAATTAATTTAAGGTACAGCCAATAGGCCAACAAAGCCACGGCGACGCCAGAAAGGACATCAATAAAATAGTGATACCTTAAATACATTGTAGACAACCAAACGCTAAGAACAAAAGGTAGTAACCACCAAAAAATAAATCTTTTACGACGCCAACAAAAAAATAAAATCACTGCGGTATGCGCCACGTGCATACTAGGAAAAGTGTCCCGAGGTGCCCGAACTAAGCTAATTATAAAATTTTCTAGCTTAAAAATTGGCCCACCGATGATTGACTGGATAAATTTATCACTCAAATAGCTATCCGGACCAACGGCCGGTAAAATTATATACCCCGTTAAACCAATAATTGAAGTTAGACAAATTAAGATGGTTATTTTTCGGTATAATTGTTTGTTGTGTAAATAAAAATATAAGGGCGCGACAATTAACAAAGGAAGATATAATAGATAAATTAAGCTAAACCATTCAGTTAGCCAATAATTATTCCAGCTTTGGATCATTAAGGTTGGTAGTTGACCCCAAAAAAGCCAACGATCAATCGCTGTAAGTAACCAATCAAAACTTTTAATCTGCCAAAAATCAGCCAGGTAATGAATATTTTGATAAAAAAAGGCCAGCACTAGGTAAGGTGACCAGTCCAGTATAATTTGGTGAAATTTTTTTAAATTCATATTAATGCGTCGCACAACTAATACAAGGGTCGTAGGCGCGGATTAGGGCGCGAATTTTAATCTGGCGATCATGAGGTTTTAGTTTGGTAATATTTGGCAAGTAAACCTTAATGTCTTCTTCGATATTATCTAAAAATTGTACGGTTGGGGTGATAATATCGGCCTGTTCAATAATACCGTCGCGATTAATTAGATAATGATGATAAAGGGTGCCTCGAGGCGCTTCAATCGCCCCTACTCCGGCAGTGGTTTTGCCCAAAGGATTAGCCCAACCGATTAATTTTAGTTTCTGTGCTTGGCTCACTTCTACTTTAAGGCCTTGAGTATTAAAATTGTTCAGTAGTTTTTGGCACTCTTCTAACAAGTGAACAATTTCAATTGCCTGAGCTGGAATATTCATAAAAGTATTATAAACCGGAAAATCCCAAGCTAAGGAGCGCAAAAGTTTTTTGGCTAGTGGATTTAATTGTTGATGATTGTTATTTATTCTGGCCAAAGCACCAACCATAAAGGTACCACCAAGATACTCGGCGCGTTTAGCTGCTTCATAAGGTTTTTGTATTTCTTTAATAACCTGGGCATATTTTTCGGCTGGAATATGTAAAGCATTAGTTGAAACCAGATCGCCTTGATAAATTGCGTATTCAGTTTTATCTTTCAATGCAATAAATTCGGTGTGACGTTTAATTACCGGATACTTGATTTTTTGGGTTAAATTAAAAATATTTTTGGCGTCAGTTAATAACTCGGGAATTTGTTGATTTAAATTTTTTAGTTTAGCTAAGTCCGGATATTTTTTAAAACCACCTACTTCCGAAGCAATCGGATGAATCGCCCGCCCACCAATTAGCGCTAAAAGTTTTAAACCAAAATCTCGTAAGCGCATCGCCGCTTGAGTTTCGACTGGATATTTTTTAACAAATTTTAAATCATTATTAAGATCAAAAAAATCCGGCAACGATAAAAAAAATAAGTGCAAGCCGTGGCTATGAATAATCTGACCATATTGCATTAGCTTGCGTAATAAAATAGTTTGGTTGGTTGGTTGTAAGCCCAGAGCATTTTCAATTGCTTTAATGCTAGTCAAATTATGCACCACCGGACAAATGCCGCAAATTCTAGCCGTAATAATTGGTGCATCATAATAGTGCCGACCGACCAACAAGCCCTCAATTAAGCGCGAACCTTCAGTGGTAATGAATTTAGCCTGCTTAACGTTATTACCTAAAATTTGGGCCACAAAATCAGTGTGTCCTTCCATCTTGCCAATATGATTTACTTGAATTTTCATATTATTTTTTGGTTTTTTTACTTTCTTTGATTAACTCCACTTGAAGGCTGTCACGAACACCAAAAACTTCCAGTACTTTACTTATTTCTTCTGAGGAATGTTGGCTAAGTAATTTTTTCATCAAATTCTTGGTTTTGTGGGTTTTTTGGCTATCCTTAATTAAACCCCGACAACCCCAACAACCTTGGCCACTTTTTAAACAAATTGCCTGGCAGCCCGCCAAAGTAACTGGCCCCAAACAAATTTCACCTTGCTGTAACAAACAGTCATAACCTCGCAACTGACATTCATTACAAACCGGCTGTTGGGCAATTTTTGGTAAAACCCCCTCAATCAGCTTATTGGCAATTGTCATAAACTCTTCCCCATCAATTGGACAACCGGGAACAACTAAATCCACCTTAACAAAATTAGCAACTTCCTTGATGATTGGATTAGCAATTCCGCGAATATCTTTATAAACCTCGTGGATAGTTTTTTTCTTTAATTGATAATTTTTTATTTCTGGTACCCCACCTAAGGCCGCACAATTACCAATTACTACCAACCAGCGACAATGCTTTCTTAAATTTTGTAACAACTCAACGTTGGCCGGAGTAATCGGGTTGCCTTCAATAAAAACAATGTCATAATTTTCGTTCTGCTTTGAGGTTTCGGCTAGTAATCTAAATTCAGCCAAAGAAACTTTAGTCAGCCAAGCTAAAAATTTTTGACCTTGATCAAGCATAGAAAATTGACAGCCTTCGCAGGAAGTTAAGCCGATAATAGCAATTTTAGGTTTAATTTTTTCCATAATTTAGTAATTTTTTAGCTTCGGTAATTTTATCAATCAAAATTTGCGGTTGATTGCAAGTCAAATAAAAATGCCCAACTACAGTTTTTAAATCAATAGACCGATGCCCCTTGGCTAAATAAACGGTCTGATGGCCAGTTAAACGTCTAATACCAACGGCAGTTATTTTTTTATCACTTAGATCGGCTGTTTGCCAGTAAAAAATATTGGCCAAAGGAATTTTTTTAGAAAATAAACCAAAACCAAAGTTTAGCTGTTGCGGGGTTAAAGTAATTGTTAAGTGATTAAAATTTATTAGGTAAAACAAATTGACTATGGCTACTAACAAACACAGGTTGCCCTTAAAGGTATAACCTAATTGATAATGATAAGCCAAATAAAGAGGAACTATTATCAAAACCACAAAGACCCCAGTTAAACCAGGATAAGTTAATTGGCGAGTGCGATATAAAATCATATAGTTAAATTAGCAATGGCTAAGTTATCAGCGGTAATTTTTTTTAAGTACTGCAACTGTTTAAGGGTTAATTTGTCACAAAACCAATTCCAATGAAAAGAAACATAATCCCCTACTTTAACTTCTAAACTTAGATTCTTTTCGGGCTGAGCTTTAAAAATCTTTTTTATAGTAGTTAAACCAAAGTCTAGTTCGCCATCAATTAGCGCCAAAGGCTGGGTACTAACTGAAAAGCTGTCGCCATTATCGGCCACTACTTGCCCCCAGGAAATTTTACAATTATCCATGGTTTCTAAGGTATGTTCTAAAGTAAAATGTCCAGTGCGAATAAAAACATTAAAGACATGCCAGCTATGATGTGGCCAAGGTCGTAAGTTAATTTTATCAGTAATTTCGTTCCACAAATTATTTTTTATTTTTTTATTAAGTTGTAGATCGTCACGTAAAAAATTATATAAACTATTTTGTGAAACTTTAGTTAATAATTTATTACCAAGCCAATAGGCTTCTACTACCGAAGCAGCAAAGGGATCAGAAATTTTATTAGCCTCAGCAATTAATTTTAAATAAGGATGCATGGTGTTAAATTCTTTTAACAACTCAACCAAACCTAAATCCGCAACTTTTTCCGCGCTGTAGGCTAAAATCTCCTTAGGATTATCACCACCACAGTATTTTAACCAATTAGGCGGTAAAGCATAGCGACTACAAAGCAATAGCCCAGCTTGATTAGATTTTGTTAAGGATAGGGTCATAGTTATTATTGTAATTAGAGCGATATTTTACCACTAAAAAAACTCCTATAATAAATATACCATAAATAATACCTTGTTTAATTACAAAATTGTGAGTAACAAAAATTGTTTGTAAAATAGTAGTAATTGGCGAAGCCACAACCAAAATTGTGCTAACTGTGGTAACTGATAAGTTTTTTAAAGCTAAATACCAAGTACTAATAAACAGCGCTAACAAAACTCCCGTTAGACCTAGCCACAGCCACTGATTAAGATTAAATTGCCAGATTAACAAATTTTTTGGCGAAACAAATAAAGCAATCAACGGTAAACCAATCAGTAGCCTACTAAAACCAACCATTAGAGGCGAATAATTAGCTAATAAATTTTTGGCTAGGATAAATTCTACAGCCCAAATTAACGTAGCCAAAAACACCAAATAATCACCAGGTTGGTTAAGCCAAGTAAACTGACCAAACAATAAATAATTACCACCAAACAATATCGCCAAACCGGCATATTGTTGCCAGTTAATTTTTTCTTTTAGCCAAAATACTGCCAAGCAAGCAATCCAAACGAATAAAGTTTTGTGAATAAAGGAAGCGTTAATGGCGCTGGTTTGCGCTAGGCCCTTAAAATACCATATAAAAGCTAAGCCACCCCCGCCCAAGCCAATTAGCAAAAATTTAATCCAGGGCAAATTTTTAGTAGTACCAAGTTTAAAATTTTTCAAGCTGGGATAAATTAAGGCAAATAAACAGATAACCGCAACTAAATTTTTTAAAAAAGTATATTGTACTGGGTCGGCAAAATTATTTAAAGCTAGTTTATTAACAAAATTGGCCAGACCGGAAATTACTGCTGCTAAAACGGCTAAAGCTAAATATTTATATTTTTTCATGTTGATTTAAAATTTTTAAAATCTCTTTAGCTTCTTTGGCGGTAATTTTACTTAAAGCCAAATTAGCGTTTGTTAGTAACCAATCCCCTGTTTTTACTTTAGCTAATAATAAATTTTTGACTTGATAAATCTTTTTACCATTTTTCACGGTCAGCTCATTATTTTTTATTTTAATTATTTGTACCGGAGTAGTTAAACACATAAAATTAGATGGCTTCGGGAATATTTTTTAATTGTTCATAAGTAAACACTGGACCATCTTTACAAACATAATAGGGACCAATCGCACAATGCTGACAAACTCCTAAACCGCAATACATTTTTCTTTCAAGCGACAAATAAATATTACTTGGTAAAACTTTTTTAGCTAACAAGGATTTTAAAACAAATTTATACATCAGCGGTGGGCCAACCATAATTATTTTGGTGGTTAAAGAAATTTGAGTCTGGTTTAATAATTCAGTAATTAACCCTTGTTTACCGGGCCACGAACCTTCTGGTTGCTCTAAAATTACTTTAAAGTCACTTTTAGCCTGCCAAGTAGCTTGTTCCTTGGTAAATAATAGTGCCCTTTGATTTTTACAGCCATAAATTGTTTGCAAAGATTTTAATGGTAATTTACCGGCTGTGTAGTCTAAAATAATTGGCCGCAAAGGAATAAAGCCGCAGCCACCACCAATTAGTAACACTGATTGATTAAGTAACTCTTTAGCCAGGCCATTACCAAAAGGGCCCCGAATAAATAGGTTATTTCCAGGTTTTAGCTGTTGTAATTTGGTGGTTAAGCCACCAACTTGGCGCACGGCCACGGCTAAAGTATTTTTAATTTCCGGTGAAGAAGTAAGGCTCAAAGCGGCCTCGCCCCAACCCGGTAAGCCAGCCATAATAAACTGTAAGTATTTAAAATCAAACCTGGTAGCACGAGGTAACTGTAAGGTTAATAACTTTGTATCCGCCGAGACTGCTTGGCTGCTTAAAATTTTTACCGCTAAAGGTAGATAAGGATTATTCATACTATTTTTTTGTCGTTGGTTTTTTTAGTTCCGCTAAAACTTTTCTAATATCAATTCCTACCGGACAAACCTGGTAACAACGTAAACAACTTATACAGCCTGGCACCGCGTATTTATATTGCTGCGGAATTCGCACAAATTTATGGGTATACCAAAAAAAGATTCTTTGTTTAATGGTTTCTTGAAAATTATTACCACCGGCCACTAGGCCAAAATCTGAATTAAAACAATTGCCCGCTACCCGGCAACGGCTACAATTTTTTTCAGTCAAATCAAAGCAATAACAAGTTGGACAAACCGCCGAGCATTTACCACAGGCTAAGCAAGTTTTGGCTAATTTTTCCCAAACGGGATGATTAACTGATTTACTTATCAACCCCGCCAATTCTTGAGCTTTAATTGAGCCTTCTTTGGCCGGGCCAATAAAGGCTACGTGTTGGTAATCAGTAATTCCCTGATTTTCCAAAAATTGTTGCCCCCTTTTGGTACCGGTATAAAAAATAAAATTAGCGCCATGTTTAATAATAAAAACATCAAAGACTAAATGTTCTAATAAATTATCTTCCAATTCTAAGGCAAAATTTTTGTAATGTTTAGCACTAACAGCGTCGGCTGGGTGAAAACCAATCACTAAAATTTGACGGCGACGAGCTTGGTAATAAGGATCTTTGGCAAAAACTTGTTCATACAAGGTTAATGCCTTTAAATCTAAGACGTTCAAACCCCAGGCAATAATGTTTTTTGCTTCTTGATTAATTACGGTTTCCACCTTAGTTTTTTGATAAGTAATTATTTCTTGTTCGGCTGGTAAAAATATTTCTTTAAAAGAGTTTTGCGGCAGCTTACCAGAATAATCTACGGTTTTAACTTGCGTAATTTTTTGCACCAAAATTTGACGTTTAATTACCACGGGTCCGTAAATTATAAAACTACCTAATAACTTCTTTAGCCATTTGTCTAAATCTTTTTTTAGCATAAAATTAACGCCAAGTTGGTTGCCATAATTTTTTTGTTTCTTGCCAAAAAGTATTATCCCCCGACAATTTACGCCAATACATCCACTCCGCTCCCCAAAGATAATATTCCGTAAAGCCGGTTTTTTTAGCGTAACTAATTGTCTCACTTAAGCGCGTCAAATTCATAGAGTTGTTTTGTTCGTCTTTGCTCATTTCTTTCATCGGTTTCCAAGTCCAGGGCTCGGCTTGTAATTCGGTAACAATTATCTTTTTTTGTCCGTAAAGTTTTTGCACCACATAGGCATGTAAACGATAAAGGGCTGGTGGAAGATGATAAGACCAAAAACCTAAATATTTATTCCAAACTATGCGATACATAGTGGTGCCCAAATAATCAGACAGTGAAGCCACTCTAAACCAACCGGATAATTCTCCTGAATCGGTTAAATAGACTGGTCGCGGGTCTAAAGATTGAATTAGGGCGTATTCCTCGGCCAAAAAAGCCTTATCTGGTTTAGGGCAAACGCCAAACAATGAAAGCAAAGGCTCATTTTCTAGTTGCCAAGCCTTAATATTGTGATAGTTTTTAAAATGTTCTAACTCTACGCGTAGTAATTGCAAAACTTTGGCTTGACTTTCGGTTTCGGGAAAATTTTTTAGCCAGGCCGGATCGTGACATTCTGGCCAACGCGGTTGCCGACGACCCAAAGTCAAAATTACTTGCACCCCTCGCCTATCAGCTTCCTGTAATTGCCAATCAATATCTTTAAAATCATATTGGCCGGGAGCTTTTTCTATTTCTGACCAATAATTAGATAAGCGTAAATTATTTACTTTTAAATCATCTAAAATTGCCAAATAAGTTTGCCGCCAATTTAAACCCAATTGTTCCGCGTAAGGTTTAGAAAAAGAAACCCCCCAGCTAATATTAGCTTTAGTGTAATCTTGCTGATAAATAATATAAATTAACAAAATTGCGATAATAACGACTAACCAGCCAGTGCGACTTTTAAAAAAATTATAAAATTTCATAGTTAACTGCGCTTAATTCTTCTTACGTAAGGCTCAATCAAAATAATTAGGATAGTAAAAAAAGCAAATAAAGTAAAGGTCATGGTCCATTTTAGTAGACCAATTGGCCAATGTTCATAAGCGACCGGCAAATAACACAGTAAAGACATGGCGACGCCAAAATAATAATCAACCGGAAAAATACCTAGCCATTCTTTATGAATTATTTTGGCTTCAGTTTTAAAATTATTAAGATCAATATGAGGATTAATCACAAACCACAAAAAATCCCACAAAACAATAAACAAAAAAAAGATTGAAAGAATTTCTAAAAAGTTTATTAAAGTAAACGGCACACCAAATTCAAAGGGTAACATAAAAAATAAAAAAATTAAGCCAAAAACGTGTAAATGATAACCAGTCAATTCCTTGCCGTGCATCATTTTTTTAAAAAATTTGGCATACCACTCATCTTCCGCCGGCCGCCAAGTTGGTAATTTTTTAGCCCAACCGTAAGCCCCTTCTATTTCCACTTCTAACGAAGCTAAAATAAAAGCCAATAAGCATAAATAAAGATCCGCCCAAAGATTAATCATAGGGTTATTTAATAACTAAATATAAACCACCAGAAATTATAATAATCGCTAATATTTTTTGTAATAAAATTTTTTTGTTAACCGCCTCTTTAAAAATTTGCGGCGCTTTAAGCGAAATAACTACCGTAATAATTAGTAAAAAAGCATATTGCACGCCTTGCATGGCGTTGATCAAACTAACACTACCTAAAGAAATGGCATAATTGATTAAGAAAAAGCCAATTGCTCCTAAAGCCTGGTTGGTTAAAAACAAAAATTGCGTTTTTTTCGGTAAGGGCTGGCTTTTGGCAAAAATCGCTGTTCGATATTTGGCAAAAAATAAAAATGGCACAACTGCTAAAAAAGCCCCAACTGACCGCCAAATAAAAGCACACAAAAATCCTAGTTCGTTGTAGGAATACTTGGAAACAGCGTAAGAAGCGGCAAACAAAAAAGTAGAAGTAGTTGCCAAGATTAAAGCCTTAGTATTAACTTTTTTACCTTCACTGGTAATTAGCAAACTACCTAAAACTAATAACTCAAATGCGACCAATTGCCAAGTAGTTAAACGTTCGCCTACCAAAAAATAGGCAAACGCAAAAACAAAAATTGGCTGTAAGCCCCCGATATAAGGAACAATTCGTGAAGCTTCTTCCACTTTTAAAGCACTGAAGAAGGCCAATAAAGCCAAAGAATACAAAACCCCGGAAGCCAAGGCAATAATTAATTGCCAAGCACTGGGCAAATACAGTCCCCAGGGGGCCGCTAACAAGATAATTAAACCTAAAGTTGCAATATAAAAAGTATAAACTACCGGCCGAGAAATTTGCTTGGTTAATAAATACTTATCTATTACAAAAACAATAGCATTTAAAAATTGAGCAATGATTACTAAAAAAAGCCAAATCATATGGTTATATTATAACACATTTTGCTTAACTAAAAAACTATTCCAAGAGAGTAATAATAAAAATCATTAACATGCCACCTAAAGTGGCAAAAATTAAAGCCCAAGAACTGTGTTCGTGATGAGCTTCGGGCAATAAATCGGCGGCGCCTAAATAAATAAAGGACCCGGCAAAGATTGCTAGTATAATGGCTAAAATATAAATTGGTAATAGAACAAAATAACCCAAAGTAGCCCCTAATAACGGCGCCAAGGCCACAGCTAACAGCCAAAAATAACTTTGACTCAAGGTTTGGTGGTGAAACAAGGAGATAGAAACAGTAGTAATGCCATCAGCTAATTTATGAAAAATAATTGCCACCGCCAAACTTAAACCTAAAGCCACTGAAACTTTAAAACCTAAACCAATAATTAAACCATCAAAAAAACTATGCAAGATTAAACTAAAAATTTTAGTTGTGCCCAAATGTTGATGTTGGGCTCGTGAGCATTTTTCACCTTCTGGGCAACTGTGCAAAATAGCCAAGCGTTGTAACAAAAATAACAGCACAAAACCTAGCATAATCCCCCAACTTAAGTAATCATTATTAAGTTTGGTCAGATTGCTTAAATTATAACTTTCGGGAATTAAATCAAAAATTGCAACAGCGATTAAACTACCCGCCGAAAAAGCTAGCACATAATGCAACTGCTGAGAAAATTTAGTGGCTAAATAGCCACCAAGTAAAGTAGCTAAAACTGTAGCCAAGGTTAACAAAAAAATAGTCATAAATAAATTCAAATTATAATTTAAAGAATATTCACTGCAAAACGGCCGGAACAGCCAGAATCGGGATAGTCCAGATTGATCCGATTCAAACTGACCAGCGCACGACCTAGGTAGAAACTAGCACGCGGCACGTAGCCAGATTTAAAATAACTATTAAGTAAATAACAAGTTTTACCCAAGTCTTCCCAGTTATCAATCACTTGATCGGTTTGGGCTAAATGGGTTAGGGCATAAACTAGCCATGATTCTAGGGTTAAGCCTTGTTCACCTTTATACTGAAGGTCGGTTTGAAGTTGTTTAAGATAATCATTGGGTGATTGGTTAGCTTCTGGTTGCTGACGATGAGCGATGATTTTACCTTGTCCTATATCTGGAAGGCTAGGCAAGTCTTCAAGTAGTAGAACCTGCCAGGCTTGAGTGGGTAAAAGTTCTTGCTTGGTTTTACCTTGATGATTAGTTTTGGAGTATTCTTGGGGGAAATATACTAAATCCCCTTTTTCATCGGCCTTTGCGTATCCAGTCCCATCCCAAATAGACACTTCCCTAAGCTCCAAAGGTCGATTTTGAATGTCTAATAACTTACCTTGTTGATGGTGCTTGAATAGAGTATTGCCATAAGCCTTAATTAGGGAATCTAGCGGTAAGCCAAAGGGAACAATAATTAGTTTTATAAAGCCTTGTGGGATTTTAGTTTCTAAGAACTTGCGTTTTTCTAGCATCATTTCTTCAATCTGTTCTAAGGTGGGTATGGGATATTCTTGCTTATCGATTGCTTCGATGCCTAATTCGCCAGTGGCGAGGGTTTTTAGGAGGCCTGAGTTTAGAAGAAGGTTCTTCTGAAATTCATATTGGGCTTTAAGACTTTCTTGGCCTATTTCAAGAGTTTCTAGCCATATTTTGTTTTGGAGGTCTTGGAGGGGTTGTTCTAATTTAGTTTTTGCTTCTCTGACCAAAGCCAAGTCCTCTGTCTTACCTGTTTGAGGTAGGCTAAATAATTCTAAATCAAACTGTTGTTTGAGTTGTTTGAGAAAGTCTAGCTTAGTGGTAAGTTCGGGGCAAAGTTGAGGCATATTTTTATAATAACAAAGAAATTAAACAACTACCGCGCGGGCGCACAAATTAGTATCGCATCTATCATAACGACACATATCAATGCGTATCACTGGATTTGTCCTACCAATAGATCTTACATAGGGCGTCGTAATCAGAGGCGGCACCTTGCTTCCATCTTTAAAATATGAACCGGCGCAAAGAGTACCGGCGAGAGTATCTAAATTATAACCAGTTTCTTTAAAATATTTTAATCCGTGAAGTAGCCGTTCTTCCAAAGTTTCTGTAACCAGTCCTTGATCTTTAATCTCTTTAGCGGACAAACCATCAAATTCCACGTCAACTTCTTCATCGCGTACCCAAAAGGCGTAAGGGGCTACCGTGGTGCGATCAGAAATAAAGCTATTAATAGCAGTCAGAGCGGGATTAGGTGCTCGTCCATTAAGTCTTTGAGTGACAGAAAACAACAGATAAGCAGCTAAACCCTGAGCCATAATTAACAAGCGATCAAAACCTTCCTTTTTTTCGGGAATTACTACCTTGGAAAAGTCACACTCAAGATCAAAAATTTTTTTATAAAAATCTTGCCAATCAATCTTTTTCATTATTTCCTGAAATTCTCTGAGTTCTAACTCCAATTTAATTTTAATATCTCTGGCCAAAGCCAAATCATCAGACTTTTTAGAGTCCGAGCTTTCTTGCTTCGCTAATTCCAAATCAAACTCTTTTTTAAGTGCTTCGAGAGATTTTAGTTTAGTGGTGAGTTCAATGCAAGATTGAGGCATAAAATTATTTAGAAAGATAAAAATTATATAACCTTTACCGCGGTACGAACAGAAAAGTTAGGGTTATTAGTTGCCGGATGATTCCAATATAACTGGGCTTGATAATACCCAGGAGTATAGAGTTGATTCTGTATTACAAAATAACAATCAAGTAGATGATAACCATAATAATTATCAACTATTTGATTTTTTTGTTCTAAATTACTTAAAGCGTAAGTTAGCCAAGATTCTGGAGTTAAGCCTTGTTCACCTTGGTATTGCGGATCAGTCTGTAATTGCTTTAAATATTCAATTGGGTTTTTGCCAATTTCAAATTCTTTACGACCAAAAACAACTTGTCCTGTATAAGGAAATTCTGATGAATTTTTAAATAATAACGCTTGCCAAGCTTGAGTGGCCAAAAGTTCTGGTTTAGCTTTATCCGGATTATTACCTTCAAAAAAATTTTGGGGGTGATAAAATAAAAATCCCTCACTATCCCCCTCAAGGTATCTGGTATCATGGTCCGTAAAAAATTCGTCTTTTAGCTCTATTCGTTGTTTGTCAGTGGCCAAAAGCTCTTTTTTTTCATTAATTTTTACTACTTTTTCACGATAAACCTTGTCTAACAGGGCCGCTGGTAAGCCAAAGGGAACCATAACTAATTCTACAAAACCTTGTTTAATTTTAGTTTTAAGCAACTCTCGATTTTTTAGCAATCCTTCCTTAACTTGTTCCAAGGTGGGCATTGGATATTCTAAACCATCAATCGCGTGAATACCAAACTCCCCAGTTGACAAAAATTTCAATAAGCCATTTTCTATTAAAATGTCTCTTTGAATATCATATTGGTTTTCAAAATATTCTTCGCTAAATTCTGGTAGACCAAACCAAGCTTCATTTTGCAAGTCCTTAAGTTCTGATCCTAATTTTTCTTTTATCTTTTCAAGCATAACTAAATCTTCTAGCTTACCGGATGGTGGCAAATTAGACAGTTCCTGATTAAGCTGGCTTTTAAGAACTTTTATGGCTTCTAGTTTAACAGCAAGTTCGGGGCAGGTTTTTAACATAAAATATTAAATTCATTGATCACTTTATTTAATTCACTTTCTCACCATCCCAGATTCTAACAATACCATCTTTGCCAGCAGTAACGATTTTACCGTCAGCTAACATTTGGAACATACAGTCAGTACTAGTAAATTGTTCAGCTTCTTGATAATCACCTTGCTTGTCTGGTTCTAATATTTTAATCTTGTCATCTCCACTAGCAACAATCCGATTATCAGGTAAAATTTGTAAACACTCCACCGGTTTTTCGTCAAAGCATTTAATTATTTTGGATTTACTTATTTTAGATTCTTTAAACAGAATTTCCCCGGTACGATTACCAATAATAACTTGACCATCTGACATGATTTGACTGCTCTTTAAGGAAGCATTTCTACTATCAATATGGCCACTAAAGCTTAAAAAATCTTGCTTGAAATTACTTCTTTGCTCTTTTAATTCAACATAGTTGCCCTTATCATCCATTTGCCAAATTTTAATCATAGTATCATCGTTGCGCATTTTGTGCAATGAAACAACCTGGTTATTAGTTAAAATTTTTAGTTCGTCAGGCCATTCATCGTCATAACTACTATGAATATGCTGATTTGGCTGACCATCAGCATCTAGCAAAAATTTACCTTCGGCGTCTGGCTGCCAAAGTTTAATCTCGGTAGTAGCGCTACCAGCGATAATTCGGCCGTCAGAAAAAACCTGCAAACAAGTAACCCAACAAACGGCATGTTTATTATAAAATCCTCTAAAGGTTTGGTTTTGGTAACCACCCTGTTGATCTAAAGTCCAGATGTTGATAATACCATATTGACCACCTGAGACAATTTGACCATCAGGTAAAACTTGTAATTTATAATTAGTACCCGATCTTTTTTCAAAAACTTTGTTTTTAAGAACTTTTACCTGATAATCACCCTGCTGATCCGGCTGGCAAATTGTAACAGTATTTTCAGTACCACAAACAATCCGACCATCAGGTAAAACTTGCAGAGCATAAATATTTCCATCGTCAATTTTAAAGCTTTTTACTTCGTGATAATTTTTTTTCTTTTCTACCGATTCCAGCTCTTTGAAATAAAGATAGGTTTTTTCAACTCGTCGCCAAGCCTCTTGTGCTAAATTAACTTGTTGCTCTAATTTATTTTTAATATCTCTAGCCAAAATTAAATATTCCGGTTTACCAGTTGATGGCAAATTAGACAGTTCCTGATTAAATTGTCTCTGAAGCTCTTTTAGATTACCTAGCTTAATGGAGAGTTCGGGGCAAAGTTGAGACATAAAATTATAATAACATTAACAACGTAAAAATTATATCACACTAATCGCCGAGCGGGTACCAGGAGGCCAAATAAGATCCTTAACCCCTTTATGTGTCGTAAATCTAATTTCAAAATTGCTTCTATTAAAGAATACAAGCGGTATTGATTTATCATGAACAAAAAAACTACTCAATAACAAACAAGGCACCTTTGAAGCAGCGCTATAAATTTGAAGTTCGGCATCAATGTCGTCTATAAATTGATTAGTAGTTTGTAAATGCGTCAAGGCATAAGCTATCCAAGACTCTGGGGTTAAACCTTGTTCACCTTGATACTGTGGATTAGTCTGAAGTTGTTCAAGATACCAATCAGGTTCCTTGCCAGTTTTTGCCTCTAATTGTTTTCTACCATTAAGAGTTTGGCTTCGGCCTTCTGCCGGTAAATTTGATAAGTCTTCCACCAATAGCACCTGCCAAGCTTGGGTGGGTAAAAGCTCTAACTTGGTTTTACCTTGATGGTTGGTTTTAGAAAATTTCTTAGGAAAATAAACCAATTGATCTTTTCCTTGATAATTTTGATCTCGGTTATTTGGCTGGATTTCGCTAATTGGAAAGTGTTTATTGTTGACATCAAAAAGTTTGTTTTGTCGGTGATGTTCAACCAAAGCTTCACTATAGGCATAAGTTAAACTATCTAAAGTTAAACCAAAGGGAATCATAATCAATTTGGTAAAACCCTGCTTAATTTTAGTTTCAAAAAATTCTTTTTGCTCAACAAGTTGTTCGCTAATTTGCTTCAAAGTTGGTATAGGATATTCTTTATTATCAATTGCCTGAATTCCTAATTCGCCAATAGACAAAGGGTGTATTAAATGAGCCTTTAATAGGATATCAATTTGATTGTCATATTGAACCTTAAGATTTTCTTCGCTAAATTCTGGGGTATCAAGCCAGAGTTCGTTTTGGAGGTCTTGGAGGGTTTGGTTTAGGTTAAATTTTATATCCCTAACTAAAACCAAATCCTCTGGTTTATTAGGACTTAGACTTTGCGCTTTGGTTAATTCTTGACCAAACTGTCCTTGGAGCTCTTTTAAAGCTTCTAACTCAGTGGTAAGTTCTAGACAACTTTTTCTCATATTAACAAAGTCAATATTAATACCTTGATAATACCAAAAATCCCCTTTTTAATCAAAAATTGTCTTTAATTGGGCTGTTTATCTCTAAAAGATAAAAAAAGAAGAAGACTGTTGTCTTCTTCTAGGATCTTTGTTTACTTTTAAAAATACTTTTAAACTCCTCCACGGCGATCTTAATAATTACCTTAATGAACCACAGCCAGACCAGAAAAGCCACTATACTTCCTAAAGCTAATAGTCCAATCACTGTGTGCATCTCAGGTTCTTGTACCTCTGGCAAACTAAGGGCTGGAATTGTAAAATGTATAAACATGCAACCACATACCCACACACCAAATAGCCAAAACACCAGCGCCGCAACCGTTCCAAGCAGCCATTTTACAAAATTAATTGTCATCTTTTAGCTACCTCCTTTATGTACTTTATTAATTACCACAAGCAATACTAAAACAATTTAATCATTAATCCTAAAAATTGTCAATACTAAAAGGCCGTAAGCAGAACTTACGACCTTTTATAATCTTATCACTTTTATTTCTATTCTCTATTTAGAGGTGTAACTAATCTTTAATTTTTCTTCCACGGCTGCTTGAGCGGCGGCTAACCTAGCAATCGGTACGCGGTAAGGTGAGCAAGAAACATAATTCATACCCACGCGATGACAAAATTTAACGGAATCTGGGTCGCCACCGTGTTCACCACAAATGCCAATCTTTAAATCTTTTTTAACCGACCGACCTAAATTAATACCCATTTGCACTAATTTACCAACGCCGGCTTGGTCTAAAGTTTGAAACGGATCGGCTTTTAAGATTTTCTTTTCTAAATACACCTTAATAAATTTACCAGAATCGTCACGTGAAAAGCCCATTCCCATTTGCGTTAAGTCATTAGTACCAAAGGAGAAAAAGTCGGCTTCGGCGGCAATTTCATCAGCCGTCACCGCCGCGCGCGGCACTTCAATCATCGTACCAATCTTGTAAGGCAACTTAACGCCATACTTCTTTAAAGTCTGTTCCGCAATCGTAATCACTAATTCTTTTTGATTTTTTAATTCGCTAACATTGCCAACCAAGGGAATCATAATTTCGGGCACTACTTTTATTTTGTCTTCTTTATACAATTCACAGGCCGCGGAAATTATGGCTTCGGTTTGCATTTCGGTAATTTCGGGATAAGTAATACCTAAGCGACAACCGCGGTGCCCCAACATGGGATTAAATTCGTGCAGTTCATTGGACTTAGCCCAAATCTTTTCGGCTGGCACGCCAATTTTCTTGGATAAAATTTCTGCTTCTTCCTTGGTCTTGGGCACAAATTCATGCAACGGTGGATCTAAAAATCTAATGGTCACCGGAAAGCCCTTCATTTCTTTAAACAAACCTTTAAAATCGTTTTTTTGGAACGGTAATAACTTGGCCAAGGCTTTGCGGCGATCTTCCACTTTTTCCGCAATAATCATTTCTTGCATAAACGGTAAACGTTCTTCGGCAAAAAACATATGTTCCGTGCGACATAAGCCGATTCCTTCAGCCCCAAAGCTTTTGGCAACTTTAGCATCGCGAGGAATGTCGGCATTAGCGCGCACGCCAATCTTTTTTATTTCATTGACCCACTTCATAAACACACCAAATTCGCCGGTCATTTGCGGTTCCACCGTGGCTACTTTACCAATAATTACTTCACCGGTAGAACCATTGATGGTTAAATAATCCCCTTCGCTTAAAGTTTGACCGTTCAAGATTAATTTTTTTGTATGTTCATTAACTTTAATTTCTTCGCAACCCGCTACGCAACATTTACCCATCCCCCGCGCTACCACCGCCGCATGCGAAGTCATGCCTCCGCGTGCTGTCAAAATACCTTGGGCGGCATCCATACCATGAATGTCGTCTGGACAAGTTTCGGTGCGTACTAAAATAACTTTTTCTGTTTCGCCTAATTCTACCGCCCGGTCCGAAGTAAAGACAATTTTACCCACCGCCGCACCAGGTGAAGCCGGTAAACCTTTGGCCGCCACGCTGTATTTGGCTTTAGGGTCAATAATGGGATGTAATAATTGATTTAATTGTTCAGGCTCCACGCGCATAATCGCCTCTTGTTTGGTAATCAATTTTTCCTTAACCATATCTACCGCTAATTTCACCGCGGCTTGCGCGGTGCGCTTGCCCGTGCGAGTTTGCAACATATACAACACATCTTGTTCAATGGTAAATTCAAAATCTTGCACATCACGATAATGCTTTTCTAATTTTTTGGTAATGGTATGTAGTTGTTTAAAAGCTTTGGGCATTTCTTTGGCCAAATTAGCAATTGGTCGTGGAGTACGAATACCGGCCACCACATCTTCACCTTGAGCGTTAGTTAAATATTCACCATAAAACACATTATCACCATTAGCCGGGTTACGGGTAAAACCCACCCCCGTGGCGCAATCTTCGCCCATATTACCAAACACCATGGCTTGCACATTAACCGCCGTGCCTAAATTATCTGCAATTTTATTTAAGCGACGATAAGTAATGGCTCGCGGATTCATCCAACTATTAAACACGGCATTACGGGCCATTTCTAATTGTTTAATTACTTCTTGCGGAAACTCTTTACCAGTCCGTTCTTTAACTAAAGTTTTATATTCTTTAATAATGCTTTGCAAATCTTCGGCGCGTAATTCGGTGTCTAATTTAATTTTTAAACTTTCTTTTTTGGCGGTTAAAATTTCTTCAAATTCTTCTTTAGCAATTTCTAACACCACATTACCAAACATTTGAATAAAACGACGATAAGCATCATAACCAAACCGTGGATTGTTGGTTTTAGCAATTAGACCTTTGACCGTTTCATCATTTAAACCTAAATTTAAAATAGTATCCATCATGCCAGGCATGGAAAATTTTGCGCCCGAACGAACAGATAGTAATAACGGATTTTTAATCTCACCAAGCTTTTTACCAGTCGCCTTTTCTACCTTAGTTAAGGCCGCCAACATTTGACCATTTAATTCTTTGGGTAATTTTTGTTTATTAGCATCATAATAATTACAAACTTCAGTGGTGATAGTAAAACCTGGAGGCACGGGTACACCCGTGTTGGTCATTTCGGCTAAACCGGCACCCTTACCGCCTAATAAATCTTTCATTTGTCCATTGCCTTCAGCCCGACCGTGGCCAAAAAAATAAACAAACTTACCTTTTTTGGAAGAACTTTTTTTCATAAGTTATTTTATTAATATTTATTTTAATTATTTAGCAAACAAAAAAGCTGAAGTTAATTGCAGCTTTTTTAAAAAATAGCTGACCAGTTATAATTTGTCTTGAGAATTATTTTTAAGCAAGATACTGGAAATTATTACCACTAAAACGGTTACTAAAATTGCGTAAATTAATTTAGCCACCCAATTAGTACCCAAGGGAAAAATCGCTTCAATAATACTCTTAATGGCATCATTCCAAGCTAAGCCGGCCACAAAGCCCAAAGCGGCCATAATGTAACCCAAGGTTTGCTTGCGCACCTCTTGCTTCAACCGTTTGGCTTCGGTAGTTACATTTGTTAATCCCAAATTTTCCATATGACATTATTATAATAGATAATAGTTTAAGGTGCAAGAGGGTGTAATCTTTCTAAGATAACAAATAGAGATTGCCGCGCTACGCTCGTAATGACAGCTAGGGATAACAGTTTGCCGACTGTGCACAGTTCTTGACAAAATTCAAAAAGTGTGCTATGTTTAAATATCTATAATAAACTAAGGTTTATTAAGATAAATTTTTTAATACCCACAAGGAGGGTAAAAAAATGAGTAGCACATTAAAAATCTTCGTCGCCTGCTTTTCAGGCGGAATTATCGGCGGTTTGGTTGCTCTGCAACTCCACCCCGAAATTTGGTGGCTTGGTATGGTGGTCGGTTTTTTAACTGGCTACCTAACTTATGACTTCAAGCAAGTCATAAGCGCAGTAAAATATGTGGGAAAAAGTTATATACCTGCGTATTTCAGAACCTTACCCATTCGGTATAAATTTTTTAAATACGCCCTGGTTGCTGTCGCTACTATTTATAACGGTATAATGGCCGGCTGTATAATTATGTATGGCTTAATAGGCTTGGCGGCACCATCCCAGCCAAAAGTTTTAAAGACTATAATGGAACTTGCAGAGATGGTTATTGCTATGAACTCAGCTCCCTTAATATTGGTAGCCATTTTTTCCTTAGTGGGATCTTTTCCTCACTTTAGTGAAATTAAAGATGCCAAACGAAGAGCAAAAGAAATTAACCCCATTGCTATCACTAAATCATGTGTCCGGTGGGGATTAAAAATTGCCCGCAACACCCCAGAATTTTTTAATAAGTGTTTAACATTTATTAAAATTTTCTGCCAAATCATAACAAAAGTTTTCCGGATAATTCATTCGGATAACCGGCTGATTTGCGGAGTTTATTCCGCAATTGCTGCCAGTATCTGTTTCTTCACCGGCAACGCGTTGATTGGCGCACTGATTGGCGCAGTACTCGGCGTGATCAGTAAAAAAACAATCGGCTATTGGCTTGCAAAAAACCCGATAGCAATCAAATCCTAATCTTATTGCAAAATCAACCAGCAGATGAACCAAAAATTCATCTGCTTTTTATTTTGAACTATTGACAAAATTCAAAAAGTGTGCTATATATAAACTAAATAATAAGGAGGAAAAACTATGCTATACCTAAAAATATCCATGTGTTTAGCAGCCGCATTAGTCATTGCTTGTGGTGCAATGCTAGTGGTTATAGGAGTTGGTCTACATACTGGGCTAGATATGACTCAGGTAATAAATGAAAATATAATGAGTATTTTTACGTTTATTTTTTGCATTATCACAGGAATCATTTTAGCATTGCTCGACTCCTATCTATTTAAAAAAGGAGCCGTCAAGGATAACCGCAGGTATTTAATGATTCTGGCAACGCTTGTTTTTTTTGTTGCCAGCGTATTGTCGCTCCGTTATGGTAAAGTTATACCAGTAATTTTAATACTCACGATTATTGCTTTAAATGGAGTGGTAATAAAGAGTTGGTTTAAAAAATAGCGCGCAATCCATTGCAGATGAACCAAAAATTCATCTGCTTTTTTATTTAATACTCTTGACAAAATTAAAGTACAATGCTATAAATTTATTAAATCTACAAATAAAAGGAGGGATTAATATGTTAGAAAGGCCGAGCATTGCTTTAACAGAAGAAGAACCCTGGTCCTGGTTAAAAATAATTATTGCATTCACAGTAGTGTTGACCTGTATTTCTTCTTATATCTATGGCGCAGCCGCAAAACTAAGCATGGTTTCTTTATTACTTGCTCTGGTTTTTATTACCATTAGCTGTGTAATAGACGACCTGAAAAGTATAAAAAGAGGAAACTATGGATTCAGAAGACATTCTATATTTTCTATAATGTTTTTTGTGTTTGCAATTGTGGCTGGCTATAGAATTAGCGGGATTATTTCCGCAATTATATTTGTTCCTATGATCCCCTATTTTTATGGGCTCGTTAAGAACAAGTTTATGAACCGGGATATCCGCGAAAACCCCACCTAAAAAACAACAGCAGATGAACCAAAAATTCATCTGCTTTTTATTTAATATGGAAGTGGATTGCTTTTTTATCCCCCTCTCTTAAGGTAAGAGAGGGCTGGGGGTGAGTTATGAGCGATTACATAATTATAACCCCTCCTTGATCCTCCCCTTATATTAAGGGGAGAAATATTATTTGCCAACAAATTTCCTGTTGTTTCGCTTTTTCCCCGCCAACTGGCCACAGGCTCCGGCCACTTCTGGCCCGTAACTTTGCCGCACCGTGGCGCGAATTTTATTACGTAGTAAAATTACGGCAAACTTTTTAATTCTCGCTTCGTCGCTTGGTTGATATTTGCCGGTAATATTATAAGGAATTAAGTTAACCATAAACAAACTTCTTGGTAGCACCGACAATGCTTCGGCCAATCGCCCGGCTTGTTCAGCGCCGTCGTTAAAATCTTTAATCATAATATATTCAATCATCACTTTGCGAGTAGTCAGATCTAAATATTCTTTAACCGCCTCTAGCACCATTTCTATACTATATTTTTTATTGATTGGAATTATTTGTGAGCGCAGTTCATCGGTGGGTGCGTGTAAGGAAATGGCTAAATTTATTTGTCGTGGCTCTTTGGCAAATTTTCTAATCTCGGGTACCAAACCCACAGTGGAAACGGAAATGTGCCTGGCACCAATATTAAACTTGTCCGCGTCATTAAGCATGGCAATGGCTTTCATCACCTGATCATAATTTAAAAATGGCTCGCCCATGCCCATAAAGACCACGCTATCAATCCGTTCGTTTTTTTGTTTTAAATATCGGGCGAATAATAAGGCTGGTAAAATAATTTCTTCGGCCGTTAAATTACGTTTAAAACCCATTTGGCCAGTAGCGCAAAAACTACAACCCAAGGGGCAGCCGATTTGCGAAGATAAACAAACCGTGTTACGTTTTTCGTGTATCATTAACACCGCTTCAAATTGATTACCGTCCGCTAACTTAATTAACACCTTGGCGGTGGTTTTGGGTTTATCCCAAAGCCATTTAGCGTCTAGCTCTAACGGAAAATATTTGGTTAACTTTTCTTGCAGAGCTTTGGATAAATTTGACGCCTTAGCCCAATCATCAATTAGATTATGAAAAATCGCCGCTTGCACCTGCTGTAAGCGGTATTTTGGTTCGTCTTTTAAAATCTCGGGTAATTTAGAGAGGTTCATTTAATTAAAAGTGTAAAGTTAAAAGTTATAAAGTAGGAAGTAAATACATATTTAGCTACTTAGTTTTTGAGTTATTTTTTCTAAACTTATACCACCCCACAATAATTGGTAAAATAAAAGTTAAGGCGTAGTAAAAATAAACATCTAATTTATAATAATTAGTTGAGCCCAGTAGTTTGACAATACCAAAATAATCCATCGCTACGGCGATGACGGTCCAAATTACACCAACGCCAAAATAGCACATTAATTGTTCGCGTTCGATTTTTTTAATTAACACCCATAAAGTGACAACTAAACCGAAGGGCATAATTGCCCAACCAAGATACTGTTGCGGGATGAAGGCGTAAAAAATAAAGCCGAGAATGTAGCCAAAGAGCCACAGGGCCAAGCCCCATAAAATGTTGTTTAATAAAATCTTTCCTTTGTTGGTTGGCATAAAAATAGAGATTAGAGATAAGAGATAAGAGATATGAGATTAGGGATTTAAATTATTCAACTTTTTTGGGAATAAAATAAATAAACCAAATTATCCAAACCAACCAAAGTGTATCTAACCAATCTTTAGTAAAAACTCCTGGTATGCCTAATAAGAATAAAAAACCTAAGAAACCCAAGTACCAATTTTTTTGTAGTTTTTTCATAGGAGTAAAGATTAGAGATAAAATTGCTTCGTCTCCGCCAGCTGGCGGATCCTCGCAATGACATAAAAAGAGAGGTCGGGATGACAAAAAGATTATCTCAAAGTCCAGCCGCCGTCGACGACGATTACTTGACCGGTGATGTAACTGGATTTGGGTGAAGCTAAAAATACCACCGCGTTAGCAATGTCGGCCGGTTGACCTAAGCGAGCTAAAGGAATTTGTGATTCGGTTTGTTTAATAACCTCGGGGTCGGCTTTGGCAAAAGCGCCAGGCGTAAAAATGGCGCCGGGGGCAACGGCGTTAACGGTAATTTGCTGTGGCGCTAATTCTACGGCTAAAGCGCGGATAAAACCATTCATCCCGGCTTTGGAAGCACAATAATGTGAAAGCGCGGGAAAAGCGACCAAGGAAGCAATGGAAGAAATAGTAATAATTCGTCCACCATTGGGTAAATATTTAGATGCTTCTTTGCAAGTTAAAAAAGTCCCCTTTAAATTGACATCAATTACCTTGTCCCAATCTTCTTCGGTCATTTGCGCAAAAGGTTTATACGGATAAATACCAGCGTTATTTACTAAGACATCGATTTGACCTAATTCGGCTTTAACCTGGCTAAACATCGCTTGGACGGCTTCAGCGTTAGCCACATCGCAAACCACCGCGATGGCTTGGCCGCCCTGGGCTTTAATTTTTTCAATGGTATCTTGGCAATCTGCGGCCACTAAATCGGCTGCGGCGACGGTGTAGCCGGCTTCGGCTAAAGCTAAAGCAATTCCTTGACCAATACCTTGTTTGGCACCGGTGACGATGGCGATGGGCATAAGATTATGAAGTTAAAAGTTAAAAAGTATAAAGTTGAAAGTAAGGACTAAACGAGGGATAAAGTTAAAAGTTAAAAAGTTTAAAGTAAATAATACAACTATATTTTCTCACTTTTCGGCTATAATGTCAAAAGAAGAGATTGGCACGTTAATCCGGTTATTGACAAAATTTTAAAAACCAGTTATGCTGAGTTTGAAAATTATAAAATTTTTAGGAGGAAATCGCAATGACTGCGAAAAAAACCACTTTACAAAAAGAGTTTTTAGAAAAAAAGGTTGGGGAATTTACAGTTACTTTTACAAAAAAAATGATTGCCCCAAAAAATACGAGGATACCGTTAACGGTATCCCATGGAAAACGTAAAAACAAAACTCACATAACACTGGGGCTGATAGTTGCACCCAGGCCAGGAGTTTTTAAGCAAAAAATACTTTGTGGCATGATTGATGAAATCATCGTCACTAAAAAAGCGGAAGTAAGTTTTATTGTCGCTTTTGCTTTCATTGAACAAGACGGCAACATCGTTAATCGGCAACTACCGATGCGATATGACCAGCTAGTTGCTAAACAATCGAGAAGCTGAACATCTCTAAGCCCTAATCAATAAGATTAGGGTTTTTTTATTTAAATCAATTCCCCTACTTTTTTGTGCTTACAACAATAAAAAACAGATGGTTGACATTGATAGGTAAAAGTGTTAAGGTTTTAATAATTTACAACAAAGGAGGAAAAAATTATGAACACAACTTGGCAGTTTGAAGAACAGGAAAAAAGAGAAAAAGCCGAGGCGGAATTACTGGCTGAACAAACCATCGCCAAAGAGCAAATAACTAAACTTTGGGAAAAATTTTTAGAGTTGAACAATCAACTAATTCCTAGCTTAAAATTAACTATTCAAAAAAGAGATTTTGGTTTTATTCTTGGTTATGACGATCCTGGCTATCATAGTTATAGAGATTTAATAGCTATTACTATCTATACGGACGAATTACTGAGTAAGCCCGGTAACGAATCATGTATGCAAATATGCGGCGATTACCCGATACGCTACCGGGACAACCTAAAAATGTTTGAAATACAGAACAATGACTATCACTCTATGTTTTTCAAACTCGATGATCAAGTCTTAATTGAAGAATTTTTTCGTTTAATCATCTGCAATCCTAGAGGAATAAGTGATCTTATCAAAAGTAAATGGCAAGAAGCAAAAAGTATTGAAGCGCCTGAAAGCCCTGGTCTTACGCTATATCTTCCGCAAGAACCGGTTAGCCTGTGGGAATCATTCAAAAATATGATGAATGATTTTTTTAATTTTTTTAAATAAAATTATCCGTCTAAAGAACCCAAACCCTAATCAATAAGATTAGGGTTTTTTTATTTAAATCAACTCCCCGCCTTTTTGTAGTGTGGCTAAATTAATCGGTTGACAGTTACCAAAAATAATGCTATGGTGTAAATAATTAAAACCAATGGAGGGACAAAAATGAACCAAAGATATAACGACGCCACCAGGTATAAACTTTACAGAATTGAGATACTTTGGAAAAAATTTTTACAACTAAACGAAAAAATGGAACCGGCAAAAAAATTGAAGTGCATTAACGAACCTTGTTTCTGGCTAAACGAATTTTCGCCGGAACAACTAATACGAGGAAAGCCGGATTTAAAAAAATTAGATTTTGTTTTAAAACTAATAAAGCCCAGAAACAACGATGCCGAACCGGCAATCCAGCTAGAAGTGGGGTTTATTAATTACTCAATCTCGAGAAACTGCTACCACTTTGAGATTCCCGATCATCCAACGATTTCGCATTATTTTTTCCTGATTGAAAATACCGAGTTTGTTGCCGGATTATTTAATTGTATTGTGGCTGGTGATTTTATAAACTTACCAGCACCACCAGTTTTACCAGCCAAGGCCAAGCCAGACAGCCTTTTAACCAAATTTAAATTTTGGCTAAAGGATTATAAGGACTGGCTCAAAAGCATACTTTGCTAATTATGCAAACCAAAACCCTAATCAATAAGATTAGGGTTTTTATTACATCTAAGATTAGATTGACATTCTTGCCCTAAGTTGTTAAAATCTTGATAATTTACAATTGAGGAGGAAAAACGATGGAAATAAGTGCTAAGAGTATTCAAAAACAAAAAGAAAAGGAAGAAATTATTAAGGCCAAACAGAAAGCCATAAAAGAGGCTATTTTGTGGCTGTGGTCCAGGATTCCGCATTTTTGTGAGCAACTCGACAACTACAAACTGGATGGGGTTTGTCCACCAGGCTATATTCAATGTTACATTTGTCGTCAACGATTTGACGTACCTGACTATGCTCTATGGCTGAATATAAGAAATGATACGGGTGGAATATATTATTGTATTGAAATTGGTGACCGCATTATGCATTTACAAGGATGTATCAAATACGATCCACGAAAAGAAAGGTTTGAGCTCTATTGCTATTATCACCCCAAACATAAAGTACATTATTTTAATTTTCAAGATAATGCCTTTATTAAAACCTTAATTGAGGGAATTGCCTTAAACAAAAAAGTTGACGATCTCTATCATGATTTGGATGCGCTAGCCCCACCCTTGAAAATTTTTGTTTTTTTTAAAAAAATAAAAAAACTTTTTACCAAAAACCCTAATCAATAAGATTAGGGTTTTTTATTCTATAAAGAAAACAAAAAATTACGGCTGTAAAATATCTTCGGAACGGCCGTTGATGGAAATAACAACAGATTTAATAGTCGGAAATTGTAATAAAGTTTGAGTAATTTGCCCACGAATATTCGCCACGCGACAAGAACCACCAACTTGAAAATCTAACTGATCACTAAAATCTGCCTTAGCTACGCCTTGATCGGTAATTTCTATTTTTTGTAACTTAGTTGCACTAGGAATATTAGTAAAATACCCTGCCGTCTTTTCCTCGGCGGTAATCCCCTTTAGTAATTCCGTAATCGCCGCTTTAGCGGTGGCAACAGTATAAGGAATAACGCGTTCGACGGCAAAAACTTTTTGACAATCCAGCATTTCCGAATCCTTGATAGTATTAGCAAAAAATATTTTGACGGTTAAATCTTGTGGAACAATGTTTGGTACAATCGTAACCGGCAGACTAAAAGTTTGATCATTTTGTGGTAAGCCAGAAGGATTGTCTTTACTAAAGACTAACAGGCCAGTAGTAGTAGTGGTAACTTTAAATTCTATGGCGCCCTTAAACCGGACATAGCCAGTTTGCATCCAATCATCTATCGCCTGCACATAGCTTTGAGCCAGCACTTGATTATTTTGACCAATTAGTTTAACCGGAAAAGAACCTTCAAAAAACCACGAGCCCAAGGCCCGGCCAGTTAAGTTTAGCGGACTGCTAATTGAATCGTTGGCTTTTAGGCCGTCTAAAATTACCGGCAAATCTTCTACAAAAGTTTTATCTTCAAAACGACACTGGCGCGGATAAGTTTCCATCACCGGCAAACCTAGCGCCGCACATTCGGTAAAATTTGTTACCGCTTTGACCTCGCCACAACCAGTTAGGGGTGGCGTAGCATTTGGCTTACCATGTTTAACCCAGGCACCATTTTGACACAACCAAGTATCTTCATCACCGCTAAGTAGCCGTAAACCGATGATGATTAAAATTAAAATAATTAAAATTGTAACCAAACCAATAAACCAAGATTTTTTCATAAAAAAATATTAATCTAACTTAATTTTGTTATCCCCATACAATAAATAATCTTTATTATCTTCGGTTAATAGTTTGATCGGCTGTGTTTCAGTAATCATTTGTCCGCCCAATTTATCGTAACCTTTCACATCCACTTTTCCTTTATTACCCAAATAGACAGCCAGAACATCTAAATTCCAACTGTGGCCAACGGCGCCAATAATTACTTCTCTATCTGGTAAAAATTTATGGACAAAGTCACTCAATCTTTTGATACCTTGTAATTGTTTTTCCGCTATTTCCTGAGGCTTAGGGCCCACTAAATTGTCTAGCTGGCCTTGATTGTCTAGCCAGTCACGCAAGGCTGCTTGTTCGTCGTTATTATTCTTTTCTAATAATTTAGCGGCATAAGCCGTCAAATTACCTTCCTTAGTAAACCAAGTATTATTATTAAGAGCAAATTCTTTTATAAACATTGGAAAATCAATCATTACTTTTTTATCGGCATTATCCTGAATTTGTTTAACTAACCAATCTACTTTCTTGTTTTGCCCCTCCTTGGTGTCAAAGTCATTTCTATCAAAAACCATCACATCAATAATCCCCTTTTGCTCCACTAAATCCTTAAGTTCATCGCCATAAACTTCGGCTGTTGATTTGGTTCTAATTTGGTTAGAAACAGCACCCAGCAACATTACCGTGCCGGGTTTTTCTTGTTGCAAATCAGCCAACAACTCCGTGGCTCGCTCCTTAGCTAATTCCACACCCTTTTCAGAAATTCCCTGATATTTTTGGCTGGGTAAATCCTCGCCTTTAGGTTTAATGGAGTGTCGCGTCGCAAAAAACTTTTCTGGCATAAATATTATTTTAAAATCAAATTTGCTTAATAATTATTTTTCATCTCTTCTAATTTTTTGCGGGCGATCTCTTTAAATTGTGGATCAAAAAATGTTTCTAACCCCTTTTCAAGCATTGACCACATTTTATTTTTATCCGGGAAGGATTTTTCCATTTTTCTTAACCGTTCTAAATTATACCGATCCATGCAATCAATATCGTGAAATATCCTCTTATTTTGAGTATTGTATACTCTTGACACATCAGTCCCCTCAAGCTGATCGGAATCATGCATACTAATAATATCAATAATTTCTTCAATCTTATTTTTATCATATTCAATTGACTCTAGTAGGTCCTTGGCTATTTTTGCTCCAGCCAGCATATGCACCAACTTTCCGTTAGCTACTCGTTCTCCACCAGTAATATATTTAAAATGTTCCGGCAAAATAGCAGAATGGCCAATATCATGCATAATTGCCACTGGTGTTAAAATATCTAAATCAATATCTTTATTACCACAATTGATTACGAATTCTGCCACTTCCACAGCATGGGTGTCATCACCTGGCCGACCCTGCTGTAAAATTGGCAAACATTTATCCCATAATTTTTGGTATTTTTCTGGAAGATTTTTTATTTCCATATTTTTATAATTATTTATTAATAATTCTAACTATCCCCTTGCCGCCATCTACTTCTACTAGATCCCCATCATGCAAAACTTTAGTGGCAATTTTAGTCCCAATCACACAAGGAATGCCCAATTCGCGGGAAATAATTGCCGCATGAGAAGTTATTCCTCCCTCATCCGTAATAACAGCGACCGCTTTTTTCATTAGAGGAACAAACTCCGGCCGAGTCATACCCGTTACCAATATTTCACCAGTTTTAAAATTATCAAATTCCATCTTTTTTAGAATAATTTTAATTTTACCTCGGGCTTGCCCAGCCGAGGCTCCCTCGCCTTTAATTATATCCTCATCCTTATCTGGATCTGCTGTAGCATTTTGAGCCAAAAGTCTTTGGTCTAAAACCTTAAGCTCCTTTGGTGATTCACCAATTTTTTCTTCATATTCATCATGACCAAAATAAATTACCGATACCTCTTCCGCCCGGGCCATAATTTGAGATCTGTGATCTAAAATATACTGTTTGCCTTTCAAAACCTCGGGGATAAAAGAAAGCGTAACTAGCGCTTGATCAATTCCCCACCGTCGATAAAGATCCTTAGTAATATCAAAAATTAACGCATCACCCTTATTAATAGCTACCTTCCGATCATCTCTAAGAAAACCAGACCAATCAATAAATTCCAGGATTTGACGTTCCAATTTATTTAAATTGCGTGCTTGTTTGATCTTTATTTTTTTATTCTCCAACATCACCTTTTTGCTAGCCGCTAATTTAGTGGAGGCGGCCTTAATATCAATTGACTTGATAGTGGTTTTTATTTCATCCAGCGATGGAACATGGGTATAGTTGGTATAAATATATTGCAATTTACTAAGATCGCCCTGATTTTTAACAGTAGCAATAATCTCCTCGTTGTTATGCTGTTCAAATGATAAAAAATCTAAAATCTGCGAGGCTGCCCAAATTTTATCGAGATCAACTCTTAATTTTTTTTGTTTCAAAGTCTCACTAATAATTCGCTGATCTAAAGTGTCTAAAAATAGAGTTTGGGCCACCAATTCTTTTAGACAGCCGTAGACGTTTTTAAGTTCAAAAAGTAAACCATCTTCAGTGATAAATTTTTTGGCAAAATACGAATCATAAGACTTATTAATTGCCTGATTAAGTAGCTGATAGCTCCTCATGGCCTTTTTAATAGTAAATTTACCCTTCAAAAACTGCGAAAAAACTATCTTAGGAACACCATTGTATTTAGTAAAACTTACATAAGCTCTAACAAAGGCTCCTTTTTTATGACAAAAATAGGGATAAATATCTTCACTCAACTTATTATTACTATCATAATAATTAAACCAATCCAAAACCACCAACAATGGCAAAAAATCTGCCTCAAAGGTCATCAACTGCTCGTGGCCCTTAAGAGCTAAAAACTTTTGTACCAACGAATTAGCCTTGTTATTTTCTTCCTTGCCCTGTTTAGTTTCTAAAATTTTTACTATCCCCTTATTAGCGTCTACTTCCACCAAATCACCATCCTGCAAAACTTGAGTGGCAATTTTAGTGCCGATAACGCAAGGTTTTTTCATTTCTCTAGCGACAATCGCCGCGTGACAAGTAATCCCGCCCTCATCTGTCACAAAAGCCGCCGCTTTTTTCATCGCCGGTAGATATTCCGGTCTAGTCATCGGGGAAACCAAAACATCTCCGCTCTCAATTTTAACTAAATCTTTGACAGTAAAAACAATTTTTGCTTTTCCCTTTATACTGCCTCGATAAGCGATAGTACCAGACACCTCTCCGTTTTTGTTGCTTACCACCGTAGCTGTCAACTGAATATCATGTTCAACAAAAAAATTCTTAAACTTCTGACCAGCAAAAACTTGATCGCGATAATAAATATAGCCCAAAGCTCGCTCTTTTAATTGTTTAATAATTTTTTGATCAACTTTCTGTTTAAAAACTTCTTTTGGCAACAAAAATTTTACCTGATCACCTAGTTTTGAAAAAAGTCTTTTTAGATTAACAATAAACAACTGGTCTCTTTTGGAAGAATATTTCTCAGTGGCTTCACGCGCCGCTAAGGCTGCCTTACGCAACGATGCGGGTATACTTGTTAATCCCGGTATTACCCATACATAAGCAATGCCCTCATAAAACCGCAAAAACAATTCATACAAATCTTTTAATTCCTTAATATTTTTTACATACCTCTCTTCATTTAAATAGGGCAGAATATTTTTTAAGGCGAAATTAAAATCCCTGATAATTTTTTCTACAAATTTTTTATCTTGCGCTTTTTTAGCAATTGCGGCAAACATCCCTTTAATCTCGGCTGGTTCATGATAAGTTTCTACCAATTCTTGGGATAAAAATAATTCATTCTCCATCTGGCAACCAAATTTTTGATTAGTTAGTTTTAAAATTTCGCTATAAGCCGCAATATGAAACAATGAATATTCACGGCTATGTTCTTTTACTAGAAGCAACTTTTTGTTTTCCTTCTTGCCCTGTTTAATTTCTAATATTTTAACTATTCCCTGATTAGCATCTACTTCTACCAAATCATTATCTTTTAAAATACTAGTGACAAATTTAGTGCCTACAATACAAGGAATATTAAATTCTCTAGCTACAATAGCAGCGTGGCTCATCAAACCACCCTCGTCAGTAATAATGGCAGCCGCCTTTCTAATAGCCGGTAATAATTCTGGGCCGGTCGTATCAGAAACTAAAATGTCTCCTCGCTCCATTTTGCCCAAATATTTTTTAGGATCAAGAGAAAGAGGAATAATTTTAACTCGTCCCTGAGCCTTACCTCGACAAGCCACTACGCCCTTAACCTCTGTTTCTGTATAATTACTCTGGAGTAAATTTATTTTTTCTTTAGCCTCTTTTCCGGAAACTATTTTAATACCATTTTCGTAGGTAATATACGAGTATTCATTTCTCGCTGAAACATCGGGAATATCTTTTTCCTTAGACAAACATTTTTTAACTTCTAGCAAGGTCATGGACAATATATCATTTCGGCCAGTCCTTCTTATTAATTGCAAAAAAACGTTATTAATCAAAGACTCTTCACCCATCAAAGTTTCATTAATAACCTTTCTTAACTCAAATTTCAAATGCTGCATATTAATCATATAGTCAGCCAGCCTCCTAATATGCGGAGGGTATTTTTTTAGGCTACCTTTCTTAGCTAAAACTTTTTGCAAGTCCTCTCCTAAAAAAGTTTTTAATTCCTGCTCGATTTTTATAAAATAGGTATATTCAGTTATCCTGTAATCTTTTACAAATCTCTCGCCGACTGCAAATAATTTATCCAAAAATAAAATAAATTTAGCATCAGATAAAATTCCTAAATTTATTTTGGCAAGCTGTCTAAATTCCCTACCCTCACCTAAAGATCGTTTTTTAAAATTTTCAAAAAAACCTTTCTGGCTCGCATAAATATAACCAAGTTCTGCTAATTCTTGTTGCCGATTTTCTGAAAGATAAAATATCCATTTACTATCAACTATCGTGACCAAGGGGCCTAATTCTCGATAAGCCAAAAAAAAGAAATCTGTCATTAAAACATTGTACTCGGCAAATTTAAAAATTGGCTGATACTGGTTTGCTTCTACCACGGGCTTTTTGGTCTGTAGTGTAGTAATCGGCCGGCTTTGGACAATATAAAACTTTCCTTTTTCAAAAGCCCATTCAATATCACAAGGGAAGCCATAATGCTTTTCAATTTGGATAATAATATCGGAAAGCTTAAGAATTTGTTGATTAGTTAGGGTTTGTTTTTTACCTTCGCCTGACGAAATATCACGCCACTCATTGCCGCCCCCATTAATCCTAAATAAGCCTCTTTCTTGGTGGCTAACATTAATATCAATAATTTTACGGGGCTGCTTTTCTAAGACATAACTATCTGGCGTGATTTGACCGGACACTATCGCCTCACCTAGGCCTAAGCCAGCCTCAATGATCATTTGGTTATAATCTTGAGTAACTGGATGCACCGAAAAAGCAATACCCGATATTTCTGACTCTACCATTTTTTGTATTACTACAGCTACGGAAATTTTTTGGCCATGCAAGCCCTTTTCAAAACGATAAAAAATCGCCCGCGGGGTAAATAGAGAGGCCCAACAACGCTTAACGTTTTCTAAAAGTTTTTTTTCAGTGGTATTAAGAAAACTATCCAGCTGACCTGCCCAAGCGGCGCTAGCCGAATCTTCGGCGGTTGCACTGGATCGAACTGCTACATACTTACTGTTCAGCTTTTTAAATTCTTGCATAACCAGCCGCTCAATCGATGGAGGCATCTTAGCCAACAAAATCAAAGCTTGAATTTTTTCCGAAGCCGCCTCCACTTCGCCAACTTCTTGGTGGTTAACCTTATCCAAAATAGACTCCAATTCTACCTGGAGATGTGTTTGTTTGATAAATTCTTCAAAAGCCTGAGCTAAAATTACAAAACCAGGAGGCACCGGAATACCGGCTTGAGTCATTTCACCCAAGGAAGCGCCTTTACCACCGGCAATCGCCGCGTTATTACGATTTAGTCTTTCAAATTTTTTAATAAAATCCATAGTATATTTTTTTATATTATATTGCGACTAACACCGCGCCGATAGTTAAAATTATAATGCCAAAAACTTTTAGCCAGGTTAATTTTTCGGCTAGAAATAAAGCGGCAAAAATTAAAACAAACACCACACTTAAACGATCAAGGGCTGCTACACCCGAAGCTGGGCCTTTTTGTAGAGCATAAAAATAAAACAACCAAGACAGCGCTCCGGCAACACCAGACAAAATAATAAATAGCCAGGCCTTACTATGGATACTATTAAATAATTCCCATTTACCAACCACTAAAGAAGTTAAAGTTAAAAATAGTGCCATAATAATTACTCGGACCGTGGTGGCTAAAGTGGAATCAACACTGCTAACACCAATTTTACCAAAAATAGCCACTAAAGCGGCAAAAATTGCGGAAAACAAAGCGTAAATAATCCATTGGGGCATACGAATAGTTTAAAATTGAAAATGCAAAGTTAAAAATTAACACAAAAGGCAAAATAAAACCATAAACTATTACTGATACTTATTAGCTAACTCCACCGTGGCAAAAATTAAAGTTTTTAAGCTCTCTAAATTTTTAGCTTCTACAAAACTACCATCTGAATTAAAGGCTTTTTGACCAAAGGCCAGATGTACTTGTGGTTGGGAAACAAATTTAGCATTTAAACAAGCCAGGATTTGTCGTAAATGAGGTTGCATCCGCACGGTGCCAAATGAACCAGCGCTGGCGCCGAAAAAAGCAACTACTTTATTATTCCAAGCGTTGGTTTGGCGCGAAGTCCAATCAATTAAATTTTTTAAACCACCAGGAAGAGAATGATTATATTCCGGTGAAGCGATTAAAACCAAATCACTAGCCACAATTTGGTCATAAATTTTTTGCACCGCCTCTGGCACTCCAACCGCTTCAATATCTTCGTCAAAAATTGGTAGCTGCAAATCTTTAGGTTTAATTTCTGTTACTTCAGCTCCAGTTTCTGCTACAATTTTTTCCGCAATTTTTAAGGCTAAATAGTTAGTTGATTTTTCGCGCAAACTACCACAAATTGCTAAAACTTTTAAATTAGCCATATCACTTTACAATTAATTTACCTTTCATGCTAGTCTGTCCAGCACCACAGTAGACAGCGCAAAAAAACGGAAACTCCCCAACTTTATTGGCGGTAAACTCAACCACCACTGGCACGTTTGGTTCTAAGGCTTTATTAATATTATAATCCGGCAAGTAAAAACTGTGCTTAACATCAACACTGGTTACGGTAATTTTTACTTGATCACCACGATTAACCGCAATCACCGCTGGTTCAAAAGCAAATCGGCGGGCATTAACCGTAAAAACTCTTAGCTGTGGTGTAGTGCTGGCCAAGGAGTCGTTGGGTTGATTGGCCAATTTTACTTCGGTGGCCGTAAACAACACTGCTACTACTTTATCATTTTCCCTAACCGGCAAATCATCAGCGGCTAAAAAATAACCGTCCTTGTTATCTTGACGTAAAATGGCTAAATATTGAGCATTGGGTGTTAGTTCGGCGGTGACAATTTCTACATTTTGACTTTTACCAGTTGGTAACAAAGGACTAATGCCAACGATCGCTCCCGCCTGATCATTTTTTACTTCGTTGATTACAATAAAACCCGGGTTTTCTAAAATAACTTCCGGCAATTTAACCAAAGTACCACTACCCTCCCCGATTTGGATACTATTTTTAACCGTTGGCTGATTGGTGTTATTAGCGACAGGAACCACTTTTCGACAGGCAGCACCCAAAGTAATTAAAGCCACTACCAACAAAATAAAACTAAAAAATTTAAAGCGATTATTTAACATAAAAATGATTAATTATTAATGTCTCTATTATAACAAAACCAAGCAATTTTTGGTAGTCAAAAAAGGAGCTTAGCGCTCCTTAGTATTTATTCTAATTTAGCCGCCGCTTGACGATAGCGACAATAGTCACAATCTGGATGGGCGGCCGGTAGCTGACTACTGTTTAAAGTTTTTTTAATCTCAGCTAAAGTTGGCTCAATCCAAGAATCGTCACCGGTATAAGGAATTACTTTAATACTAAATTCTAATTTAGCATCAAAAGCGGCTCGATCTGTTTGACCATTAACATAAACAAAATAACCACGATTCGAAACTAAAAAATTATTTTGGCGCAACAACCATTGATAAACTTCCATCTGCCGTTTGTAACCAATTTGCCAAGCTGCATCTAAACTAACTTCCCCTTCTTTGGCCGTGGCTTTATAATCTACGACAATTAATTCACCGTCAGGGTTAACCCACAAATCATCCGGCGCGCCAGTAACTACAAAATTAGTAGCTTCATGATAATAAGTGACCCCGCCGCGTAAAGCATCTCGCCATTCGTCCATTTTTTCGTGGGCCAAAGGAATGGCATTAATTTTATAATGTTTCATCAAGGGGTGCGGTTGCCCCTTAGCGCGATGGGCGTCAAATTCTTTTTTTAGCAAAGTATCCACAGCGGAATTTAAAGAAAAAGGAAAACCCGGTGGCTGACCCACCCCGAGTCGCCGATCTAAATAAAAACAACGCGGACAATTTAAATATAAATCAATTTTAGAACGCGACAACCGGAAGGGCTCTGAACCTTTGGGATTATAAATATTTTTAGTGCGCAAAGGATTATAATATTGTGACATAATGAATTTATCATACCAAAATTTTTTAGTTTTAGCAATAAAAAAGGACCAACTGTTTAGTTGGTCCTGAATTTTCAAGACTGATTATTCCAAGGATCCTGGTCATCTTCCTCGTCTTCCGGAGGCGGTTTTAGCGGCTTAAAAATTGACCCCAGGTCATAGTAGGCATCAGACAGCCAAATCCAATCACCGTTCTCACAGCCTAACTTTTCGGCCGCTCCTTTGCTTAACAAAACTGTCTCAACTGGCTCCAGATATATGTCAGGAAAATCAATCGGATAAACTATCGCCGTTACATAATTATTTTCTGGCGGTTTTGCTTCTGCCTGAGGTTTAGGATAAGACAACACTACGTGAGTGTAGTCTCCTAATTGTGTCAGTTGCATCGCAGTCAAAGAAATTGAGAATTCATCTCCGCCTGGCAAAATAGAAACCTTGGCTTGCAAAGGCAGTCTGGCCTTACCGCAACCATACATAAATTTGTTGGCGCTTTGCAAATCAACACCCGCTTTTTTTAACTGCTCTAAAAATATTTCCCTAACGTTTTCAGCTGCATCAGCCAATTTTTGCGCATAATCAACAAGTTCCAGAGGAGTACACTTAGGCCCCAACTCCGCTTCGTGACTGTTCAACAAGTTAACTATCGCTACCATGCATTTATCATTGTTATGATAATTTAACAAGTAGCCTCTGGCCTGCCTTAATAATTCTAAACCGCGCCGTACTAGATTCTTTCGATACTTCCTTAGTTTTTTCTTGGTATTAGACATAGCATCCTCCTTCCCTCCTAGATTGTAACTAATTTCATTAAACCATTAAGCACAAAAAAAGGCAAGTTGTTTTTACAACTTGCCTGATTGGGACTATTTATTTTTTAATACTTGTGCTGATCGAGCCGCGATTGGCCCCCTAATTACTTCTTCCAGTACTAGCGTGGCACCATGTCTCCATTTGTATGCCATTTGCTGAACCGAAGCTGCCAAACCGCATTTAACAGCGTTGTATCCTTCTAACTGTTGAAAGGAACCCGTCACCGTCACTTTGGACTGTTTGCCAGTGCGTTCATACAGAAATTTCATGTGCTTTCTCTTA
>JBAYJR010000006.1:0-78509 GCA_041665005.1 Candidatus Buchananbacteria bacterium
ATAATGCTGGTGGTATCGCCGAAATGTCCGGTGCCGACGAAAGCACTAGAGTTAAAACTGATAAATTGGACGCGGCCGGAAATACCACCAAGGCTTTAACCAAAGGTTACGCAATGGGCTCTGCCGCTTTGGCCGCCTTTTTATTATTTTCCGCTTATTTAGAAGCAGCTGGTTTAAAAGTGGTTGACCTAACCAATCTTAAAGTATTTCTTGGTGGGATGATTGGTGCCATGATTGTTTTTTTATTTTCTGGTTTAACCATTCGCGCAGTTGGTCAAGCCGCTTATGGTATTATTAATGAAGTTCGGCGTCAGTTTAAAGCTGATCCAGGTATTTTAGCCGGTACTAGTAAGCCCGATTACGGAGTAGCGGTAGATATTGCCACCAAGGGGGCGTTAAAAGAAATGATTTTACCCGGTGCTTTAGTAATTTTAGCACCAATTGTGGTTGGCTTATGGTTGCGAGCCGAAGCGGTCGCTGCTTTTTTAATGATTAGCACGATTACCGGTATTATTTTAGCCTTAATGATGAATAATAGTGGGGGAGCTTGGGATAACGCTAAAAAATTTATTGAATCTGGTTTATTTAAAGATTCTAATGATCAGGTGCAGGGCAAGCGCAGTTTGACTCACGCGGCCGCAGTAGTGGGGGATACGGTGGGTGATCCATTTAAAGATACCGCCGGACCATCGTTGCATGTTTTAGTAAAATTATTAAGCACGTTAACTTTAGTTTTAGCATCATTATTTATTTAGGTAATTAAAAAAAATTATGGAACAGCAAGTAAAAAAATTAGAAAAAGGCCAAGCGGAAATAAAAATTACGGTTCCGGCTTTAGAAATGACACCCTTTGTGGAATTGGCGGTCAGTCAAATTTCTCAGGCGGTAAAGTTTGAAGGCTTTCGTCCCGGTAAGGCTACTTATGAGGTAATTAAACAAAAGCTCGGTGAGCCAGAAATTTGGCAACAGGCCGCCGAAAACGCTATTGCCAAAACTTACGCTTTAGCGGTTAAAGAAATAGCGCTTAAAGATGAAAAATTTTTAGTGGTGGATCGACCAACTATTAAAATAGAAAAGTTGACGCCAAACGAAGATTTGATTTTTACCGCCACGGTGGCTTTATTGCCCGAAGTTAAATTAGGGGACTATCAAAAGCTTAAAGTTAAACGGCAGGAAGTGACAATCGCTAAAGATAAAGCAGAAAAGATTTTGACTGACTTGCAAAAAGCTCGCGGTAAAGAAAAATTAGTTTTACGCCCAGCGCAGGTCGGTGATAAGGTGGTAGTTGATTTTGACTTAATGCAAAATAAAGTTTTAGTAGAACATGGTTCGGAAAAAAATTATCCCATCCATTTAGGTGAAGGTAAATTTTTACCACAATTTGAAGAAAATATTTTAGGCTTAACGGCTGGTCAAGTAAAAGAGTTTACGGTTAAATTTCCTGAAAATTATTGGCAGAAAATTTTGGCTGGCAAAGACGGTGACTTTAAGGTTACAATTAAAGACGTCTTTGAGATAGAATTACCAAAATTAGATGATGAGTTTGCTAAAAGCTTTGGTCAATTTGATTCGTTAGCGGATTTGACTAAAAAGATTGGTGAAAATTTATTAGCCGAAGCTAAAGACAAAGAAGAACAGCGCTTAGAGCAGGAATCATTGGAAGCATTAATCAAGCAAGCCAGTTTTAGTGAAATCCCAGAAGCGTTGTTAAACAATGAAACCCATAAAATGGTTCATGAGATTACCGACAACTTAACCCAGCAAGGTTTAAATTTTGCGGATTATTTAAAGCATCTCAAGAAAAGCGAAAAAGAATTTGAATTAGAGTTGTCACCTCAGGCCTTACAACGAGTTAAAACAGTGTTGGTTTTACGCGCTTTACAAACGGCCTTAAAAATTGAAATTACCCCGGATGAAATTAATAAGGAAGTTGAAGAAGCTAAGCGAGCTTATGCTAATAATCCTGAGTTATTAAAACATCTAGAAACCGAAGAATATCGTGGTTATCTAGCGGGTATTTTGGGCAATCGTCAGGTGGTTAAGTGGTTAAAAGATAATTTGATTCAGTAAATCTTAACAAAAGTGCTCCGAAGGCTTCGGAGCACTTTTGTTTTCTTGGTAGAAATAAGGTAAAATAACCACAACGATTAATTATTTATGAAATTTGGCACTCACGTTTCCGCCGCAGAAAAGTTAAGCTTAGCTCCTGGTCGCTCGGCTTTAGTGGGCGGTGAAATTTTTCAATTTTTTGACCGGTCACCGCAAGGTGGCCCGGCTAAGCCTTTAACGTCTGAAGAAATTAAGGCCTTTAAAGCCGCCTTGAAAATTAATCAGCAACAGGCTTGTTATATTCATTCGCCGTATTATATTAACTTGGGTTCGCCCAACAAAAAGATATACTATGGATCAATTACGACTTTACGAAGTGAATTAACCCGAGGTAGTCAGTTAGGAGTAAAGTATTTAAACACTCATGTTGGTTCGGCTAAGGATAGTACTTATACTCAGTCGCTTAAATTAGTAGTGGCGGCTTTAAAAAAGGTTTATAACGACTACGAAGGCAGTACGCAACTGATTTTAGAAAATGCCGCTGGCGCCGGTCAAATCATTGGTGACACCTTGGAAGAATTGGCGGAAATAATTTTTCATCGGGATTTAAAGCAATACCATTTAGGAGTTTGTTTGGATACCGCCCATGCTTTTGGTTCGGGCTATGATTTGTCAGATGCCGCTAAAACTAAAAAATTTATTAAGCAGGTTGAAAAAATTATTGGTTGGGCAAATGTCAAACTAATTCATGGTAATGATTCTAAAGCCGAATTTAATTCTAAACATGATCGACATGCCGATTTGGGCCAGGGTAAGATCGGCTTGGCTTGTTTTGAAACGCTAGTGCAAGACAAAAGGTTAAAAGAGGTTGATATTATAATTGAGACGCCAACCAAGGACTTAGACGAGACAAATTTAAACATTTTGAAAGGATTTAGAGTTAAGTAAAAAACTAATTTAAATTAAAATTTTTTAACTATGCAGATTGCGATTATTTCTGATGTTCACGAAAACCTTGCTAACTTGCAAAAAGTTATAGACTATTGCCAAAACCAGGGAATAAAAGTTATGATTGGTTGTGGTGATTATGGTAGTGAGGCGGTTTTGGAAACTCTGAGTAAATTTTCTGGTGATTTTTATGGTTGTTTGGGTAATATGGACCATTTTAAAAATTATTTTGAAGATTTACGAGCACGTTATAATAATTTAGTACTATGGCAGGATGTTGGAGAAAAGGTGTTTGATAACATTTCTTTGGCCTTTGTGCACAAGCCAGAAGAGGCCAAGGCTTTAGTGCATCCTCCCGAAGAATTTGATCGAGCGGAATATTCTTATATTTTTTATGGGCATACTCATAAGCCCTGGGAAGAGGTAATTGATGGAGTACATTTAGTAAACCCGGGAAATGTTTCGGGCAATCCTTATCAAGCCACTTTTGCGGTTTTTAACACAGATAGTCGCCAGTTAGAATTAATAATTATTGATAGTTTAAATTAGTCCAAAGTTTTTAAAGTAAAAAGCCCAGCGAGTAGTTACTTTATAACTTTTTAACTTTTTACTTTGATGTTAATTTCTATTAAAGTTAAACCTGGCAGTAAACTTAGCCAGATCACCAAGCAGGTGGATGGGTCTTGGTTAATAAAGACAAAAGCACCGGCTAAGGAAAATAAAGCTAACCAAGAAGTGATTGAATTATTGGCTAGGGAATTTAAAGTAGCTCAGAGTTTAGTAAAAATAAAACGAGGAGTTAATAGTAAACTTAAATTGGTGGAAATAGTTTAGTATTGTTTGATTTAATTTAGACACCCTTTGGGTGTTTTTTTGTTTTTTAAGCCTCTTGACAAAACTTATAGATTGTGATAAGCTACAATGTTCTAGTAAAAAACAAACAACAAATTGGCTAATTACAGTAAAAATAGCTTATTATTTAACATCTGTGGGCACGACAAGTATAGGGGTTTTGCTGTGCGATCCCTTGGTAGATTTTGGCTGGAAAGGCTTAGGCCTAACATTTCCAGCCAAAATCTACTCGGGGCCACGTGAGCGAGATTTCTTGTCCACAGATGTTAGTTGATAAGTTGTTTGTTAATTTAATCCTGCAGGCACGACAAGCATGGGAGTTTATTTGTTTTTTCGTCGGCCTTTGGCTGACTAATTAAACAGCGTAAACTTTCTTGTCTGCAGGATCAAGTTAACAATCGGTATTAAAAAAATCACCCCCAGAATAGGCGGTGATTTTTGTTTATAGTTTAAAAATATTTAAGGTACTAAGGGTATGGTTTCGGTAGTCGTAGTGGCAGTACTTATTTGTTTCACGCCAATTAAGCAAACTGAACCCCAGGGTCGATAACGACTGAAAAAATTTACGGTTTTGGTTTGTCCATCGGCGTAAGTTACTAGATAGTCAAATTCAGCATCAGCTCCGGCGTGGGCACTCTCGGTACATTTTTTTTCACCCGGGGCCAAGCTAGTGGTTTCAATTAATTTGGCGGCGGGTGGGGCCGTTAGATTATAAATTTTGGGCTTACTAATTTCTACCAAGCGACCATCTTTGTTGCCCCAAAAATCAAAATAAATATCGTCACCTTTAATTCGGCTCTGGATTAGAATATAATTTTTGGTGTCATTAATAAATTTTAAGTCCGGACGGGGTTGGTAGATAGTGGCGTCCATGCCGGCTGGTTCATAGTAGGTCACTCGATAAGAATGATTGGTACGCGCGGTGATTGGTAAACCAGAATATAAAGCCGAGCGAAAAACGGTAGTAGCAATTTGGCATAAGCCCCCACCAAATTCTGGCACGGTTCGATTTTCTTTAATTACTAGTTCTGGCAAATAGCCGGTGGTATTATCAATTGTTCCTAAGGCAGTGACTAGCGAAAATTCTTCCCCAGGTTTAATTAAAATGCCATTTAAAGCATTAGCACCGGTGCGGATATTTTTGCGGCGATTGGTTGGGCTACCTTTAAAATTAGAATGTCCAGTGCCAATAATTTCTTTTATGCCAATATCATTAACATCGCCTAAAGCAACCTTGGCCGGAGTTTTTTCAACAATCAAAGGTAGGGTGGAAGTGGCTAAAAAGTTATTATTTAATAAAGCTAAATTTTTTTCCAGATCAACTTTTAAGCCATCTTGAGGCGCAAAAAAATCTTTAGCTTTGCCGTTTTCTAAAGTCAACTTTGGTTCCTGAGGCAAGACATCAATAGTTTCCGCTAGGCTGGCTAAAAACTTTTTAGCTTCGGTGGGTGCGACGGCTAAATTAACTTGGTCGTTATTTTTTTCTAAAGTCAACCAGCTAGCTAGTTGTGGTTTGGTAATTTCCCATTTATCTTCTTGGTAAGTAAAAGCTAAAGTGGAGGTATTATTTAATAAGTTTTGCGCGGCCGCAATTAGTGGTTGGGCCTGATTCTCGTTTATTTTTGGTAAATCAGTTAGTAGTTCCAGATTAATTGCTTGGTTGTCTAGTTGGTTTAAATTATTTTTTAGTTGTTTGATAATTAAATGGTCGTTGAAGGTTTGGCCAATTTTGGCCGGTGTTAGGCTAATTTCCCATTGTTGGTTTTCGGGCTTTAGTTTAATTAGTAGGCCGGCATCTTGTCCGGGGGTTTCATATTTAGCTAGCAAGTCTTTAAGATAAGGTAAAAAATTATTTTCATCCAGTTGGTAAACAAAGTCAACGGTTTGGCCAAAAGTTAGTAAACGCCAAGCGGTTATTAGGTCTGACCAAAAATTTTGGCTATGCCCCAATTGTAGAGCATTTTTGGCGGTTTGTTCTGGGTTGCCTTCGTAAATAGTTAAGGCGGAATCAGGGTTCAAAGTAGGAGAGATAACGGTGCTTAAATTAAGACGATTATTTTGCCAAATAAAATTAAAACCAACCTTGTCTATTTCTTCGTCAAATGGTTTTAAAGTGGCAATGGCTTGGTCTAAAGTTTGTCCGCCCAGGTTTATTTTACCAACCTTAACCCCGGGGTAGATTTTGGTTTGGTAATTAATTTTTAAAAAAATTAATCCGGCTCCGGCCAAAAGTAGCAAAATAAAAACAATGGCCGCGGTTAGCCAAGGCCATTTTTTATGTTTTGTTGCCTTTTTTTTAGGTTTTTCAGTCATGTTGGTTAATCGTTTTTTAGTAATTCGTTCAACAAGTCTTTAGCTTGTTGTTCGCGAATTTTTTTTTCCGTTTGGTCGCTGCGTAAAGTCAGTTTGATTACCGAACCTTCGGTCGTGCAATCAGCTGGTAAGTCTTTTTTTAGCCAAATTAATTCCTGGCCGTTGTCGAGCTTAATAACCGCTTGCTCACCTTCTAGGCGATCAAGCGCGCCAGTTATAGTTATTTCCAGGTCAGTCTTCATATTCATCAATTTTAATTTTTTGTATTTTAGGCTTAAAAGCTCGAGGTAAATAAATTTTTAAAACTCCATTTTTTAAAATTGCTTTGGCTCCTTCGGAGCGTACCTCATAAGGCAGAACAATTGAACGGGAAAAGGTGCCCCAGTAGCATTCTTGGTAGTAGTAGTTTTGCCAGTCAACCTGATCTTCATGTTGGCGTTGTCCGCGAATGGTCAAAAGGTCATGAGAAACTGAAATTTCTAAATTTTCTGGTTTAACTCCGGCTACAGCAGAAACTACCACAATTGCGTCACCTTCTTTGTAAATATCCACTAATAATTGGCCTTCTTCGCTTTTGATTAACCAGCCACTGCCGGCGTCTTGGGGTAGTAATTCGCGCTCTAGATTAGTAAATTGGTTAAAAACAAATTCTTCTTCTGATTTTTCAGGAGTCGGTTTAACTTTAATCATTTTTCCTAAGAGTGATTTTTTGGCCATAAGATACATATATTATAAAATATTTTAATAGATAAAGCAAAGTCCACAGTTGACGGTTACTTAATTTTAGGATATAATCTGGTTGTTGTTTATTGGCAATTTTGCCGCCATCGTCTAGTGGTTAGGACGCTAGGTTTTCATCCTGGTAACAGGGGTTCGATTCCCCTTGGCGGTACCAACTATTAAAAAGCTGCTCAATTGAGCAGCTTTTTAATTGGACAAAAGGCTGTTTTTTCGTTAAAATTCAAACATTAATATAATTTTTATGGCCAATAAACAGGCAAAAGAGTTTGTGGTTTTAGGGATTGAATCTTCCTGCGATGAAACTTCGGTGGCGGTTTTAGTTGTAAAAAATAAACAATTTTTCATCAAAAGTAATATTGTTTCTTCACAAATTAAAATTCATGCTCCCTTTGGTGGGGTGGTGCCAGAAATAGCCGCTAGGCACCATGTCCAAAATTTTTTGCCGGTTTTAAAAGAAGCCTTGGCGCAAGCTCAATATTCACCTAAAAAAATTGATTTAATTGCGGTCACTAGTGGTCCGGGGTTAATTACTTCTTTATTGGTGGGAGCCCAAGCGGCCAAAACTTTAAGTTACGCTTGGCAAAAACCTTTAATTGGGGTTAATCATATTAAGGCGCATATTTCTGCTAATTTTTTGCAGCCGGTAAAATTTCCGGCTATTGCCTTGATTGTTTCGGGTGGTCACACGGAATTAATTTTGGTGAAGAGCCGACAGAATTTTAAAAAAGTTGGTCAAACGCGCGACGATGCGGCGGGTGAGGCGTTTGATAAGGTGGCCAAAATTTTAGGCCTAGGCTATCCGGGAGGGCCAATTGTTTCAGAGCAAGCGCTTAACGGCAACCGCTCCGCATTTAATTTTCCGCGGCCAATGTTACAGGATAATAATTTAGATTTTAGTTTTTCAGGTTTAAAAACCTCGGTGTTATATTTGGTTAATAAAGAGCCGCTTAGCAGTCAATTGGTCAACGGTCAGTCAAAAAATCAGTTAATAGCGGATCTTTGTGCTAGTTTTCAACAAGCCGCGGTTGATGTTTTGGTTGGTAAAACTATTAAGGCTGCACTTAAATATCGGGCCAAAGCGGTAATTTTGGCGGGTGGAGTGGCGGCTAATAAAAGTTTACGTCAGCAATTAGGCGAGGCAGTCGCACAAAAATTAACAGCGCAGTATTTAGTGCCGGAATTTTCTTTATGCACGGATAATGCGGCGATGATTGCTATAGCTGGTTATGAAGAATATCAAAAAACTTCAATAAATAAATTAAAAACCACCTGGCAAAATTTAGTGGTGGAGGCTAATTGGGAAATTCCTAGCTTATGAAAATAATTTCTTTAAATGATAAACAAACTTTAGCTTTCGGTAAAAAGTTTGCTCAGACTTTACGCGGGGGTGAGGTTTTAGCTTTAGCAGGGGAGCTGGGTTCTGGTAAAACGGTTTTTGCTAAAGGCTTGGCTTTGGGTTTAGCAGTAGAAAAAATGGTCACGAGTCCAACCTTTGTTTTAATGAAGGTTTATTCCGGCCAGCTTAAAAACCGGGCGGTTAAGCTGGCGCATTTAGATGCTTATCGGTTAAACGAGGGTGGACAGTTGCTAGAGATTGGTTTGTGTGATTTTTTAGGCAAGCCGGATTGTATCACGGTAATTGAGTGGGCTGAAAGGGTTAAAGATATTTTGCCCGCTAAAGTAATTTGGTTAAGATTTAAATTAGGGAGTACAGAAAAACAAAGGCAAATAATTGTTGAAAAATAAAAAAATCGTTTAAGTCTAAACGATTTTTTGGTAAGTTGTTTAATTTAAGTTGGCAGCTTTCAGGTTATTCTGACACTACTCTAAATACTTCATCAACTGTAGTTAAACCTTTGGCGGCTTTTAATAAGCCATCTTGTAACATGGTTAACATGCCCTTGGCAGTAGCTAATTCTTTTAAGATTAAACTGGAGGTTTCGGCGGCCAAAATAGCGCGTTCAATTTCATCATCAACTATCAAAACTTCAAAAATGCCTAAACGGCCTAAATAACCTAAATGCTGGCAAGCGTCACAACCTTGACCGGCGTAAAATTTGATTTTAGTCAGATCTAAATTTGGTTTGTTTTCAGGATGGATAGTGTCTAAGATTTTGGTAACTTTGGCGGTAGTCTCAGCATCTAAAGAAATTTCTTGTTTGCAATTTTGACAAATTTTTCTTACCAGACGTTGACCGATAATGGCGTTAAGTGCTGGGGCTAATAAATAAGGCTTAACTCCTAAGGACAATAAGCGAGGTACTGCTCCAGCCGCATCGTTGGTATGTAAAGTAGTAAAGACGGCGTGTCCGGTTAAAGCGGCTTGAACGGCAATTTCTCCGGTTTCTACGTCTCGCACTTCACCTACCATAATAATATCCGGATCTTGTCTAACGATATAGCGTAAGCCTTTAGCAAAAGTATAGCCGGAATCAGTATCAACTTGGCTTTGTGAAACGTCACTTAATTGATATTCAATTGGATCTTCGATAGTGATAATTTTTATGTCTGGTTGGTTTAATTTATTTAAAATTGCATATAAGGTAGTGGTTTTACCGGCGCCAGTGGGGCCGGTGCTAATAACTACGCCGGTCGGTTTTTTTATTTCTTTTAGTAAAGCTTCATAAGCTCGGCCTTCTAGGCCTAAATTTTCAAAAGAAACCCCTTGAGCGGTAGACATTAATAAGCGAATAACTACGCTTTCGCCGAATTGGGTTGGCAAACAAGAAACGCGCACGTCAATTTTTTCGCCAGTTAAAAAGATAGAAAAACGGCCGTCTTGTGGTCGATCATTAACGTTGATTTTTAAACCAGCCAAAAGTTTGAGGCGAGAAATTATTTTAACCCAGGTATCTTTAGGCAAAGAAGAGATGTCCGTTAGGACCCCATCAATGCGGTAGCGAATTTTAACGCTATTTTCTTCCGCTTCAATATGGACATCAGAAGCGCGAGAGCGTAAACCGCCAGAAATAATCAAGGTGACCACTTCGCTTAAAGAAGTACCGGCCACGCGATTAATTTCTGCGGATAATTCTTTAAAAGCCGAAAATTCTTGGCTAAACTTTTTTAGGTCACCTTCAGTTATTTGGACACCTCGGACCACTTTTTTAATCAGGGGGAGCGCGTCGTAAATTTTTAAAGCAGTAATTAAACTGTTTTCCGAAATTAAGTATAAAATTATTTTGGTGTGTAGTTGTTCATTGAGGCGATTAATTAGTTCTTCGATTTGTGGATTTGATTCTACCACCCCCAGGTGGGTTTCTTTAATAGTGTGTAAAAAAATCACCGCGCGATATTTTTCTATTTCTTCGCGCGTTAATAAAACAATGGTACTGGGAGAAATACCAAAGCCTTTTAAGTTAATATAAGATAGCCCTAGGCTTTGGGCCTGGTTTTCGGTTTCTTGCTCCTTTTGCTTCAAGTTTATTTCTTGCATCTTGCGGTTCAGTTGATCAACCGCCTCATTTTGTTGAGCACCCAAAGTAGCCAAAGGGCTGGCGTTAAAAGTTTTGTTGTTTAATAAATTCATAATAAGCTAGATATATTATAGCATAAAATTAAAGTTAGTTTTAATCAAAAAGCCCCGCTACCGCGGGGCGAGAGTAAAAGTTAAATTAAGTTTAATTGGCGTGGAAAAAATTTGGCAACTGTTTAGATAGTCTGACAATTTTACTAGTAGCACCTTCGGCGTCCAGTTTAATAAATAACAAGGTCCAGGCCGACCATTGCCAAGCCGAAAGCACAGCGACTACCCAGGCAATAACCCCAAAAATTAAGATAAAGGCCAAGGTAATGGTTAAGAAAAATCCTAAGACAAATTTTAACAGCAAGGTTAGGTAGGTCAATAGCAGAAAAGGCAAAATTAGGGCGGCGACGATTACGGCCAAAATTAGACCAACCACGAAAGAAATTAAAAATACTAATAAAGCCATTTCTAAACAGATCAACCAATGATTTTTAAATAGTTTGATTGCGGAAATAATCGAATCTAAAAAATTTTGATCTTTTAGGCCGAGATAGCATAAAGCGAATTTAATGATGAAGGCCAGAATCATCATGGCAATGATTAATAAAACATAACTGATCAAAAATAGACCTAAGCCAGTGCCACCGTAAGTTAATAATTTTAAGCCCAAAGAAACCACGACTAGTACTAACAAGAAGATGGTTGCTTTTAGTAAAATATTATAACCCAAAGCCGGCCAAAACTTACTTTTACCCAAACGTAATTGATTGTTGAATTCGCTGTTTTTATTTTGTGAGATTTTTTGCACGGCGGAAATAAGGGCAATCTGCGAAACTACAATTAGCCAGACTACAAAAACTATGGCGGCAAGTAATAGTATCAAAAAGGCAAAAAAGGAAAGTAGGGCTACCGGGTCTTTAACCCAGATTTTCATTAAATTTTTTAACAAAGGAGCATTACTTAAACCAGTTTGTCTGAGGGTTTGCAAGACCGAAGCCAATACTCCCGGTACGCCAGTTTGATAAATTTGGGTGCTATTAACAATAATACTGTATTCATTGGCGCCAGCAAAAAAAGCCGCAAATAAACCAAAAAACCATAAATAAGGGCGTTTAATTACCACTTGCCAAGCTTCTTTAATAATATGGCGGTACAAAGTTTCCATAGTTTTATTTTTTAAAATTTTATTATTGATTATATTATAGCACAAAACCGTTAAAAAGTGTGTCAAGAATTGTAAAATAAAAAAGTCCAGGAGTTATTTCCTGGACTTTTCTTGCGTTTATTTTTTGGGGGGGATTGGGGGGAATAGTGCAGCAAATTCTTCGGCTTCAATAGTTTCTTTAGCAATTAAAACCTCAACGATTTTGTCCAGTTGTGGTCGTAATTTAGTGATAATTTCTTTGGCGGTTTTGGCGGCAGCATCAATCAAGCCGCTAACTTCCTTATCAATCGCTTCAGCGGTTTTTTCGGAATAATCTCGTTGCTCGGTAATTTCTCGGCCCAGAAAAATCATATCCTCTTTAGTACCATAAGTGCGTGGGCTTAAATTTTCAGACATACCAAAATCAGTAATTAAACGTTTAGCCAGTTTTGTTGCTTCTTTTAAATCATTTTGGGCGCCAGTGGTATAATCGCCAAAGATTTCTTTTTCGGTTATTTGTCCGGCTAATAGAATAGCTAGATCATCAATAAATTCTGCCCGGCTATGTAAATGTTTATCTTCAATTGGCAACTTAATAGTATAGCCAGCGGCGCGACCACGGGAAATAATAGAAACTTTGTGTACCGGGTCGGCGTGGGGTAATTCGTGAGCCACCAAGGCGTGTCCGGCTTCGTGGTAAGCGGTAATCTTCTTTTCGTGTTCGTTTAGTAGATGACTTTTGCGTTCAGGGCCGAGCATTACTTTTTCAATGCTTTCTAATAAATTTTGTTGGCTAATTTCTTTTTTATTTTGACGAGCCGCTAAAATGGCCGCTTCATTGGTAAGATTGGCTAAATCGGCTCCCGAAAACCCCGGGGTGCGTTCGGCGACATTTCGTAAATTAATTTCTTTGGCTAAAGGTTTGTTCCGCACATGAATGCGTAAAATATCTTCACGATCTCGAATATCAGGTTCGTCTAAAATTACTTGGCGGTCAAAGCGACCGGGACGTAACAAGGCGGCGTCTAAGATATCAGGCCGGTTAGTGGCGGCAACCACAATAATATTGGTGTTAGTATCAAAACCATCCATTTCGACCAAAATTTGGTTTAAGGTTTGTTCTCGTTCGTCGTGAGAACCGCCCAAGCCGGCGCCACGTTGCCGTCCGACGGCGTCTAATTCATCCACAAAAATAATACAAGGCGCGGATTTTTTGGCGCGTTTAAATAAATCGCGGACGCGAGAAGCGCCGACACCTACAAACATTTCTACGAACTCCGAACCGGAGATAGAAAAGAAGGGGACATTAGCTTCACCGGCAATGGCGCGGGCCAGTAAAGTTTTACCGGTGCCCGGGGCGCCGACCAATAACACGCCTTTGGGTATTTTGGCGCCGAGTTGTAAGAATTTTTTAGGATTGCGTAAAAATTCTACCACTTCTTTTAATTCTTCTTTAGCTTCGCGAACCCCGGCGACATCTTTAAAAGTAATTTTTTCTTTTTGATTAGGATTGAATTCTCGGGCTGAAGATTGACCAAACATCATGGCGCGACTGTTGGAGCCTTGAATTTGCTTAGTGGTATACCAAATAAATAGGCCGATTAGTAAAATGGGCAAGGCAAAAGGTAAAATTGCCGTCAACCAATAACTAAAGCTACTTTCTTGTTTAATTTCTACGGTGATTTTTTGCATTTTTTGGGGATCAACCGAATAGTTTTTGAGTAAGTTACTCAAAGAGTCACTGACTTCTTTGTAGGCCTGTTCTTTGGTGCCATTCTTTAAAATTACTTCTAGTTTGGCGTTTTGTACTGTAATGGAGGCCACTTCTTCGTTGTTAATTTGGCCAATCAATGCGCCGAGGTCGATTTTTTTGACCTCAGTGGTTGGATAATTATATAAACTAAAAATAAAGGCGAGAACTAAAAAAGAGGCCAAAAACCAGAAAAAGTTCTTATATAGCGATTTCATAGGTAAAGATTTCATAGATAGAATTAAATTATTTAGCTGTTTAATGCTATCTTATTATAGCAAATCAGTCAAGATCTGGCTATAATTAATTTTGTTCGCCCTGGTTGCATTTTGTTGTAAGTATAGTATGATAAGATTAAATGTCTTTAGTTAGTAAATTATTTATATGGAAGGTGTTATTAAAAAAGCGAGAATCCAAGATTTAAAAGCGGTGCAAGAATTAAATCTATTACTATTTAAAAAAGAGTATCAAGAATTTGATCAGACTCTTGATCGCCAATGGACTTTTAGTTCAGCCGGCGAAAAGTATTTTAAACATCGCTTGACCAAAGATGATGGCTGTATCTTCTTAGCCTATGTAGATGATAAATTGGTTGGCTATTTAGCCGGCGGTCTGAATAATCATCTTCCTTGTCGGGTCTTACCAAAATTAGCGGAGCTAGAAAACACCTTAGTGTTGGAGGAGTTTAGAAGTCAGGGCATCGGAACCAAGCTTTACCAGGCTTTTGTTGATTGGTGCAAAACTAAAGGGGTTAAAAGGTTACGCGTGATTGCCTCGGTGCAAAATGTTAAAGGGATAAATTTTTATCGGAAAAGTGGTTTTGTGGATTATGATTTAATTTTAGAAACCGAGTTATAAAATATAAAAACTGACTTAAGGAAAATTAAATTTTTATTTCGTTATGGAACTATCTGCTTCAACTTTTGAAAACCAAACCTGGCAAAATCTGGCTTGCCTTAATCAAGACTTGCGCCACAAGGAATTTGTTGGTTGTGTTTTTAAAAAATGTGATTTTAGTAACAGTCAATTTTCTGACTCAGCTTTTATCAATTGCACCCTGGTGGATTGCAATTTAGCTAATATTAAAGTTGATGGCTGCAGTTTTCAGGAGGTGGCTTTTGAAAATTGCAAATTGGTGGGTGTTATTTTTAATAAAATTAATACTTTATTGTTACGGTGGGCGTTTAAAAATTGTATTATTACCTTGTGTAATTTTAGTTTGTTAGATATTAGGCATAGCAAATTTACGGGTTGTGAAATTAAAGAAACAGATTTTATCAAGACTAATTTGTCGGGAGCGGATTTTGCTAAGGCCGATTTGCGTGGTAGTCGCTTTCAAAATACTAATTTAGAAAAGGCTAATTTTGTCGGCGCCAAAAATTATTTTATTGATCCAACGGGTAATAAATTAAAACAAGCACGCTTTGCTACCCCGGAGGTTTTGGCTTTATTGGTTCCTTTTGGGATTAAAATAGAGTACTAGTCTATAAAAACACCCGCAGCTATCTATCTTGACTGTGGTGCGAAGTATGGTATAATACAGTTATATTATTAACTAAATAAATTTATGGGAGTTGAAAACAAAGACGCTGGTTCGCCAGATAGCCAGCCAAAAAAGCAATTTAAAGTTGGTATAGAAATGGAAGTTCGTGGCAAAGATGGCACGGAAATTGAAGGTGGTAATTTATGGGAAGATGTGATAGTGGACGCGAGTAGTGAGGACGAAGCCCGAGATATCGTATTTAATAAAATGGATTTCGGTAATAGAAAACCAAATGGTTATTCTGAGGTAGAAGAAATTATTAAACCGACAAGCAGTAGACCAACGTCGGGTAAATCAGAAGAGCCGCCATTATTTTTTACGCGTTTGGGTAAATAGAGTTTATCAATAAAAAACACCCCCAGAAATGGAGGTGTTTTTTAAAGAGAACTATTCTTTGATTGGTTCTTCAGTCTTTGGTTCCTCGGATTTTACTGCCTCTTCCTTTTTTTCTTTTTTCGGTCGACCGCGATGTTTTTTGGCTTCAGCGGTTTCAGCGGTTGCTTCGTCGGTAACGGCTGTTTCGGTTTTTTCAATTTCCGCCTTTTCTTTTTTGGTTTCAGATTTCTTTTCGGTTTTAGCTTTAGGGGTTTGGACCTTGTCATTGCTTAAGCTTAAACCTAAACGATGGTTTTGCGGTTCAATGGAAATAATTTTAAATTCTAAAGTATCGCCGGGCTTGGCAATGTCGGCTGGAGTTAAGCCTTGACTGGCTAATTCTGAAACGTGAGCTAAGCCATGAATGTCTGGATCAAGTTCTACAAACAAACCAAAAGGATTAACTTTTAAGACTTTGCCCGAAACGGTTTGGCCGACTTGATATTTAGTTTCTACGTCAGACCACGGATCTTTTTGGAGTTTTTTAATGGATAAGAAAAGCTTAGAGCCTTCAATACCGATAATTTGAGCGGAAATTTTTTGGCCGATTTGTAAAAAGTCGGCGGGGTTATCAATGCGTTGCCAAGCAATTTCGGAAATATGAATTAAGCCCTCTAATTTTTCGCCAAATTCTACAAAGGCGCCAAAATCGGTCGTGGCGGTAATTTTGCCTTCCACGGTATCGCCAATTTTGTATTTGGCCAAGACATGACGTTGTTGTTCTTCCCAAGCAGCTTTTTCAGAAACAATTAATTTATTATCGCGTTCTTGAGCATCCAAAACTTTGACTGGAAACTTTTTGCCCACGTAACTTTTTAAGACTTCTAAAATACGACCCTTATCACCACCAGGCACGCGAGGATATTTTTCGGGTGATAATTGAGAAACTGGTAAAAAACCAGAAACACCGAAGAGTTTAATCATTAAGCCGCCTTTGTTGGCGTCTAAAATTTCCACTTCGGTTACTTCGCCGCTGGCTTGTAGTTGGCTTAAATTGTCCCAAGCTTTTTGTTGACCGGCAAAGCGGAAAGAAAGTTCAATTTCACCGTTTTCATTTTCCAACTCCATAACTGTGGCTTCCACTTCTTGGCCGATGGCTAAGCTGGTAGTTTGGCTGGATTGGTCAAAAAATTCATGACCGCGAACTACGCCGGTAGCAATCCCGTCTAAGTCCACATAAACTTCATTATGGCCTAAGGCAATAATTTTTCCTTTAACTAAATCACCAACTTTAGGAAATTTTAAAAATTGGTTATCGGCTAATAATTTTTTGAATTCAGAATCATTAGCATCGGCGCTGAGAGTAGTATCTTCAGCAGGAACACTTTTTTTCTTTTTGAATAACATCATAAAATAATAAAACCCTGATACTTGTCAGGGGGTTTTGGCTTTAACCCGGCCCCGAAGGGACAAGTCTCCCGATTAAAAGTGGGAGTTATTTAGTAAGGAGAGTATAACACGGGGTGATTATTACGTCAAGCAGGGGGAATTACTCCCCCTACTTGGCAATTTAGCCACTTAAAAACTTTGTTGAGCCTGCCTAAAATCAATTCTACCGGAATACAGGGCTTGGCCGACAATTGCTTCTTTAATTCCTAAACGAGTCAAACGTTTAATTTGCGCTAAGCTAGCAATGCCACCAGAAGCGACTATTGATAAATTAGTTTGCTTAATTAGTTTAGTCAGCAGTTGATAGTTGGGTTGGGTTAAAGTGCCATCGCGCGTAATGTCAGTAAAGATTATTTTTTTTATTCCCAGTTCGGTTACTTTTTTTACTAGGTCAAAAATTTTTAGCTGACTTGATTCTAACCAACCCCCGGTCATTACTAAATTATTATGGGCATCAATCGCCACCACAATGATTTGGCCATATTTTTGGCTAACCAGTCTAAGTAGTTGAGGATTTTTAATGGCAGCACTGCCTAAGATAACATTTTGCGCACCGGCGGCCAGATAAGCTTCAATATCTTTTTTAGTTCTAATGCCACCGCCAACTTGTATGGGAATATTAAGCGTGGCAATAATTTTTTTGATCAGAGTAAAGTTAGTCGGTCGACCATTTTTGGCACCATCCAGATCTACTAAGTGAATTAGCGTGGCGCCTAGTTTTTGCCAAATCAAGGCTTGGGCTAGGGGGTCACGATTCACCACGGTTTTTTGCTGATAATTTCCTTGGTATAAACGAACCGCCTGGCCGTTTAAGATATCAATGGCTGGAATAATAGTCATAGAGTTTTAATTAAATTTTTGGTAAAAGCAAGAAACTTGGCCGGTGTGACAAACACTTTGGCCGGCTAGTTTAACTAAAATCAACAGAGTGTCGTTATCGCAATCTAAGTAAATCTTTTTTACCAGTAAATAATTGCCAGAAGTTTCGCCTTTGGTCCAGAGTTTTTTACGAGTGCGCGAATAAAAACAAACCTTTTTGGTGATACGGGTTTTTTGCCAAGCCGCTTGATTCATAAAGCCCAGCATCAGTACTTGTTTGGTGTTAATTTCTTGAATTATCACCGGAACTAAACCACACATTTTAGTAAAGTTAATTTTGAGCATAAGAGTTTGTATTTAGTAAATTATTTTTTCAATTGGCCACAGGACAATATCTTGCGCGCCAAGTGCTTTTAGTTGTTCAATGATTGGCCAACTAGCTTGACTGTCAATTACCGATTGAACAGCTAACATGCCAGGTTGGGCTAAGCGTAAAACTGTGGGAGCAGTTAGACCGGGGATAACTTTTTTAATTTTGGGTAGCAATTCTTCGGCTGCGTTTAAGGTTAGGTATTTTTTTTCTTTGGCGTTTAGCACGCTATCAAAGCGGAGTAGTAAGGATTTAACCAAGGCAAGTTTGGCGGGATTTAGGGCTTGGTTGCTAAGCAAAACCGTTTCGGATTCTAAAATGGTTTGCATAATTTTTAAACCATTTAGTTTTAAGGTTTCACCGGAGGAAACCAAATCAGCAATAGCCTCGGCTAAACCTAGGCGGGGAGTAATTTCTACGGCGCCTTCAATTTCAATCACTTGAGCAGAAATTTTTTGTTGAGCCAAAAATTCTTTAGTTAGGCGACCAAAAGAGGTGGCAATTCTTTTGCCATTAAGGTCACTTAACCGTTTAATTTTAGATTCGGCGCCAACGGCCAAGGTTAAATTGGTTTTGCCATAGCCCAGTTTTTTTAAGATAGTTACTTGGGCGGCTTTTTCTTGAACTAAATCGTAGCCAGTAATTCCTAAATCCGCTAAACCGGTTTGGACATATTGTGGAATGCAACTGGCTGAGATAAATAACAACTCTAAAGCAAAGTTTTGGGCAGGGCAGCAAAGTTGCCGTTCGGAGCAATTAAATTCTAAGTCAATCTTTTTTAAGAGCGCTAGAGTTGGCTCTTTAAGTCGGCCTTTATTAGGCACAGCTAAGCGTAAAGTATTGTTGGTCATAAATTTTACTTAAAGCGTTTTTTTAGTTCAGTGGTAACTTGATTGGGGGTTAATTGACAATCAGCCAGCAAGACTAATAGGTTATAGATTAAATCAGCCGCTTCAGAGATTATTTCAGTTGGTTCATTTTTCATTCCCGCTAAAGCCACTTCCACCCCTTCTTCGCCGACCTTTTGGCAAATTCTGGCCCGGCCGCGTTTAAACAGCGAAGCGGTATAAGAATTAGCCGGTAAATCTTTTTGTCTTTGTTTAATGGTGTTAAATAAGGCAATAATAATTTTTTCCATATGATTATAAGTTAGAGTTAATAAGAGTAAATAAAAAAATCTCGCCTTTCAGCGAGGATTAAAATTTTAAACAACTTAAATTATCCTTGGCTGAAAGGCTTGGTATGGGGTAAGTGTAAATTTAATTTTTTTAAGGCAGTTTGATAGCCACCTTGGCCATTATTTAACCAATAAGCCACGCGGGCTACGGTGGTAGTACTAACTTGGAGTTTTTTGGCAATCTCGCGGTAAGTTTTTTGCTTAGTCAACAACAGAACAATTTGCCAACGTTCATTTATTTCTTTAAGTTCATCTAAAGTGCAAAGATCACGAAAAAAAGCCTTGAGGTCGCCAGGTTTTTTAAGAGCCAAAAGGATTTTGACTAAATCGTCGCTAAGTCGTTGATTATTTTGAGTGGTCATAAACTTGTATTACTGTATTACTATAGTAACACAAGGACTAAAAGTAGTCAAGGGCTAATTTGGGGATAACTAAATTTAGTCAGAAAATATTTGAATTTTTGGCTAAATTATGGTATAAAGTAACAACTATGAGTCAAAAATTTCAAAAAACGGTAGAAGATTTTAATTGTGAACATTGTCAGGCGGTTATTAAGGGTAATGGTTATACTAATCATTGCTCGCGATGTTTATGGTCTAAACACGTTGATATTAATCCGGGTGACCGGTTGGCTACTTGCGGTGGCTTAATGATGCCACAGGAGCTAATTTTAGAGCATGGCGAGCAACAATTAATTCATCGCTGCCGTAAATGCGGGCAAGTTAAAAAGAATAAAGTCTCGGCTAATGATGATTTTGAAGCTATTCTTAAGTTAATGAAAAACGTTTCAAAAATATGAAAGTCGGTTTAGTACTAGAAGGTGGTTTTATGCGTGGGGCTTATGTGGCCGGGGCTTTACGGGCCTTAGCAGATTTAGGTTTGAAAAAGTTTGAAGTAATCAGTGCGGTTTCTATTTCTACTTTTTCGGCGGCTTATTTTGTGACTGGTCAATATGCCGAAATGGTGCATATTTGGCGCAACATAGTAACCAGCAAAGATTTTATTGGTTGGAGGGTTTTTTTAAAACACGGCCGAATTTATAATATTAATAAATTAGTGTTTGAGGTTTTTACTAAACAAGTTCCTTTTGCCAAGCAAGTATTTAAAGATTCAGCCACAGAAGTATTTTTTGCCGTGACTAATCACGAGACTGGTGAAGTGGAATATTTAAACAATCATACGCCGGGTGATATTTTTTATAAAATGATTTGTGCTACGGCTAATTTTCATGTACATCCGCCTAAATACAAAAGTGGGGGTCAGTATTATCAGGACGGCGGCTTTGTTTCACCCTTAACTTTGGATAAGGCGGTGGCCGAGGGTTGTGATAAAATTATTTTTATTCGGACCAAAAAAGAATATGGCCAAGAATATGATTATTTAATGCCCTTGACCAAATATTTTTGGCCTAAAATGTATCAAGCCTATCTTAAACGGGTGGCAAATTTTAAATTAAATCAAGAGCTGGTTGAAGATTTAACCAAGCGAGGTAAAATTTTGGTGATTGCGCCAAAAAATATTAGTCGTTACGAACGTTGGACGACTAAACCACATAAATTGGGGGCTTGGGTAGAGATGGGTTATCGTGAATGTTTGGAAGTCTTTACCAGAAATCAGGATTTTTTGCCAATTAACGACCCTAAAGAGTTTTTAGCCATAAAAAATCCAGGCCAGTTTTAGTTGAGATTATTAATTATAATTGGTTGAGGTTTGGAAGTTTTTTTAAAATAATTTTTTACAATACAGTAAGTTACTTTTTTATTTGGCTAAAAAGTGATATAGTTTAAGCAAGAATTTTTTTATGGCAACTTTGCCCGAACAATTTTTTGTTACTGCAAAAAAGTTTCCCGATAAAACCGCTTTGAAATACAAACAGAGTGGTGCTTATTTGGAATTAACGTTTAATGAATTAGCTAAGCAGATTAAAACCGTAGCCCAGGCTTTGCTAAAATTAGGCCTGAGCCCCACTGAAAGGGTGGCGGTGTTAGCGCCAAATTGTCCGGAATGGGTAATGCTAGATTTGGGTATAATGTTGGCGGGCGGTATCACGGTGCCAATTCACACCACCTTTAGCCCCAAATTGATCGCCGGAGTCATAAAAAATTCAAACGCACAGATTTTAGTAGTCTCCACTCAAGAACAGTTAAATAAGATTGGTTTAATCATTTCGGAGATTCCGCAAGTTAGAAAAATTATTTATTTAAATGCTGATTACCTAAACAATCTGCCCGCTAAGTTGGCTACGGCCTGGGCAGATTTTTTATGTTTAACTTCAACCGAAACTGTTTGGCCAAAAATTGAAGCGAAAGATATTTGTAGTATTATTTATACTTCTGGCACCACTGGGGAACCTAAGGGTGTAGCTTTAACTCACAAAAATTTTTTGAGTGACGCACAGGCTTGTGCGCAGGTAGTGCCGGTCACCAAGGAAGATACTTTGTTATCTTTGTTACCGTTATCTCATGTATTTGAGCGAACGGCTGGTTATTATACACCATTACTTTTTGCTGGAGCGACCATTGCTTATGCTGAAAGTTTTAAGGAGTTTTCAAAAAATTTACGGGAGGTTAATCCGACTATTTTAGTTTCGGTGCCACGAGTTTTTGAAAAGATGCAGGATAGTATTTGGCAAAAGATGCGCCAACGGGGTAAATTTACTTTAAAATTATTTTATTGGGCTTTAAAGCAACCTAGCGGCAGTGTGACACAATGGTTGGCTGAACTGTTGATTTTAAAAAAGATTAGAAAGGCTTTAGGGACTAATTTTCGGTTTGCGATTGCCGGAGGTTCGGCCTTGAGTTTGCGCCAGGCTAAATTTTTTAATAAAATCGGCTTAGCGGTTTACCAGGGTTATGGCTTAACAGAAGCTTCACCGGTTGTCGCCACTAATTATCCGGCTCAGCAGGAGCGGGGCACCGTCGGCAAGGCTTTGCCGGGGGTAGAAATAAAAATTGCTAATGACAAAGAAATTTTAGTGCGAGGACCTAACGTCATGAAGGGTTATTGGGAAGACGACGAGGCGACCAGGGAAGCGCTTGATGAACAAGGATATTTGCATACGGGTGATTTAGGCCACTTAAGTAATCAGGGCTATTTAACAATTATTGGTCGTAAAAAAGAAATGATTGTTACCGCCGGTGGTAAAAATTTTTGGCCGGAAATTTTGGAGGAAAAATTAAACGAAACCAAATATATTTCTCAAACCATGGTGATTGGGAATAACCGCAAGCATCTAGCCGCGTTGATTGTGCCAGATTGGATTAATTTAAAACGTTACCTGCAAGAAAATAAAATTGAAGTGCCACAAGATGAGATTTTGAATCAGCCGTCAGTGTTGCAACTTTATCGTCAAAACATTAATACGGCCACCCAGTATTTGGCGGAATATGAAAAAATTATTAAATTCGTTTTAGTGGTTAATGAGTTTACTCAGGAACGGGAAGAATTAACCCCAACTTTAAAATTGCGTCGGTCGGTGATTGCTACGCATTATAAAAAAGAAATTGAGCAAATGTATTTTGAGTAAGATTTGATTTTAACAACCTCGTCCAGCGGGGTTTTTTATTTGGCCAAAAAATGGTATAGTAAAGGCAAGATTTATGTTTTACTTTTTACTAAAACTTTTTTTAGCGCCAGTAGTTAAAGAGCTTTGGGTTAAAGAAATCAAAGGCCTGGAAAATTTTCCAGCCACTGGCCCAGTTGTAGTGGCAGCTAATCACACTAGTTATTTGGATTTTTTCATTTTAGCGGCCTTGTTGCCCCGGCGGGTTTATTTTTTGGCCGGTGAAGTTTTTTTTAAAAAATGGTGGTGGTATCCGCTAGTAAAATTGACTGGGCAAATTAAGGTTGAACGTTATGGTGGTGGCGACAAAAGCGCGGTTGTTAATACGGCGGTGGAAATTTTAAAACAGGGCAAGATTTTGGGAATTTTTCCTGAAGGCACTAGGTCGGCCACGGGGGAAATTGGCTCAACTTTTACTGGCGTGGCAAGGATTGCTTTAGCGGCGCAATGTTCGGTAGTGCCGGTGGGCATTAATGGCGCTTTTACGGTTTGGCCACGGCAAAAGAATCAGCCGAATTTTAAAAAAGCTATTATTATCAAGATTGGTCAGCCGATTAATTTAAGCCAGTATTATTCAGTGGTAGCTAGTCCGGAAGTGTTGCGTAAGATCACCGATGAAATAGTTATGGGGGAAATAAAAAAATTGTTAAAATATTAGTTTTTTAGTCTTAGTTTAAAAGTGGTATAATATACTAGACAAATATGTCCGAACTTGTTTTTTTTGATGTAGATAATACCTTGGTTTCTGGCCAAACCCAAGAATATTTAATTAAATATCTTTTTAAATGTGGTAGGATTAGTTTTTGGTTTTTGCTTAAGTTGTATTTTTGGTTTTTGCTGTATCGGTTAGGTTTAATTAGAGATACAATAAAGATTAGAGAAAAAACTTTTAAATTAGTTTCTGGTTGGGATAACGAAGAGACTAAGCAACTATTAGAGGATTTTTTTAACAGGGAAATAAAAGAGAAAATTTTTCCACAAGCCATAGAAATTATTAATAGCTATCAGAAGGAAGGGAGAAGGGTTGTTTTGCTTTCTGCTTCTTTAAAGCCTTTGATTGAGATTATTGGCAAATGGTTTAACATTACTGATGTCGTGGCAGTTGAACTGGAGACTAAGAATAAGAAGTATACAGGTAAGATTTTAGGATCAGTTGTTTATGGCCAACAAAAAGTTGAAGCGCTAAAAAATATAATTAATCGGTATAATCCAGAGAGGCTAATTGCTTACGCAGATCATTATTCAGATTTAGAATTATTAAGGTTTGTTTCCGAGCCCCACGTAGTTAACCCGGATAAGAAAATTCTGGTTATAGCGAAAAAGAATAATTGGCCGATACATTATTTTAAATTATGAACAGCTTTACAATTTCTTGCATTTTGACTTCGCTTATAAGTTTTTTAATGGGCGTCTTTGTTTATGCAAAAAATAAGGCTAGAACTAATCGTATTTGGTTTTGGCTTTCCATGGTTATTTCTTTTTGGAGTATTGGCTTATGGGGCGTGGTTGCCAGTCAAACTCCGGAAAATGCTATGCTTTGGCAATATGTTTTAGACTTCGGAGCAATTTTTATTGCCCCGCTTTACCTACATTTTATTTTAGCTTTATTAAGCCTAAACAAGGAAAAAAGAAAGATTATTATTGCTTGTTATGGTTTTAGCATTGTTTTATTTTTATTGAGTTTTACTGGCTTATTTAAAATTGGCATGAAGCCAATTTTCGGGTTTAGTTATTGGATAGAACCTGGTCCGCTTTATTTTTTATTTCCCCTGGCTTTTTTGGTATTCATTTTTTATTCAATTTTTTTAATTATAAAATTTTATTATAAAGTTTCCGGTTATAAGAGGCAACAACTTAGGTATGTTTTATTAGCCGGAGTAGTTGGTTTTTCCGGTGGTTTGACTGACTTTTTTCCACAACTAATTAAATTTTATCCCATTGGTAACTACTTTATTGTTTTTTATGTAGCTTTTATTGCTTATGCTATTACTCGTTATCGTTTAATGGAAATAAAAACTATTATTAAACGTTCTACAGTGTTTGGTGTTTTGGTGGTAGTAATCGCCAGTGCTTACACCTTATTAGCCATTTATTTAACAGGATTTTTGGAAGTATTTGTAGGCACTAACTCAGTAGTAGTAACTGGTTTAATTACCGCCGTGTTAGTAGTACTAGTTTTTCAGCCATTAAAAAATTGGTTACAAAAAGTTACGGATCGGTTTTTATTCGTTGGGGCATATGAACCAGCGGTATTATTGGCTAAAGTTAATGAAATCTGTAGTTCTATTTTAAATTTAGATCAGCTATTAACTTCCCTGGTTCAGGTAGTAAAGGATAATCTTAGAACTAGTAATTTAGCAGTTTTATTGTTAGATAAAAAGAAACAACTAGCGATAGCTAAAAAAGATGGTTGGCCTAAAGAGTTTGATAAATTTATTGCGGGTAAGGAAAAAATGTTGCCGTTATATTTTAAAAATAGCCGGGAAATTTATATTATTCCGGAATTAAAGGCTCGGTATGAAAGCGGTGATTATCAACCTAAAGACGCAACTTTTTTGTATGAGCTGGATGAATTGAACGTTAGTCTAATTGTGCCTTTATTTACTCATGAGAATTTAATTGGTGTTATTGTTTTTGGGCCCAAAAAATCCGGCGATCCATATTCGCAAGAAGACTTAAACACCTTAGGTATTATTGCCGGTCAGGCAGCGATTGCAATTACGAATACGGAATTATATGAAGAGCAACGAGGGTTCGCGGTTAAGCTACAAAAGGAAGTAGAAAAAGCCACGGCAGAGTTACGGGCGGCTAATGCCGAGTTAAAAAAGTTGGATGAAGCTAAGTCGGATTTTATTTCCATTGCTTCGCATCAGTTACGTACTCCGTTAACGGTGATCAAAGGTTACGGTTCTATGATTAAAGAGGGGAGTTTTGGTAAGGTGCCGAAAAAAATTATGGAGGTGGTGGGTAAAATGTATATTTCTAACGATCGTCTAATTGATTTGGTGGAAAATTTGTTAAATATTTCCCGGATTGAAAGCGGTCGGCTAGAGTTTAATTTAGAAAAAATGGATTTAGCAGATTTAGCTAAAGAAGTATTTGAAGAATTATCGCAAAAAGCAGCGGCTAAAAAATTGGATTATCAATTGTCAGTAGAAAAAAAATTGCCGCCAATTATGGCGGATCGCAATCGCTTACACGATGTGGTTAGTAATTTAATTGATAATGCCATTAAATATACGCCTAGTGGTCAGGTTAAGGTGTTTGCTAGATTAGAACAGGGGCAAGTTTTGTTTGAGGTGATTGATACTGGTTCGGGTGTGGATCCTAAAGATTTGCCACATTTATTTCAAAAATTTACTCGCGGTCAGGGGGCATTTCAAATTCATACCGAAGGTGTGGGGCTGGGGTTGTATGTCGCCAAAATGATGATGGATAAAATGCAAGGCAAAATTTGGGCCGAAAGTGCGGGTTTGAATAAAGGTAGTCGGTTTGTGTTTACTATTCCACCGAGTAAGTAATAAGCAATAAGTTATAAGCAATAGATACTCCATTTTAGCGGAGTATCTATTTGTTAATAAAATAACCCACGGTTTTATTCCGTGGGTTTTTTGATTGCTTTAAAATGTTCGGGTAAAACCCCAAATAGATATGTCCCCGATATTAAGACTAAAGACATAATAGAGAGGGACATTATTAGTGTTATTTGGGCTCCCTGGCAAATGGTCATAAAATATTTCAGTACCAGGTACCACAATGAGGACAGTATAAAAATAATTATACTTGTTTCGTAGAAAAATGCCAACACAGCTATTATTTTTTTTATGGCTGTTATTTTTTTCATTTTTTTACCTCCTTTTGATATATTAATCTATAGCAAGTATTGCATTTTTTGTCAAGGGAACAGCTCGGCGTTATTTGAAAAATTATGAATTTTATCCGCCAGAGTATTAATCAGCCGGCTGATTTTTTAATATTTGACAGTCAGTTTAAAAGGGGATACAATATACCTATACCTGGGGTCGGGGTATAATAATTTAAAATTTAAAAGGCAAAATTAAAAATTATGTCTAAAGAAAAAATTGCGGTTAATTTTAAAAAAGCTAACAGCTTGTTGGTTAAAATTTTAAAAATGCAGGAGTCCGGCGCTTACTGTGTGGATTTGATGCAACAAAATTTAGCCGTAATTGGTCTATTAAAATCCGCTCATCAAATGCTAATGGAAGGGCATCTTAATTCTTGTTTTAAAAATGCTATGGCTTCCAAAAATGAAGCGCGTAAACAGCAGATGATTAAAGAAATTTTAACGGTTAGTAAATTAGCTAGTAAATAATGGTATGTCGGTAAAAAAGATAATAATTGGTTTATTGGTTTTGATTGCTTTGTCGTTAATCGGTGGCTGGTTTATTTTAGTGGGCAAGTTTCCGGCCTTAATTTTTCCTAGCTCTAATAGTTGGAGTTATTGGTTAATTTTTATGACCGGCTTAACCACGGGTGGTTTAACTTGTTTAGCAATTCAGGGGGGATTATTAATTAGTAGTATCTCGGCTCAGGAACAAGTAAACAAGCAGGTTAATAATTTAGCGGGACCACGGCGTAAGTTAGTGGCAACTACGGCTTTTGTTTTAGCTAAGTTAATTGCTTATACGGTAGTTGGTTTTTTATTAGGTAGTTTGGGTTCAGTGTTGCAACTCAATGGGACGGTGCGGGCAAGTTTGCAGATTTTAATTGGGGTTTACATGCTGGCCGTGGCCTTAAATTTGTTATCAGTTCATCCGATTTTTCGTTATGTAGTGATACCGCCACCTCGTTTTTTGTATCGCTATTTAAAAAATTATTCACAACAGGGTGCGTGGTTTACGCCGGGTTTACTTGGAGCCTTAACAATTTTTTTGCCCTGTGCCACCACGCAAGCTATGGAAGTGTTAGCGCTAGGTAGTGGTAGCGCGGTACGCGGTGCAGCAATTATGCTTTGGTTTATTTTAGGTACTATTCCGATGTTTGTAATTTTAGGTTGGCTGATTACTCGTTTAGGTGAGAAAAAACAAAAACCCTTTTTTAAATTAGCGGGGGCGATTTTAATCGTCTTAGGCTTAATGACGGTTAATAGCGGTTTAATTTTAATTGGTAGTCCGGTTACCTGGCAGAGTGTGACTCAGGTTTTTGGTAAAGCAATAATATCTAACAACACTGAAATACAAGGTGGTAAACAAGTGGTGACTATAAACATTGATAATTCTGGCTATAATCCTGGGCAGGTTGTGGTTAAAAAGGGCGTGCCGGTTCAGTTAATTTTAAAAACTAAAGAAACTTATTCTTGCGCTCGGTCAGTGGTGTTTTCAGCCTTTAGTAAACGAGCGATTTTATTGCCGAATGATGAGCAGGTGGTAGAGTTTACTCCGGATAAGGTGGGAGATTTTTCTTTTTCTTGTAGTATGGGGATGTATCAAGGCATAATTAGAGTGGTGGATTAGTTTTTTTCTTTGTCATTCCTGCGAAAGCAGGAATCCAGATTAATTTAGGTTGTTACTGTTACTCCCGAAGTGATTACTTCTCAGCAGAATATCCTCCTTAATTCTCTTGCCCTTTTGTAACCAATATGAAAAAAATAATTTTGAAAATAAAAACCATGCATTGTACAGGCTGTGCTTTGTTAATTGATGATGAATTACAAGCTCTGCCTGGAGTAATTAGCGCTAAAACCAGTTATGCCAAAAGCCAAAGCGTAGTGGAATTTGAGGATGAGGTAAAAAATAGTGATTTAGTGGCCGCGGTCAAACGCGCCGGCTATGAAGTAGAAAACTAATCATTAATATTTATGAATAAAAAAATTACTTTAGATATTAGTGGGATGCATTGTGCTTCTTGTGCGGTGCTAATTGAAAAAGCCTTAAAGCGAGTGTCAGGCGTAGTAGCAAGTAATGTCAATTATGCTTCGGAAAAGGCGCAGGTTGAAGCCGGACCAGAGGTTAAGTATGATGATTTAATTAAGGCGGTTAATGGTGTCGGCTATAAAGTTTTAGAAAACGCATTAACCGAACGTCCAGAAATGAACATGCCTGTGGGGCATGATCATGTAGCGATGTTGCGAGCTGAAGAGTTACAAGTATTAAAACGTAAATTAATTTTTAGTATTATTTTAGCCATACCCATCGTAGTCTTGAGTATGGGCAGGTTAATTCCGGGTTGGCCTGAAATGTCATTAACTGTTTTGAATTCGGTTTTGTTAGTATTAACTACGCCAATTTTGTTTTGGGCCGGTGGGCAATTTTTTATTAGTGCCGTTAAATCCGCTCGTCACCTCCAGGCTAATATGGATACTTTGGTAGCGATGGGTACGGGAGTGGCTTATTTATATTCTTTAATTGCTACGCTGTGGCCCCAAATTTTTGTGATTGCGGGTAAAATGCCAGAGGTTTATTTTGATACCACGGCGGTAATCATTGCCTTAATTTTATTAGGTAAGTATTTAGAAAACCGGGCCAAGGGAAAAACCAATGAGGCAGTAAAGGAATTGATGGGCTTACAAGTTAAAATTGCACACGTTAAACGTCAGGGTCAGATAATTGATTTACCGATTGAGCAGGTAATTGTCGGTGATTTAATTTTAGTTAAACCGGGAGAAAAAATTCCCGTTGATGGTTTGATTGTTGAAGGATTATCGGCTGTTGATGAAGCAATGATTACGGGTGAGAGTTTGCCGATTGATAAAAAGGTGGGTGACATGGTGACTGGGGCGACGCTTAATATAATGGGAATGCTTATTTTTAGAGCGACGCAGGTGGGTTCGGGCACGGTTTTGGCGCAGATAATTAAATTGGTACAAGAAGCGCAAGGTTCAAAAGCACCAATTCAACGTTTGGCTGATAAAATTTCAGGAATTTTTGTGCCGATGGTTATAATAATAGCAATGGTTTCTTTTGTAACTTGGTTAGTTTTGGGTCCTGCGCCGGTTTTAACTTATGCTTTAATGGCTGCGGTAACCGTATTAATTATTGCTTGTCCTTGCGCCATGGGTCTGGCTACACCGACGGCGATTATGGTGGGTACTGGTCGAGGGGCCAAGCAGGGTATTTTATTTAAAGATGCTACTAGTTTGGAAAATTTACAAAAAGTAGCAGTGGTTGTTTTTGATAAAACTGGCACCCTAACCAAAGGTGAATTACAAGTGGTTAATTATAGTAATGATGAAGTTTTAAAAATTGCCGCCAGTCTAGAACAATATTCGGAACATCCTTTGGCTATGGCAGTGGTCACTAAGGCCAAAGACCAAAAAATTAATTTGTTAGCCGCGGCCGATTTTTTGGCCGTGGTGGGCTATGGTGTTAAAGCGAAAATTAAAAATCAAGAGTATATTTTAGGTAATCAAGCGTTATTAACCGAGAATAATATTAGTTTAACGGAAGTGGAACAAAGTACAATTAAACAGTTAGAAGCTCAGGGACAAACCGTTTTATTACTAGCTGAGATTAGTCGCCGGCAATATTTAGGTTGTTTAGCTTTAGCTGATACGCTTAAATCAGAAGCGCGCGCGGCGGTGGCAAGTTTATTGCGTTTGAATATTATACCGATTATGTTGACTGGCGATAACGAAGCCACGGCGCAAACTATTGCCGAGCAAGTGGGGATTAAAGAGTGGCGAGCAAAAGTAAAACCTGAGGATAAATTACGGATAGTGAGAGAATTAAAAAGTAAATATCAGACGGTGGCCATGGTGGGCGACGGTATTAATGATGCCCCAGCTTTAACCGAAGCCACGGTGGGCCTGGCGATGAGCACGGGGACAGATATTGCTATGGCGGCGGCTAGTGTTACAATTTTGCACGGCGACCTTAATAAAGTGGTGGAAGCAATAATACTTTCGCGCAAGACCATGAAAATAATCAAGGGTAATTTATTTTGGGCTTTTATTTATAATATTTTAGGTTTACCGGTGGCCGCTGGAGTCCTTTATCCTTTAGGGGGAATAATGTTAAGTCCAATGTTGGCGGCCGGTGCCATGGCTTTTAGTTCGGTGTTTGTGGTTAGTAATTCTTTGCGTTTACGGCGTTAAGTGCCTTGATAAATTTTGTAATTTGTTCTATTCTATATAAAGCTTAGTAATAAAAAATAGCTTATGAAAAAAAATCAATTAATCATTACGGTCGTAGTTTTATTGGTGGTAGCACTAGGCGTTTCTTATTGGTTATCTCGACCGCAAGTTGAAGTTAAGGTGGTTAGCGAGGGTCCGATTTTATATTGGGGATCAGGTTGTCCACATTGTATTACAGTTGAGGAATTTATTAATCAGAATAAGATTGCCGATAAATTTAAGTTTGAACGGAAAGAAGTTTTTAATAATCAAGCCAATGCTCAAGAAATGTTAACGCATGCCGCAGATTGCGATACCCAGGGCGGCGGGATGGGCGTGCCATTATTGTGGGATGAAAAAAATTCTCCCAAGTGTTTAATTGGGGCCGAACCAATTATTAATTATTTTAAAGCCAAAACCAATGCTCAATAAAAGTGCTAAATATTTGTTGGTGCTTCCGGTTTTGTTGGTAGCAAGCCCGGCTTTAGCGGTTTGTCCAATTTGTACGGTGGCGGTAGTGGCTGGTTTAGGCTTATCGCGTTATTTAGGAATTGACGATACGGTTTCTGGTTTGTGGATTGGTGCTTTAATTTTAGCAACGGTGCTTTGGACTATTATTTGGTTTAATAAGAAGGGCTGGAGATTTGTTGGCCGTGATGTTTTGATTTTATTAACTTGGTATAGCTTAGTAGTTGGTCCGTTATTTTATTATGAAATAATTGGTCATCCTTTAAATAAAATTTGGGGAATTGATAAATTAATATTGGGTATTTTGGTAGGCAGTTTGTCTTTTGCGGCCACAGAATGGCTGGATCAATTTATGCGGAAGCAACATCCGGAAAACAAGGCTCATTTTAAATTGCAAAAAGTAATTTTACCGATTTGTGGTTTGTTGATTTTTAGTTTAATTTTTTATTTAATTACTCGTTAGTTTTTTATAAATAATAATTGCAGTTAATTATATGGAAATAACCAATGATAAAATTCAGGCTTTTGTGCAAAAAGTTAACGATAGTAAAACGCACAAATTAGATTTATCTTCGGATGAGGATCTATCCATCGCCATTATGAATTTAGTGTCTATTGAAGAACATTTTTTCTTTACGGGTAACAAAACCGGCAAACCGGAATATTTTGATTTGTTAAATCAGGTACGAGAAATGCGCAAAGAACTGTTGAAAAAGATTATTAAAGAATACGAAGGTGAGGTTTGGTGTATTTCTAAACATTTATTAGCCGCTTCTTATCGTTTAATGGAAGTAGGTACAAAAGCGCAAGGCCAAGGCAAACCAGAAGAGGCCCAAGATTTGTTTAAAAAATCATACGAACTTTATTCCTTATTTTGGGGTTTGAATTTAAAATTAATTGATGTAGGAGAAGTTAAAAAGATTGATGAAAACTCCCTAAATAAACACGACGAAAAAAAATCTGGTTTTATGGGAAAATTGGGTGATTTAGTTAAAAAGGCAATTGATTGTTGTTTGGAATAGAAATTAGTAATTAGAGAAAGCGGCCAAGAGCCGCTTTTTTATTGTTATTGCGAGCATAGCGTGGCAATCTCAGTTATTAGGTAGAGCAAAAATTATTTCTTCCTTTTATTCCTTATAATAACAGCAGGGATTATTTTGGCCAAAAGTTTGTTTTTATGCTAAATTAATAGCAGTATGATTAATTTTAGACAGGAAGTAGCCAAGCTAATTAAAGTAGCGACTAGCTTTAAGGTAGAAACTAGTAGCTTAATTGTGCCACCAAATCCGGCTTGGGGGGATTTTGGTTGGTCAGTATTTGGTTTAGCTAAAGAGCAAAAGATAGATCCGGCTAAGTTGGCTAAAGATTTGGCGGCCAAAGTTAATCTTAAAATAAAAAGTGGTTCAACTATCAAGCGTTGTCAGGCGGTTGGCCCTTACCTTAATTTTTTTCTAGATCAAACAGCCGTCGCCCAAGAAGTGCTAGGGCAAATTGCCATGCAGGGTAAAAAATATGGTCAGCAAAAATTAGCCAAATCAAAGACGGTAATGTTGGAATATTCCGGACCCAATACTCATAAAGATTTTCATATTGGTCATTTACGCAATACAGTTTTGGGTGCCGCTTTAATTAATTTATATCAAGCGCAAGGCTTAAAGGTGATTAGCGCTAATTATATCAATGATGTGGGTTCTCATGTTGCAAAAGTTTTGTGGTATTTAACCAAATCAAAAATTAGAAATGAAAAGCTAATAAGGTTAGAACCAGGAACTTTAGGTCAGGCTTATGCTAGGGCCAGCCAGTTAATTAAAGAAAAGCCGGAGTTTGAAGGAGCGGTGTCGGAAGTAAAACAGCAATTAGAAAATATTTTACCGCCACAAAAAGCCAAAACCAAAACAGAGCAAGAACTGTTTGAATTGTGGAAAAAAACCAAAGAATTTAGTTTGGCCGAGTTTAAAAAAATTTATAGTTTATTGGGAGCTAAGTTTAGCGTCTATTATTTTGAAAAAGATTTACGCACCAAAGGCAAAGCGATAGTGGAACAATTACTTAAGCAAAAAATTGCAGTTAGATCTCAAGGGGCGGTGATTGTGGATTTAAAATCATACGGCTTGGATGTTTTATTAATTTTGCGAACCGACGGTACTGGGCTTTATGCTACTTCCGACCTGGCCTTAGCACAAGAAAAATTTAAAAAAGCAAAGTTAGCTGCCAGTATTTATGTGACGGATTCACGCCAGAGTTTTTATTTTAAGCAATTGTTTAAAATTTTAGAACTACAAGGCTTTAAAGGCAAATTAATTCATGTGCCTTATGAATTTGTTACTTTGGGTGGTAAGGTATTAGCTTCTCGCGAAGGGGTAACGATGACCTTTTGGTCAGTATATGAGGAGGCGGTTAAATTAGCGGTGGCGGAAACCACTAAGCGCCATACTGAGTGGTCAGCTAAAAAGATTGCGCAAACGGCACAAACGTTAGCTTTGGCAACTTTAAAATTTGAAATGTTAAAAACTTCGGCGCAAAATAAAATTGATTTTGTACTGGAGCAAGCTATTCGCTTTGAAGGCTTTACGGGGCCTTATTTACTTTATACTTTAGCGCGAATTAACAGCATTTTTAGTAAAGGCAAAGTAAAAACCATCAAACATTTTGTCGCGGATAAATTAAATTCAGAAATTGAGAAAAAGATTATTAGTCAGCTGGCGCAGTTTTCGCCCGTCGTGGCTAAAGCGCAACAAACGCATAATCCAGCTTTATTAGCGCAGTATTTATTTGAATTGGCTAGAAATTTTGCTTCATTTTATGAAAGTCAACCAGTATTGCAGGCGGAAATTGAAATAAAAAATTCGCGTTTATATCTATTGCAAAATATTAGGCAGGTAATGGAAAATGGTTTGGCCTTGTTGGGGATTGAGACTTTGAAGGAGATGTAGATTATTCGTCATCTTGAACTTGCTTGCCCCGCGTAGCGGGGACCCGGGGTGGCTCTGCTGGAGTGCTATCAGGTAAATTAAATCAATAAAAAAGCCAACAAGTTACTTGTTGGCGATTTTTTTAATTAGTTTTAATTTTGTTTCTTCTTTTTTGAGACGGCAGTCGTGACACTCTGCTAAATGTCTTTCTGCGTCTTGAATTTGTTTGGCAGTTAGTTCTTCTAAAATGTAAGCTTTTAAGCTAGCTGCCAGTAAGTGGTTGGTTCTGTTGAATAGATCTTTACTCATCTTATTTTCTCCTTTTAAATTTAATCCAGCTTAGCTTAAGTTGGGCTTTTTGTCAACCCTTTTAAAATAGGTCTATTGCTTTATGGGTTTTAGTGTAGTAAAATATAAATATAATTTTTTAATATAAACTTCATGTCTCCCAAAGTTAACGAAGATTTGTGTATTGGTTGTGGCACCTGCGAAGCCGTTTGTCCGGCGGTGTTTAAAATTGCCGAAGACGGTAAGGCTAAGGTATTAGCCGCGGATTACATTGCTGAAGCTGATAAGATTAAGGAATCCATTGAATCTTGTCCGGTGCAGGCTATTAGTGAGGAATAAACACTTGTTTGGTAAAAAGGCCCCGGCAAACCGGGTCTTTTTGTTTTTTATGCAATCTTTACAGAGCGGTTAATAAATGTTAAAGTATAAAGGATATTTACATATTTTATGACTGAGAAAAAATCAATTATTGCTTTGCAGGAAGAAGCCATTTTAGAGCAGTGGCAAAGTAAAAATATTTTTGCTAAAACCTTGGCCAAAGAGGCGCCGCAAGGTAGTTTTGTTTTTTTTGAAGGCCCACCGACGGCTAATGGTAAACCCGGCATCCATCACATTGAAGCGCGAGCTTATAAGGATGTGGTTTTGCGCTATAAAACCATGCAGGGTTTTAAAGTTGAGCGTAAGGCTGGTTGGGACACACATGGTTTGCCGGTAGAATTACAGGTGGAAAAAGAATTAGGTATTTCGGGTAAACCGCAAATTGAAAATTTGGTGCCAGGGCAAGTTATTGCCAGTATCAAACAGTTTAATGCTAAGTGTAAAGAGAGTGTTTGGTCTTACAAAAATGAATGGGAAGAAATGACCAAACGAATTGGTTTTTGGCTTGATTTGGCCGACCCTTATGTTACTTATCAAAATGAATTTATTGAATCGGTTTGGTGGTTTATTAAGCAGGCGGCGGAAAAGGATTTGTTGTATAAAGGTTTTAAGGTAGTACCTTATTGTGCTCGGTGTGGCACAACGCTGTCTTCGCATGAAGTTGCGCAAGGTTATCAAAACATTAAAGAAAATTCGGTTTATTTAAAATTTAAAATTACAGCGGCACAAGACAAAGAATTAATTGGGGCCAGTTTATTGGTTTGGACTACTACGCCTTGGACCTTGCCGGGTAATTTGGCGTTGGCGGTAGGGAAGGATATCGAATATATAAAGGTAAAAAGGTTTACTGGCGAGTGGGATAAAAATGGTAAGGCTATTTATGATCAAGTTATATTAGCAAAAGAAATATATAAAGAATTAGAAAAAGACCCTGCTTTATTAAGGGCTCGGCCATTTAATTTTCTTTTTACGGAAACTCCTGAAGGTTATGAGGTTACTTCAATTCCAGAAATTTTAGGAACTTTTAGAGGTTCTGATTTAATTGGCACCGAATATCAGCCTTTGTTTAATGAATATGAAAATAATGGCCAATATTTTAAAGTTTATGCCGGTGATTTTGTTAGTACCACTGATGGCACGGGCATTGTGCATATTGCGCCACATTTTGGTGAAGATGATTTTAGTCTATTTGCTGCCAATAATTTAGTAGTACCAGAAAGAATTACGGTTGATGGTGAAGGAAAATTGCAAGCCAAGGTACCTGGTCAGGGCAAATTTGTTAAAGAGGCTGATCCAGAAATTATTGAAGAATTAAAAGCCAAAAATATTTTGTTTAAAGTTGAGCCACATGCTCACGATTATCCTTTTTGTTGGCGTTGCAATACTCCATTATTATATTACGCTCGCACCTCTTGGTTTATTCGCGTCTCCGCTTTACGCTCGGAGTTAAACAAAAATAATGAACAAATTAATTGGCACCCCGATTATTTAAAAGCCGGTCGGTTTGGTGAGTGGTTAAAAGAGGCCAAAGATTGGGCAATTTCTCGTGAACGTTATTGGGGCACGCCATTGCCAATTTGGGAATGTGTTTCTTGTAAAAAATATAAAGTAATTGGTAGCGCTCAAGAATTGTTACAGCCCTTAGACGATTTACATCGACCGTTTATTGATGAGGCTACCTTTAAATGTGAATGTAGTGGTGAGATGAAAAGAGTGCCAGAAGTGTGCGATGTTTGGATGGACTCGGGTTGCATGCCTTTTGCGCAATGGGGTTATCCGGCCAAAAGTGGTAGCGCGGAGCAATTTAAAAAATTCTATCCGGCAGATTATATTGCCGAAGGCATTGATCAGACGCGCGGTTGGTTTTATACCTTGTTAACGGTGGCCACCATTTTAGGTTTTGACCCACCTTATAAAAATGTTTTAGCGGTGGGAATTATTTTAGACAAACAAGGTAAAAAAATGTCTAAATCCAAAGGTAATACTATAGAGCCGTGGTTTATTGCTGATAAATATGGCGTAGATGCTTTGCGTTATTATTTATACACCGTTAACCAATGTGCTGATTCTAAAAATTTTGATGAGAAAGATGTAGATCTAGTAGTTAAAAAAGTTATTTTGATTGCTAAAAATGTTGTTTCATTTTATAAATTATTTGCGAACAACACGCCGCAAACTTTACCGGTAGATTTAGCGGTGTTGGATCAATGGATTTTGTCACGTTTACAAGTATTAATTAAATCCGTGACGGAAAAGTTTGAATTATATCAATTAACTGATAGCCATCGAGAAATTGGGGAGTTTATTAATGATTTGTCAACTTGGTATATTCGTCGTTCGCGCGAACGATTTAAGGGCGAAGGCAAGATTTCTGCTCAGGCAACTTTACGTGAGGTATTATTACAGCTCAGTAAATTATTAGCCCCAGGTTTACCATTTTTAGCGGAAGAAATTTATCAAGCCGTTGGCGGTCAGCTAGAATCAGTCCACCTAGAAACTTGGCCAGAAGTGAAGTTAGAATTAATTGATGAAAAATTAATAACTGAAATGGCACAGGCCAGAACCGATGTGGAAAAAGGCCTAGCTTTGCGCGCCGAGGCTAATCTTAAAGTGCGTCAGCCGTTAACTTCATTTACTTCACCTAATAATTATCAGCCAGAGATTAAAGAAATTTTAGCCCAAGAGTTAAATGTCTTAGAAATTATTAAGGGTGCTGATTACGCCATTGATACTAATTTAACCCCGGAATTAAAACAGCAAGGCTTGTTGCGCGAACTGGTTAGGCAAATTAATACTTTACGTAAAGAACTGAAATTAACTATTCAGGATCAAGTAACCCTTCAGTGGCAGACGGCTGATCAGGGATTATTAGAATTATTAGGCAATAAAGAATTTAGAGAGCAACTGGCTAAAAATGTTTTAGCTAATGAAATAATTGAACAAGCCAATGAGGGAGTAGAATTAAAGGTTAACGAGTTAAGTGTTAAAATTAAGTTGGAAAAAGTTTAAGTAATATTTATGCCCCAACTTTGCCCCGAACTTACTACCAAACTAGAAATTCTTAAACAACTCAAGCAACAGTTTGATTTGGAATTAACCAAAGTCAAAAATCTAGACCCTAAAAAGTCTAATGACCTTATTTCCATCAGAGACTTTAAAGCCAAACTAAACCAAACCCTCCAAGATCTCCAAAACGAACTCTGGCTAGAAACCCCCGAACTAACCCAAGAAAACCTTAAAGCCCAATATGAAGCCCAAGTAGACCTTCTCCGTAAAAACAACCTCCTTAAAACCCTCGCCACTGGTGAATTAGGCATTGAAGCAATTGATAAGCAAGAATACCCTATACCCACCCTAGAACAGATTGAAAAAATGATGCTAGAAGAACCAGAATTCTTTAAAACCAAAATCAATCAAGGTTTTGTTAAGCTAGTCCTTGTTCCCTTTGGTTCACCAATAAGTTCTCTAATAGAAGCTTATGACAAGGCTCTAATGGAACATCATCAGCAAGGTGAACTATTAGACACCCAAAATAAACCTTTGGGGCTTAATAAAGGGATTGGTGAAAAGTTTATTTTTGATAATGCTGAATTGGTAGAGGCTGAAGCTACAGGAGAATTAGTCTATTTTCCCAAAGAATTCTCTAAAACTACTCATCAAGGTAAAACCAAACAAGAACTTTTACCAACCCAAGCTTGGCAAGTCCTACTACTTGAAGACTTGCCTGATCTTCGAGATAAAGGTCAAGGTAAAACCGTTAATGGTCGTAAGCAACTAGGAGCCAACCAATCACCCAATGGCTATCTTAAACAACTTCAAACGGATCAATATAAAGGTGAACAAGGTTTAACTCCAGAATCCTGGCTAGTTTACGGCTTAGGTCATTTAGAACAAACCAACCAAATGATTGAGGGCGGGGAAAGTAAGTATGATTATAGGGGTTGTTTTTTGGTTGGTGGTTATTTTAAAAAAACTGGCAGCGTGCCGAGTGCTTTTTCCGACCGTGGTCGTGCGCAGATCTACTTGGATCGGAATGCTTCGGGCCTTCCCATTTCCTTCCGTGCCGGCCGTTTCTCGGTGAGCATTTCTTGATTTTTTTGTCATTCCGGACTTGATCCGGAATCTAGGTTATATCTTAGATAAATTTATGCCCCAACTTTGCCCAGAACTTACTACCAAACTAGAATCCCTTAAAACGCTTAAACAACAGTTTGATTTGGAATTTATTAAAATTAAAAAGTTAGGCTCTAAAAAGTCTAATGACCTTATTTCCATCAGAGACTTTAAAGCCAAACTAAACCAAACTCTCCAAGACCTCCAAAATGAACTCTGGCTAGAAACCCCCGAACTAACCCAAGAAAACCTTAAAGTTCAATATGAATTCCAGAAAGATGTTCTTATTAAGGCTGGCCTCCTGAAAACCCTCTCTACTGGCGAATTAGGTATTAAAGCAATTAATAACAAAGAATACCCGATACCCACCCTAGAACAGATTGAAGAAATGATGCTAGAAAAACCAGAATTTTTTAAAACTAAAATTAATCAGGGCTTTATTAAACTAATTATGGTTCCCTTTGGCTTACCAATAAGTTCCCTAATAGAGGCTTATGACAAGGCTCTTATGGAACATCATCAGCGAGGTGAGCTGCTAGACACCCAAAATAAACCATTGGGGCTTAATAAAGAGATTGGTAAAAAGTTTATTGATGATGATCAGGCTAAACATTATGTCCAAGCCGAAGCCACAGGGGACTTAGTATATTTCCCCCAAAAATTCTCTAAAACTGCTCATCAAGGTAAAACCAAACAGGAACTTTTGTCCACTCAAGCTTGGCAGGTTCTATTGCTTGAAGACCTACCCAACCTTCCAGATCAAGGTCAAGGTAAAATCATAGCTAATCGCGAGCAACCAGAAGCCAGTCGATCACCAAATAGTTATCTTAAACAACTCCAAATCGACCTTCAATATGAAGGTGAACAAGGTTTAACCCCAGAATCCTGGTTAGTTTATGCCCTAAACCATTTAGCCCAAACTAATAAAGTGATTGGAAGCGGGGAAAGTAAGTATGGTTATATGGGCTGTTTTTTGCTTAATAGTTTTTTTAAAGAATCTGGCAGCGTGCCGGGCACCTATTTCCGCTGTGGTAGTGCACAGGTCGATTTGGATCAGTATGCTCCGAATCATCCCTATTCCAACTATGCCGGCCGTTTTTTGGTGAGTATTATTTGATCTTTGGTTTTTGATTTTATTTTTGTTTTTTGACTTTAGACCTTAGTTTTTATTTTTTTGAATTTAAAATTTATATCTATGATTGCCTACCTCAAGGGAAAAATTTTAGTGCTTAAACCTTCTACCAAAAAGGATAGTTTTATTATTTTGGAAGTTAATGGGGTGGGTTACGAAATAATGTGTCCGCCTCAGTTGTTGGTTAAACGTAAATTGGGCGAAGAAGTAGAAATTTATACTTATCACAGTGTGCGGGAAGATAATCAAGAACTATTTGGTTTAAGTAGTTTGGAAGATTTGGAATTTTTTAAATTGTTGTTAACCGTTTCCGGGATTGGTCCACGCTCGGCTTTAAGTGTTATGTCGGCGGCTACGCGGGAACAAATTAAAAAAGCAGTGGTGCAAAATCAGCCGGATCTATTGCATAAAATTTCTGGTCTAGGCGCCAAGACTGCTCAAAAAGTGGTGGATGGTCTTAAAGATAAGCTAGGGGTAGAAGAACTTGGTCGGGGCGAAGGCTTTGATGACGACTTTGCTCAGGCTTTGGACGGTTTACTAGCTTTAGGTTATAATCTGTTTGATGCTAGAAAAGCTTTGGAAAAAACCTCGGCCATTAGCGGGGCGTCTAGTAAAATTAAGGAAGCATTAAAAAGGTTGAGTAATAGAAATTAATAAAAAGCTTGTGCTCGTCGTTTAATTAGTTATCCGCCTGCCATTACCTGTGCCCTCATCGTTCAGTGGATAGGACACCAGATTCCGGATCTGGCAACAGAGGTTCGAGTCCTCTTGAGGGCAAAGGCAACGGCAGGCGGGAAGCGTCAGCCTCCGGAGCTGAAAGACCGTGCGTTCAAATCGCACCGGGGACACCAAATTAAATATTGTTGCGGGGCGGATCTCGTAACAGAGGTTTCCCAAAGGTATTACTTTGTGACGAGTCTCTGTCTGCCGGCAGGCAGGCTCTTGGGAGCACACGAGATTTATTATCAACCAGACTAGGGTCTTGGTTTTTTTAATTTAAAAAGCGACTCTTAGGTTAAGAGTCGCTTGGTTGTTTCTAAAACTTTTTTAAAAATTTCTTCTTTGGTTTGACCAGCATCTATTTTTAGATACGGTCCAGCTGATAAAGAAGGGTTGGCGAGGAAATTAGCAAAACCCTTTCTGACTTGTTGGTGAAAAGCCAGGCCTTCACTTTCTAAACGATCTAAAGGTAGATTAGGGTTTTTGCGGGCAAAGGCAATTTTGGGGTCAAGATCTAACCAAAAAGTGAAATGTGGCACTAAACTGCGGGTAACAAAATTATTCAATTGAATAAATTCGTCTTTAGTACAGGCTTTGCGAGCGATGCATTGATAGGCGTAGCTATCCATGTTATAGCGATCACAAATGACGATTTTTCCCGCTTCCAAATTAGGAATAATTGTTTGATCGATGTGTTGGGCGCGGTCAGCTAGATAAAGCAAGAGTTCGGCGCGTCCGGTTAAGATGATTCCTGGGAAAGGGGTTAACAGTAATTGGCGAATTTTTTGGCAGTAATTAAGATCACCGCCCGGTTCTTTGGTCAAGATAGTATTTCGACCATTTTTTAATAGCCACTCGTGTAATAATTGGGCTTGGGTGGTCTTGCCGCAGCCTTCACCACCGGTAAAGACTAAAAATAAACCTGGCTTGTTTGACATGATTTTACCTCCTAAGATTGTTGTCAGTAAATTATCACGTTGCTGCAGTCGTGTCAAATAAATTGAAAAAGTTAAGCAAATAAGCTATAGTAGTGGTATGAAAAAAACTAAGCTACCAAAGATTGTTTTTCGTTATTCTTGGATTTATGATGATTTGCGACGGCGTAAGGCTATGCCAGATTTTAAATATCCAGAGATTAAAGAAATTAAAAAGTTTACTTGGGGTTTTGAAAAATATTGGCGTTTAAGGGAAAAGAAAGTTTTATTAGCCATTAGTCAAATTTTTGATTTGTCTTGGGCCGAAGCTGAGATTTTGGTTTATGTGGTTGGTGGTGGTTTAAGTTATTCTGATCCTTTAACAGTTAGTTTACGCGGTGGCCACCAATATTTTTTTAATACCATAGTACACGAATTAATCCACCGTTTTTTAGCGGTTAGAACCGGTGACCAAGAAGTGTCACATGTAATTAAGAAATGGGAAAAAAAATATCAGACTGAGACCATTACCACTAAGAATCATATTATTATTTACGCCACCTTGGCTAAGTTGCACGAGTTGTTGCCAGAATTATTTGGTGATAAAAAGGAACGCCCCGGTAATTCTTTTAGTCCAGAATATGTACGCGCTAAAGAAATTGCAGTAGAACTTGGTTATGATAACGTTTTGCAGCAGTTTAAAAAACAATATCAAAAATGAAAGCTTTTGTTAAAAAATTATTACCTAAGTTTTTATTAAGCTATTACCACAAATTTTTAGCGGTCGCGGCTAATTTTTATTATGGCCGACCATCGGAAAAATTAATAGTCATTGGCATTACTGGCACAACCGGCAAATCTACTACGGTAGCTATGTTGGATTTTGTTTTGACGCAAGCCGGCTATAAGGTTGGATATACTTCTACTATTGCTTTTAAATATCCTGGCTATTATGAATTAAATAAGAAGAAGATGACCATGCTGGGTCGTTTTCAATTACAAAAGATTTTGCGGCAAATGGTTAGTGCGGGTTGCCAATATGCCATCGTGGAAACCACTTCGCAGGGGATTGAGCAATGGCGACATTGGGGAGTTCATTACGATTTAGCAGTTTTAACTAATTTATATCCCGAACATTTAGAAGCGCACGGCGGGTTTGATAATTATAAAGCGGCGAAATTAAAATTGTTTGCCCGTTTGTCTCAATTGGCGCCAAAAATCATTGCCGGCCAAAAAATTAAACGACAAATTGTGGTTAATTTAGATGATCAACATGCTACGGAATTTTTAGCTTGGCCGGTGGAGCAAAAAATTGGCTATACTACCAAGGCTAATCATAATATTAGCGGGGTAAAAGAAATTAAGGCTGAATTATTTAGTGATAAATTTTATATCCAACAGGTAGAATTCAGTTTACCGATGCCTGGCCAGCCTAATTTACTTAATGCTTTCGCTGCGGTGAATATTGGCTTAGCCTTGGGGCTTTCTTTGGAACCAATGGCCAAAGCGTTAAAAGAATTTCAAGGTGTACCAGGACGCTTGGAAGAAATAAAAGTTGGCCAAAGTTTTAGAGTAATTGTGGATTATGCTTTTGAACCACAGGCGTTAACAAATTTGTATCAAACAGTCAAAATTTGGCCACACCAAAAGATAATTTCGGTTTTAGGTTCTACTGGCGGCGGTCGGGATATTTGGCGGCGGGCAGTTTTAGGGGAATTAGCGGGAAAAAATGCTGAAGTAGTAATTGTTACTAATGAAGATCCTTACGATGAAGACCCGCAGCAGATTATTGATCAAGTGGCCACGGGAGCGGTAAAAGCGGGCAAGATCTTAGAACAAAATTTGTTTAAAATCTTAGATCGGCGGCAAGGGATTGCTAAGGCAATTTCTTTAGCGCAAGCCGGCGATATTGTTTTAATTACTGGCAAAGGTTGTGAACCAGTGATGGCGGTAGCGAACGGTAAGTTAATTCCTTGGGATGATCGAGAAGTAGTAAGAGAGGAGATAGGCCGGTTAGTAAATTAGTAAAATTATAGACTAATAGTTAAAAAGAAAAACGATCATTGTTGATCGTTTTTTTATTCAGAGTCTGATTCATCCAAAGATATGGTTTGCGCGTGAGGGTCTGGGTGCATGCTTTCCTTTTTCCTCAGCCATATCTTTGGACGTATTTTTAGTATAAATTAACAATAAAATATTGTCAAGAGTAGATAAACCATAAAAAAGACGGTCAAGGTTTTGACCGTCTGCTTAGTAACTGGTGGAAAGGGGGTCGAGGCTGGTTTCGACAACCAAAGTGAGCTGTTTACTCAGACAGCATGAAGTCTGTTTTGTTCAATGTCTTTGGTAAGACCCAATTGAATAAACCCCCATACTGGAACTTTGGCATACACCTTCCCACAAAGTACTAATAATATTAGCAGAGAATTACTATTGCGTCAAGTAGAAAGGTGGGTTTTTTGAATAAAAAAGGGTGATTTTATTAATCACCCTGGGTTTTGACAGTGGAGCGGGAGAAAGGAGTCGAACCTTCGGCTTTTTGGTCGTCTAATTGTTTAGACAGAGAACCAAATACTCTACCCACTGAGTTACCCCCGCTTTGTTGGAGCGTATAGGATTTGAACCTATTATCTCTTGCTTGAAAGGCAAGCGCTTATCCTGATTTCAGCTTACGCTCCATCGGAAATAATAGCTTTAATAAATTTGGTGAAGCGTATAGGATTTGAACCTACAACCTCTTTCTTTGCAAGAAAGGGCTCAACCAGTTGAGCTTACGCTTCGCCATTAAAGAACAATAATTATCTTTAGAATATTATCTTAGCGGATAGTTAGTTGTTTGTAAATATCTGCTCTAGTGGCTAGTTGTGGATAAGTTGTTGACTACCCAGAAAGTTGATTGTTTGTTATAATAGGGATAATTATTGTCAAAATCGTAAAATTTTGGCTAAACAAAGCTATAATTCAGATTTTAAATAACCAGCAAGTCAAATATTTGACATTTTTTTTATTTCTTGTTAGAATTTAAACACTTTTTATTATTCCTAGCTATCTTAAAGGTAGGGGGTAAGGTAACTAAAAGTCAAATTCCCATTAAGGGAATTGCCCGCAGGCCAAAACATATTTTATTAAATTCATTGCCGTGGGAGACAATTTCTTAAAAATTTAATTATAATAACTCATCTTCTATTTGTCGGCTAAAGGCCTAAACCTCCGCGGGCAAAGACTGAGATGGGGCATTTTTATGTCTTTTTCTAAACAACCAACCCATACTTTGGCATTTAAAAACTTTAAGTCAGCTGGCGATGCGATACCCATGCCAAACCTGATTGAAGTGCAGAAAAATTCTTATGAATGGTTTTTTCGTGAAGGTTTAAAAGAGTTGTTTGATGAAGTTTCACCGATTAGAGATTTTACGGGTCGTGATTTAGAATTATATTTTGATGATTTTTATTTAGATGAGCCTAAATTTGACGAGAGTACTTCTCGGGCTAAAAATTTAACTTATGAAGCGCCGATGCGCATTAAGGCTCGCTTGACCAACAAACGAACTGGCGAATCGCGCGAGCAAGAAGTTTATTTAGGAGATTTTCCCTTAATGACCGACCGCGGCACTTTTGTAGTTAACGGCGTAGAACGCGCCGTAGTTTCCCAGTTGATTAGATCAGCTGGTGTTTTTTTTGACGCAGAGTTTGCAGCCGGACGTTATTATTATGGGGCTAAAATTATTCCTAATCGCGGTTCTTGGTTAGAATTTGAAACGGATCAAAACAACGTACTGTGGGTTAAGATTGATCGTAAGCGCAAAGTGGCAGTTACTTCTTTATTACGGGCGTTTGGTTTTAGCAGTGACGAGGATATTCAAAAATTATTTGCGGAAGTAGATACGCATCCAGTTAATCGCTATATTGAATCCACTTTTAAAAAAGATATTTCTCATAATGAAGCCGAAGGCTTGATTGAAATTTATAAACGAATTCGTCCGGGCGATCTAGCAACTGCCGATAACGCTAAACAGTTGATTCATAACATGTTTTTTAATTTTTCGCGTTATGATTTTGGTCGAGTCGGTCGTTATAAATTAAATCAACGTTTTGGTTTTGATGTGCCTAATACCAAAGAAAATCGGATTTTACGTCCCGAAGATTTAATGGCCATTATTTCAGAAATTATTAAATTAAATAATACTCAACAGTTGCCCGACGATATTGATCATTTAGGTAATCGTCGCGTGCGAACGGTTGGTGAATTAGTCCAAATGAAGTTTCGGGTTGGTTTAGCGCGGATGGAACGGATTATTAAAGATCGGATGTCTACTTTGGATGTGGCAGCTATTACGCCAGGCAAATTAATTAATGCCCGGCCAGTCATTGGGGCGATTAAAGAATTTTTCATGTCTTCGCAGTTATCTCAGTTTATGGATCAGATCAATCCGTTGGCCGAGTTGGAACATAAGCGTCGTTTATCCGCCATGGGTCCTGGTGGTTTGTCTCGTGAACGGGCCGGTTTTGAAGTGCGTGATGTACATACTTCTCACTACGGTCGGATTTGTCCAATTGCTACTCCGGAAGGTCCAAACATTGGCTTGGTTGGTCATTTAGCTTCTTATGCGCGGGTTAACGATTTTGGTTTTTTAGAAACTCCTTTCCGTAAAATAGAAAAAGATAAGAATGGTAAGCCACGGGTGACTAATCAAATAGATTGGTTGGATGCTTTTGCTGAAGATAAGACCACCACCACTCCAGCCACCACGCCAATTGATGAGCAGGGCTATTTTATGGAAGAAAAAGCGGAAGTTCGGATGAATATGAAGCCAACTGTCGCTTACGTGGAAAATATTGATTACATGGATGTTTCTTCAAAACAAATTATTTCCATTGCCACGGCCTTGATTCCTTTTTTGGAGCATGATGATGCAATTCGCGCTTTGATGGGTTCAAATATGCAACGTCAGGCGGTTTCGGTTATTAAGCCCGAAGCACCGTTAATTGGCACGGGGGTAGAATATCGCGCGGCTTGTGATTCGGGTCACGTGCTATTAGCTAAAAATGATGGTAAGGTAATTACCGTGCAAGGTGACAAAGTAGAAATTTTAACTAAAGATAATAAAATTGATAAATACTCTTTTAATAAATTTTTAAAGTCAAATTCTTCAACCGCCATTAACCAACGTCCGATTGTTGCTAAGGGACAGTCGATCAAAAAAGGCGAGGTAGTAGCTGATGGTCCGGCTACTGACCATGGCTATTTGGCTTTAGGTCAAAATATTTTAGTGGCCTTTATGCCTTATGAAGGCTATAACTATGAAGATGCGATTGTTCTATCAGAACGCTTAGTGCAAGACGATCGTTATTCTTCGATTCATATTGAAAACTATACAATTGATGTCCGTGATACTAAATTAGGCTTGGAAGTAATTACTTCTGATATTCCGAATGTCTCGGAGGAAAAATTAAAAGATTTGGACGAAGAAGGTGTGGTTCGGGTTGGGGCAACGGTTTCTTCTGGGGATATTTTGGTCGGAAAAATTACGCCTAAAGGTGAAACTGAATTATCAGCTGAAGAAAAATTATTAAGAGCAATTTTTGGAGAAAAAGCTCGCGATGTCCGCGACTCTTCCTTATACTTAGAACATGGATCACGGGGTAAGGTAATTGATGTTAAAGTTTTTTCTCGAGAAAATAGTGATAAATTATCGGCCGGAGTAATTAAGTCTATTCAAGTGACTGTTGCTTCTTTACGCAAAGTTCAGGTTGGTGATAAGATGGCCGGACGTCACGGTAATAAAGGGGTAATTTCTAAAATTGTTCCAGTCGAAGATTTGCCTTATATGGCTGACGGCACGCCAGTTGATATTGTGCTTAGTCCTTTAGGTATTATTTCACGTATGAATTTGGGTCAGGTTTTAGAAACTCATTTAGGTTTAGCGGCCAAAACTTTGGGTTATCGTGCCGCCACGCCACCTTTGAACGGTATTCCGGAAGAAATGATCAATCAAGAATTAGTTAAAGCTGGCTATTCAGCCGAAGGCAAAATGATTTTGTATGATGGTCGCAACGGACAACCTTTTGCTCAGCCAATCACCGTGGGTTATATTTACATGCTGAAATTGAATCACTTAGTAGAAGATAAGATTCATCAACGCTCAATTGGTCCGTACTCTTTAATTACCCAGCAACCGTTAGGCGGTAAAGCACAAATGGGTGGTCAGCGTTTTGGTGAAATGGAAGTTTGGGCTTTGGAAGGTTACGGTGCCGCTCATACTTTGCAAGAAATTTTAACCATTAAATCCGATGATGTGCCCGGCCGTTCTAAGGCTTATGAGGCGATTATTAAAGGAGAAAAGATTCAAAAATTAAATGTTCCTGAATCCTTTAATGTTTTAGTGCGAGAATTAAAAGGTCTAGGTTTAAATGTAGAATTATTAGGAGAAAAGGTCATAGAAGAAAGCCAAGATCGTCCGGATAAAATAAATTAATTTGCCAATTAGCTATAAATTTTTATGATACCAGAACAAAATGTAAAAATTGCGGACTTTGAAGCGATGCGCTTAAGTATTGCTTCGCCCGAAGACATTTTAAAGTGGTCTTATGGCGAAGTTGCTCGCGCGGAGACGATTAATTACCGTACCCAAAAACCGGAAAAAGATGGGTTATTTGATGAACGTATTTTTGGTCCGACTAAAGATTGGGAATGCTATTGTGGCAAGTATAAAAAAATTCGTTATAAAGGAATAATTTGTGACAAATGCGGAGTGGAAGTTACTCGTTCCATTGTGCGTCGTGAACGGATGGGGCATATTGCTTTGGCCACCCCGGTTTCGCATATTTGGTTTTTACGTGGGGTGCCTTCCAAGATTGGTTTGGTGTTAGATTTGTCGGTGCAGGGCTTAGAAAAAGTAATTTATTTTGCCGATTTTATTATTACTAAAGTTGATGAAGACTTAAAGCAAGAAACGATTAGTCAATTAAAACAAGAATTTAAAAATCGTAAACAACAAATTGAAAGCGAAACCAACCGTCAAATTAATCAAGTAAAAGTTAAAAAAGGTTTGGCGGAAGAAGCTACTGACGATGAAGTGGTTGGTTTGGCCCGGCAAAAAGAGGAGCAGTTAAAGGAATTAATGGAGACCTTTCATTTAGCTGAGCAAGAATTAAAAGAGTTAAAACCGTTGCGTATTATTTCGGAACATTCTTATCAAGAATTGTCTTTGCGGTATGGTCATATTTTTGAAGCAGGAATTGGTGCCGAGGCGGTTCGTGATTTGTTAGAAAAAGTTGATTTTGAAAAAACGATTAATGAATTAGAAACCGAATTAAAGGTTGCTACGGGAGCAAAAAGAGAAAAAATTATTCGCCGGATAAAATTATTTAAAAATTTAGAAAAAAATAAATTGCGGCCAGAATGGATGATTATGACTATGGTGCCGGTGATTCCTCCAGATTTACGGCCAATGGTACCGTTAGATGGCGGTCGGTTTGCGACTTCAGATCTGAATGACTTATATCGTCGAGTTATTAATCGCAATAACCGTTTAAAGCAGTTATTGGAATTAAATGCGCCAGAAGTAATTATTCGTAATGAAAAGCGCATGCTGCAGGAAGCGGCTGATGCCTTAATTGATAATAATGCTCGGCAGGGTAAAACGGTAACAGCCTCTACAGGGCAACGTCGGATGCTTAAATCTTTAGCGGATATGTTAAAGGGTAAGCAAGGACGTTTTCGTCAAAATTTATTAGGTAAGCGGGTGGATTATTCTGGTCGCTCGGTTATTATTGTCGGTCCTTCTTTAAAATTAGATCAATGTGGTTTGCCAAAGATTATGGCTTTAGAGCTTTATCGTCCCTTTGTAATTTCGCAGTTGATTAAACGAGAATTAGTTCATAATATCCGCTCGGCTAATCGTTTTATTGAAAGTGGTCGGATTGAGGTTTGGGATATTTTAGAAGAAGTGGTAGCTAAATCTCACGTGTTATTAAATCGAGCGCCAACTTTACATCGTTTGGGTATTCAAGCTTTTAAGCCGATTTTGATTGAAGGTAAAGCGATTCAGGTACATCCCTTAGTTTGTCCCGCTTTTAATGCTGACTTTGATGGTGACCAGATGGCGGTACATCTACCTTTAACGGAGGAAGCCCAATGGGAAGCCGCTAATTTGATGTTAGCCACCAAAAATTTACTTAAACCAGCCACCGGTGATCCAATTGTAGCACCAGATAAAGATATTGTTTGGGGCTGTTATTACTTAACTAGATTATTAGAGGCCGAAAAAGAACTTAAAGTTTTTAGTGATTGGTCGGAAGTGTTGTTGGCTTGGCAAACTGATAATTTGAAGTTGCAAGAAAAAATTAAGGTTAGAGTTGAATTAGATAAAGATGGTCGGATTATTAAATATGGGCAGAGAAAAGCTAAGTCTGTTAAGAACCAACTATTTGAAACTTCAGCTGGTCGGATTATTTTTAATCAAGTTTTGCCGCCTGAAGTTGATTATTTAAATGAGCAAGTAGCTAAATCACATTTATCTGGTATTTTACGCCAAGTTTTGCGCAAATGCGGACCAGAGGTCACGGTAGAGTTATTAGACACCATAAAATCTTTGGCCTATAAACATTTAACGATGGCGGGTGTTTCTTTGGGTATGTCGGATTTTCCAGATATTCCCAAGGTTAAAGAATTAATTAAAGCCGGTGATCAACAGGTGGATGAAATTATTGAACAATATGAAGCAGGTTTATTAACCCAAGATGAACGTTATACTAAAATTATTGGGGTTTGGACAGAAATCAAGGATCAAATTGCTACAGAAAGCAAAAAAGCAATTGATAAAAATAGTTCAGTTTTTGCCATGGTAGATTCTAATGCTCGTGGTTCTTGGGCACAGTTGGTACAAATGATTGGTATGAAGGGTTTGGTAATTAATCCCGCTGGCCAAATTATTGAATTACCGGTTAAAGGTAATTTTAAACGAGGCTTTGATGTTTTGGAATTTTTTATTTCTACTCATGGTGCTCGCAAAGGTTTATCTGATACTGCTTTAAGAACTTCTTCAGCCGGTTACTTGACTCGTCGCTTAGTAGATGTGGCGCAGGAGTTAATTATTCGGGAAGACGATTGTAAAGATGAAGAGGGTTTGATTGTGACTAAAGCAGAAAGCGAAGAAATGGGTAAAAATTTAGCTGATCGGGTGTCTGGCCGTTATACCATTGAAGCAATTATTGACACTAAGACTAAAAAGACAATCGTGGAAGCCGGTGAACTAATCACTGAAGATTTAGTTAAAAAGGTAAAAGAGGCCGATGTTTCTGAAATAAAAATTCGTTCACTGCTAACCTGTCGCAGTTTGCGTGGTATTTGTAAAAAATGTTATGGCATTGATTTGGCTTATAATAAATTAGTCGAAACTGGCACCGCGGTTGGGGTAATTGCCGCCCAAAGTATTGGTGAACCTGGTACTCAGTTGACCATGAGAACCTTCCACACTGGTGGGGTAGCGGCAGCTAGTGATATTACCCAGGGTTTACCGCGCGTGGAAGAAATTTTTGAAGTTAGACCGCCTAAATATAGTGCTTTAGTGGCCGAAGAGGGCGGTTTTGTTAGTATTAAAGAAGGACCCAAGGGTTCACGTCAACGTTTGTTGCAAATTGAGTATCAAAAATTAACTGAAGAGGTGTATAATTTTGGAGTTAAGGATGAAAAAATTAATTTGCAAGTCAAAGAAGGTGAAAAAGTAGCTGTGGGTAGTGTTTTGTATATTAGAAATAAAGAGAAGATTTTGGCCAAAAAAGCCGGCCTAATTAAACTTGAAGAAGGACAGGTAAAAATAATTAGCGAAGGTCCAGCCGTTAGCGAATATGTTATTTCTCCGGATATGATTTTGTTAGTTCATGAAGGACAAACGGTTTTAGCCGGTGACCAATTGACCGAAGGCTCCTTAGATTTAAAAAATCTATTTAGACAAAAAGGTAAATTGGCCACACAAAAATATATTATTAAAGAAATTCAAGGAATTTATTCTTCGCAGGGTCAAAAATTAAATGATAAACACATTGAAACAATTGTTAGACAAATGTTTTCTAAGGGTTATATTAAGGATGCTGGCGACACCGAATTATTGCCAGGCGAAATAGTTGATATCTCTGAGGCGATAGAAGAAAATCTCAAACTACCAAAAACCAAAGGACAGGAAGCGGTCTTTGATCAATTGTTGTTGGGTATTACCAAAATTTCCTTGGCTACTCGTAGCTTTTTAGCCTCCGCCTCTTTCCAGGAAACTTCTCGAGTTTTAATCAATGCGGCAGTCTCTGGTAAGATTGATAAACTAGAAGGTTTAAAGGAAAATATTATCATCGGTCGATTAATTCCAGCTGGTACAGGTTTTAGAAAAATTTAAAACAATTAGTTATCAAAAAGACGGGCCCGTTTGGCCCGTCTTTTTGATTAGTTGGGTCTTTTTTGCCTAGTTTATTAGGTTTTTAGACAAACTGCTAAGGGCTTACCTTTTGGTTAAAAATATGTTAAAATTACCTTGCTATTAATTATTTTTTATCCACATGTCAAACGTTGTTTCGCCAAAAAATTCTAGCAAAAATAAGGCTGATTTTAAGCTTAATATTCACCCCGAGACCAAAAAAGGTATTGTGGTGATTTTATTTTTTGCTTTAGCCGGGGTAAGTTTGCTAAGTTTTTTTAGTTTAGCCGGTAGTTTAGGGGTTTTTTTGCATCATTATTTGGCCTTGGGTTTTGGCTGGGGAAAATGGTTAGTACCGGCTTTATTGGCCTTGGTTGGTTATCTTATTTTGCGAGAAGAAACCTTAGAAGTTAGAATTGTTAATTATTTAGGAGTAGTTTTATTTATTTTTACTTTTCAGGCTTTGTTGCAGGTGGGTTATTTGCCATCAGAAATGCTAAGTATCGATCAAGCCGGTTTGGGTGGTGGTTTGGTAGGTTTAATTTTAGCTTGGCCGGCTGTGACTTATTTGGGTTTTTGGGCTAGCCTAATTAGCTTGGCGTCTTTGGTAGTTATTGCTATTCTGTTGACTTGGCAAACCACGTTAATAAAATTGTTTTTTCCAGTTAAGTGGCTAGCTCAAGGTTTACTTAGTTTTACTCGAGGGTTTGGTGAGTGGCAATTACATCAACAGGCTAAAAAAATGGCTAGACCAGAATTATATCGGCAACAACCAGACTTGACTGAGGAATCGACGCCAACCCCTCAGTTTGAAGCTAAACCAGTAGTTAAAATTCCAACCGCAAAGGTGGCTTCTAAAGAAAGAACCGAAAGTGATCAGCAGCAATTAATTGAAGTTAGACCAGCTAAACTTCACCAGAAAAAAATTGATTTACCATTGAGTTTATTAACGCAGAATAATTCTAAGGCAGCGGCGGGGGATGTTAAGTTGAATCAAGCGATTATTCAAAAAACTTTAGAAAATTTTGGGATTATTTCCGAAATGGGAGAAGTTAATATCGGACCAACCTTTACTCAGTTTACTTTACGCCCAGCCGATGGAGTCAAGCTTTCTCGGATTACTACTTTAAACAACGATTTAGCATTATCTTTGGCGGCGCACCCAATTCGGATGGAAGCACCAATTCCCGGACGTAGTTTAGTAGGTATTGAAGTGCCAAATCAAACCAAAGCTTTGGTTGGTTTGCGAGAAATGTTAGAAAGTACCGAATTTCATTCTCGTAAATCAAATTTATCTTTGGCCTTAGGTAAAGATGTGACGGGTAAAAGTTGGTTTATTGATTTAGCTCGCTTGCCACATTTATTGGTAGCCGGAGCAACTAATTCTGGTAAGACGGTTTGTTTAAATGCGATTATTACTTCTTTGCTTTATCAAAATGGCCCGGAAGATTTAAAGTTTATTTTAATTGATCCTAAAAAAGTTGAATTGCATTCATATAATGACATTCCACATTTAATTACGCCAGTGATTATGGATGTTAAGAAAACCATTAACGCTTTAAAATGGTGTATTTTAGAAATGGATCGTCGATTTGAAGTTTTGTCAAAAATGGGTAAGCGAAATATTGAGGCTTATAATCAAGATGCCGCAGAAAAATTGCCGTATATTGTGGTAATTGTGGACGAATTGGCGGACTTAATGGCTGCAGCTTATTCGGAAATGGAAGCTTTGATTGTGCGATTAACCCAAATGGCTCGGGCAGTGGGTATTCATTTAATTTTGGCCACGCAACGCCCCTCAGTCGATGTAATTACCGGTTTGATTAAAGCTAATGTGCCAGCGCGTATTGCTTTTTCCGTTGCCTCCTTGGTTGATTCACGGACCATCTTAGATACTTCCGGTGCGGAAAAATTAGTTGGTTGTGGCGATATGTTGTATGTTTCAGCAGAAATTTCTAAACCTAAACGTTTGCAGGGTGTGTATCTTTCGGATAAGGAAATAAAGAATATGGTTGATTATTTAAAAGAAAATGGCTCGCCGGAATATGTAGAAGAGGTTACTGAAGGACGTGGTTCGGTGGTTAATTTGTCGGGTGGAAATTCTTTTGGTGAGGAAGATGGCGATGAATTATTGCCGCAGACTAAAGAAATAATTCAGCAGTCTGGTAAAGCTTCAGCCACTTTACTACAACGGCGATTAAAGGTGGGCTACGCTAGAGCGGCTAGGTTATTAGATTTGCTAGAACAAGATGGTTTTATTGGACCAGGTGAAGGCGCTAAACCTCGAGAAATTCACTGGGAAAAATTTGAGGGTCGGCCAGGAGTTGATAATTTTGCCAACGAGGAGCCATTAGTGGCAGTTCAGCCGGAAGTTTTTCAAGAAGAAGTTGAAGAAGAGCCGACCATAGCTGAGGAAGTAGTTGATGAGGAAGAGTCTGAGGCTGAGGAAAAATTAGCGGCCAAAGAGGATAAATTTTAAAAAACAAAAATTAAATATTAATTAAAAAGTTTTACCAGTTAAGTATGACCAGTTTTGTGGTTAAAAAGTTGATACCCGAAAATTTTGTTGGTGGCTTATTAAAAGAAGCTAGAGAATCTTTTGGTTTGAGCTTAAAACAAGCGGCGGATAATTTACGGATTGCCGCTAAGTATTTGCAGGCCTTAGAGGATAACGCCTATAATTTAATTCCGGGTGAGGTTTATGCTAAAAGCTTTTTAAAAAGTTATGCTAAATTTTTAAAACTAGACAGTAGTTTAATTTTAAGGCAATATGAACAAGAAAAGAAGCTTCGCCAAAAAATTATTTATAAAAAAACGGTCGGGGAAGTTTCTAATCAAGAGTTAAGACGGTGGCCCCGGATTTTAAAAGTTTCTTTGGCTAGTTTGGCAGTAACGCTTTGTTTAGTTTATTTGGTGGTGCAAGCGCAAAAGATTTTTGCTTCACCAGTTTTAGAAATTAATGACCCAATTGATAATTTAGTAACCAACCAAAGTATGCTGGCGATTAAGGGCTTGACTGATCATGAGGCGGGTTTAACGATTAATGGTTTAGCGGTTTTGGTCAATCCCGATGGTAGTTTTAGTCAAGATATTGAGTTGCAAAAAGATGTTAATAATATTAAAATAGTAGCGAGTAAAAAACATAGTCAAAATACAGTGGTTGAAAGGCGAGTAGTTTTTAATCCTTAGTTAATAAAAGCTAACAAAAATATATGCCCAAAGAGGACAAAAGTCAGGTTAATGAGAAGTTAAAAGCGGTCAATGAGGCCTTAAGCCAAATCAAAGAAAGGTTTGGTGAGGGTTCAATTATGAGATTAGGCGAAGCTAAAAAGATGCAGGTAGACTCAGTTACTACCGGTTGTCTTTCTTTGGATATCGCTTTAGGGGTTGGAGGTGTACCTCGTGGTCGGATTATTGAAATTTTTGGCCCTGAGGCTTCGGGTAAAACCACCTTAGCTCAGCATATTGTGGCGGAAGTACAAAAAGCTGGCGGCACGGCGGCTTTTGTGGATGCTGAGCACGCTTTAGATCCAGATTACGCTAGAAAAATCGGAGTTAAGGTTGATGATTTATTAATTTCTCAACCCGACACTGGTGAGCAAGCTTTGGATATTGTAGAAACCTTAGTCCGTTCTAATGCGGTGGACGTGATTGTCGTAGATTCGGTTGCAGCCTTAACTCCCAAGGCAGAAATTGAAGGGGATATGGGGGATTCTCATATGGGTTTGCAGGCTCGGTTGATGTCACAAGCCTTAAGAAAGTTGACGGCGATTATCAGCAAGAGCCACACTATTTTAGTTTTTATCAACCAAACGCGACAAAAGATCGGGGTATTTTTCGGTAATCCGGAAACCACTACCGGTGGTAATGCTTTAAAATTTTATTGTTCGGTGCGGATTGAAGTCCGCCGTGCGGCTCAGATTAAACAAGGGGAGCAAATTATTGGTAACCGAGTCAAGGCTAAGGTAGTTAAAAATAAGGTCGCCGCGCCATTTAGAACTTGTGAGTTTGATATTATGTATAATGAAGGTATTTCAATTTCTGGTGATGTAATTGATGCTGGGTTGTTGAATAAAGTGATTGAAAAATCTGGCAATACTTATAATTTTGGTGAAATTAAATTAGGAGTAGGCCGAGAAATCGCTAAAACTTTTTTGCGAGAAAATCCTAAATTAATTGCGGAGATTAAAAAACAGGTTTGGGAAGTAATTAAAGCCGGCGGCGATGCCGAAAAAAATATTGACCTCGAGGCGGAAGTACCACCAGCGGAGGAAGCATAAAAATATCTAAAAAATAAAAATCAGTCCCATTTAAGGGACTGATTTTTATTTAGCTAGTGAATTTATTATGTTAGTTGTTTAATTTACTCTTTCTACGTATTCGCCGGTGTCGGTATTAACTCGGATCATTTCATCCTCTTTAATAAACAAGGGGACCATTACTTTAATGCCACCTTCTAGAGTTGCTTCTTTCATGGCGGAAGTACCAGTGGCCGAATCACCCTTGATGGCGGGTGGGGCTTCTACTACTTTTAATTCCACTTTTTTGGGTAATTCTACGGAGGCAGGTTTGTTTTCAAAATAAACAATATCCAAAGTTGCCCCTTCTTTTAAGTATTTACCAGAATCACCTAAAACGTCATCAGTTAAGAAAAATTGTTCGTAGTCATCAACGGTCATAAATTGATAACCTTGAGCGTCTTTGTATAAAAAATTAGCTTTGCGACGATTCATGTCGGCAAATTCAATGGCATCTGAGGCGTTGAAGGTTTTTTCTAAAGTCCGGCCAGTAGTTAAACTTTTTAATTTGGTCCGGGCAAAGGCGCGCCGTTGAGCGGTTCGGGCATTTTGGTAAAAAGTTACTAAAAATGGTTCATTTTGGATTTTGATGATTGAACCGGTTTTAATATCATTGATTCCTAGAGACATAATAGATAGATTAACAATAAACAATCCAGCCAGACAGCGGATTAGTAAATCAGTGTAAATTTTTTGCTGAGATACCGACTTGCTGGTCAGCTTAGATGTTTATTTTTATTTATTAACAAAGGGCAATAAAGCCATGATGCGAGATTGTTTGATGGCCGTGGCTAATTTGCGTTGATGAAAAGCACAGCAACCACTTCGTTTGCGCGGGGCAATTTTACCATAGGAAGAAGTAAAACGTCTTAATAAATTAGCATTTTTATAGTCTAATTCGTTAAGATTATTTTGACAAAAATAACATTCTTTGGCTTCGGCGGGAGCGCTACTGTTATTTCGTTGATTGTTTCTTGATTGATTGTTCATAAGCAAGGGATTGATAAGTTATTAAAAAGGAATATCTTCAACTTTGATTTCAGCTTCGGTGTTGGTATTAGGTGTTGGTGATTCAAAATTTTCAACATTATTAGCTTGATTGTCGGTTGGGGTGTAAGAATTTTCGGAACTAGCAGTTTTGGCGCCACCAGGTTGCGGGCCCATTTGAATATTTTCGGCAATAATTTCGGTGCGATAACGCTTAATACCATCTTGGCCTTCCCAGGAGCGGGTTTGTAAGCGCCCTTCTACCATAATTAATCGGCCCTTAGTCATATATTGATTAATAATTTCCGCTAAGCGACCCCAGGCCACAATATTATGAAATTCAACTTGTTGTTTTTTTTGTTTGTTCTGGTCTAACCAAACTCGGTTGGTAGCCACCGAAAAGGAAACTACGGACTGACCACTGGGGGTAGTGCGCATTTCTGGATTTTGAGTTAAATTGCCCAAGATGAAAGTTTTGTTTAAATTCATACAATTAAGCTAAAAAATTATTAAATAATTAAGAAATTTTTTCTTCTAAAATCTCTTCTAATTTTTTATCCAGCTCGTCAATATTCATAACCGTCGGGGCGGGCGGAGTTTCTATTTTTCTAGGGGCCGGGGCTTCCGTTCTGATTGGCAAAGGGGTTTCTATCTTTAATTCTGCCGCTACACCAGAGCCCACCGTTTCTTTGGCTAAAATTTGGTGACGTAAAATTTCTGGAGTCATGCGTAATTCGTTTTCTAATTTTTGTAAATTAGTTGGTTCTAGATCAAACTCACAAACATAATAGTAGCCGGTATAAAAGTTTTTAATGGGGTAAGCTAATTTGCGACGACCCATTAATTCGTTGAAAGTCAACTTAGCTCCATATTTGTAAAGCAAAGCTAAAACTTTTTCAATTTGGGGTTTTAGTTCTTCTTCCGTGTATTTGGCCGGAAAAAGGTACAAAATTTCGTAGTGGTTCATAAGGTAAAAGTTTAAATTATTATTTTAATAAATAAAAAACTCGGACTTTTCCGAGTCAAACGACAAAATGGCTTAAAGGCCCCTTGAGTCAATTGACCCGTCCAGCTGATTTTGGTCAGTGGAAATGGAAAAAGGCTAAATAGTTTTAATAGAGCTAGTTTAACACGGTTAAAAAGCTTTGTCAAGATTAGCCGATTTAAGAGCAATTTTAGTAATACTGGTCATTGGTTCTGTTTGGCTTTGACGCTTCTGGGTGGCTAATTTAGGGGCCTTGGTGGAGTTTTGGTGAGATAACTTGGGTTTGGCCTCTTATTAGTACTCAGGGTTTATGTTATAATAAGGCCATGAAACAAATCTTTATTTTGGGGCAAAATCCCGCTTTGTCAACGGCCGAAATTATCACTTTGACCAAGCGTTTAGAACTGTTTGTGGGGCTAATTGAGGTTAGTCCAGAATTTTTATTGTTAGAATTACGCCAAGCATTGGATTTGCGACAGCTGGGTGGAACGGTTAAAACCGGTGTAGTTATTGATGAAGTAGCCGAAGCAAATTTAGAATTGTTTGTTGGTCGGGCCTTGCAGGAATTACAAAAATTAGCCTTGCCTAAAGTTTGGTTTGGTTTTTCTTTTTATGGTCAAAACTCAAATTATTTTCAAGCTAAAGACGCCGGCATGATGATTAAGCGACGATTGGAGTTGGTAGACATTGCTTCGCGGTTTGTTGTCGCAAAAGGTAAACAACTTTCTTCGGTAATTGTCCAAAAAGAACACTTACTGGATAAGGGTCGAGATTTTTTGGTGGCCGCAATTGGTTCAAAGGTTTATTTTGGCTATACTACGGCGGTACAAGAATTTGAAGCTTATGGCGAACGTGATTTTGGCCGGCCGAGTCGTGATGCGGTTTCGGGAATGTTACCACCAAAACTAGCTAAAATGATGTTAAATTTGGCCGGGATTAAATCAAACACTAAAACTTTGGATCCTTTTTGTGGTTCTGGTACCGTTTTGCAGGAAGCCTTGTTGCTGGGAGTTAAAAAGGTTTACGGCACTGATTCCTCGGCCAAAGCGGTGGCCGACGCGCAACGGAATTTAAATTGGTTAAAAACTAAACAGCCAAATTTAAGTCAACAAGAAGTAAAAATCTTTCAAGCCGACGTAAAATTTATTGATAAGTATTTTAATGAATCCAAAGTTGATGTTATTGTAACCGAACCGTATTTAGGGCCAGCCTTAAAGATTAAAGATTTGATTAGTTTTAGAAAAGAACCGCTTAAATTGCAAATGCTGGTTAAAGAAATAGAGCAACTATACAGTTTAGCCCTGACGGTTTTTGTAGAAATTTTAAATCCCAAAGGACGGGTGGTTATGATTTGGCCAAATTGGAAAATCGGTAACAAAATTTATCGTTTGGAGCTAGTTAAAAAACTTAATCAGTTAGGTTTTAAAATTATTAATCCTTTAGCAGAAGTAAAATTTGGTTTTAAAGAAAAAACCGAGCGTCAGACTATTATTTATCAGCGCAATGAGCAGATTATTTTGCGCGAAGTGGTTATTTTAGAACGAGATTAATATTTTTTATGTTTAAACTCAAGACCAGGACAATTTGGCTGATGTTGCCAATAATTATATTATTGGCTTTTTTAGATTATCAGGTTTTAACGGGGCGAACGGTACAGACTATTGCTGGGTGGCAAAATAAATTGGTAGCCACGAAGGTTTTACCGTCTGAGTTGCCAAAAAGTATTTCCACGGTTATTTTTGGGGGCGATGTAATGTTGTCGCGAGTAGTTGGTCAACAAATGGCAAAACAGCAAGATTATACCTGGCCGTTTAAAAAAATTGCGGCAAGTTTGGCCGAGGCCGATTTAACGGTAGTTAATTTAGAATCTCCTTTGGCCAAAACCGGACCATATTTAGTTAAAACCGGTTCATTTGCTTTTAAGGCTGATCCTTTGGCGGTAGTCGGCTTAAAAACAGCGGGTATTGATGTGGTTAGTTTGGCGAATAATCACGCTTTAAATGCAGGGTTGGATAATTTATTATTTACCAAAGAATTTTTGCAACAACAGGGGATTAAGGCCTTGGGAGCGGGCGTGAATAAACAGCAGGCTAGTTTGCCGGTAATTATTAAAGTCAATGATTTGGTCTTGGGTTTTTTGGCTTATACCTATAATAGTGAACCATATTTAGCCGAGTTATCATCAAAGACGATGGCCAAAGAAGTTGAGCAGTTAAAAAAACAAGTTGATCAGGTGGTGGTGATTATGCATGCGGGTGAAGAATATAGTGCTCAGCCGACTTTGGAACAACAAAAGTTTGCCGACCGGGCGATTGCCGCGGGAGCGGCGCTAGTAGTGGGACATCATGCTCATTGGCCACAAAAAATTAAAGTGGTGTTAGACGAAAATGGTCAAACTAAGGGTTTAATAATTTATGGTTTAGGTAATTTGGTGTTTGATCAAATGTGGTCACGCGAAACTCAGCGCGGGGTTTTGGCTAAAATTAGCTGGCAAGGCCAGACTTTAAAAAGTTTAGAAATAATTCCAGTGCGAATTTTAAATTATGGCCAGGCTAATTTAGCTACCAGCACTATGGATATTGATTGGGTGTTGCAAAGTTTAGGAATTTCAAAAACTAAATTAGAGTTTTAATTTTGATTAGGTATTAAAAAAATTTAGGGCGTAAAAAACTTTCCCAGTAGGAAAGTTTTTTGTTTCAATAGGTAATTGGCAAGCGATTGAAAATTATAATTTGTCCAATTCTAAGTATTCGGTAATTTTTATTTTTTTTACAAAATCTGGCATATGGCTAATCATAATCATGGCGCCCTGATATTCATTTAAAGCCGCGGCGATAACTGGCAGGTGACGAAAATTAATATGGTTGGTGGGTTCATCTAAAATTAACAAGCCGGGCTTCATTAGAACTAGGCGAGCAAAAGCGAGTAGGCCTTTTTGTCCTTCGGATAAGTCGCCCACTTTATGATCCATTAGCTCGCCGGTGAGTAAAAAGCCGGCCGCTACGGCCCGCATTTCTTGTAGACTATAATTTTCTGATCGAGCACTATTTAAGGAATCAAAAACGGTTTGGGAAAAATCCAGGCTAGAAAAATCTTGGCTATAATAACCAACTACTACTTCGGGTAAAATTATCGCGCCTTCATTCTTTCCCGCCACCAGGGAACGCAAAAAAGTGCTTTTACCAATACCGTTGGGGCCAGAGATTAAAAGTTTTTGTCTTTTTCGCAAAATTAATTCTTTGGGTTTTAAAACTGGTTCATGGTTAACAATTATTTTTATAGAATTTATGGTGACGATAGCACCATTAATTTCTTGCATAGGAATATTAAAATCACGGATAGTTTTGTCTTCCCGGCGAACTTCCACCATATTTTCTTCTGATTCTTCAATTTCTTCACGTAATTTTTTGGCCAATTTTCGCATCTTGCCGCCCTTGTTGGCAAAAAAGTTTACTTTTTCTTTACGATCTTGAATATTTTTTTGTAATTGAGCATTTTTCATTTGTTCACGTTCTACTCGCTTGGTAATTTCTTCCGTGACACTATAATAATCGCCGACATAAATTTCGGTTTGCTTAGTAAAACTATCCAAATAAATAACGCCCTCGGTAAAACAATTTAAAAAATCCGCATCATGAGAAATAACAATAACGGTTTTGTTGTACATTACTAAAAATTCAATTAAATGGTCAATGCCGGCTTGATCCAGGTTGTTGGTTGGTTCGTCAAGTAATAAAACGTCTGGGTCTTCAATTAAAGCAAAGGCCAGTAATAAACGGGCTTGCTGACCGCCAGATAATTCACCAACTTTGCGGTCTAAAGGAATTGATAAATTTATCGCTTCTAATACCTTACCAATTCTGCCAGGTAAATTATGAGGCACCGGCGAAAAAGCTTTAGCAAAATATTCTTTAACCGTTAAAGTTAAATCAGCGCGGGCAATCATTTGTCGGGCCGTTCCTACGCTTACTCCCTTATTGACCGAAACTACGCCTTGTTTGGGTTTTAATTCACCTAAAATCAAACCAAAAATTGTGCTTTTGCCAGCCCCATTTTGTCCCATTAAGGCTACTTTAGCGCCACGACGTAAACTAAAACAAGCACTACTTAAAATAGGCTTTTTTTCTTGATATTCAAATTCCACATTATCAAAACGTAAAATTACTTCTTCGGCCATAGATTTAAGGTAGTAAAATAGTAGTTAAACAGCTAACAGAGTTTAACAGATTATTGAGGAAATGTCCAGCCGGATTAATTTTGGTTGGTTATGGTTAAAGCGTTTTCACCGGCCAAGTGGCCAGTACTCCAGCAAGCTTGTAGATTGAAGCCACCAGTTGGTCCGGCCAAATCTAAGATTTCTCCGGCGAGTAGTAAATTGGGAATAATTTTTGAGCGCAGGGTTTTGGGGTCCACTTCGTTAAGAGCCACGCCGCCAGTGGTTAACATCGCCTTAGTATAATCTTCAACCTTGGTAACTTCCAGGCTAAAATTTTTAATTAAGTGGCTCAAGGTTTGGCGATTGGTTTTAGTAATTTGGTTAACTTCGGTTTCTGGTTTTATTTGGGCTTTAGTTAACAGGGTCAGCACTAATTTTGGGGTTAAAAGATTAGCTAAGACGTTTTTAATTTGTTTATTTTTATTTTCCGAAAAAATAGTCCGTAAACGTAAATCTAGGCTGGCACTGGTTTCTTGAGGTAAAAAATCAAGATTTAAAGCAACGTGGGGCAAGGCGCGAGCGACTTCACCGCTAGCATCAAAAATTGCCGGGCCACTAAGACCTTGGGCGGTAAAAATAGCTTCCCCGTGCTGACTGGCAATAACTTTATTATTTTTTAGCCAAGTAAAATTGACCTCGGTTAAACTCGTACCTTCTAATTGTTTGACAATTTTATCTTTAACGATAATTGGGGTTAGAGCGGGATAAGTTTTAGTAATGGTATGACCCAGCTTAGCCAACCAAGTGTAGCCATCACCAGTAGAACCGGTTATCGGATAGGCTAAACCTCCGGTAGCAATTAAATAGTTATTAGCCGAAAATTCTTGGCCATCAGTTAAGACAATCTTGGTAATTAAATTTTTTTGTTTAATAATTTTTTTTACAGTTGCTCGAGTTATAACTTTTACCGAAGACTTCCGCAAATAATCAAGCATAACCCTGAGAACATCGTTAGCTTTATTACTAACGGGAAAAACGCGGTTGGCTGTTTCTGTTTTTAGGGGCACGCCCCGGCTAGTAAAAAATTTAATAGTGTCAGAGGAATCAAATTTGGTTAAAGCCGAAAAAAGAAATTTACCGTTATTGCCAAAGGCTTTAACCAATGCTCGGACGTTGACGGCATTAGTTAAATTGCAACGTTGGTTGCCAGTCAGTAGGAGTTTTAGGCCAGGTTGGTTGTTTTTTTCCAATAATAAAACTCGTGCGCCTAGTTCGCCGGCTCGGCCCGCCGCCATTAGGCCGGCTGGTCCGCCACCAATAACAATTAAATCGTAGTTCATGGTAATTATTTACCGTTTAAGTATAACAGCCATTTATAAAAAATAAAAATATACACTTTTTGTCATTCCGGCCTACGAAAACCGCCTGCCTACCGGTAGGCAGGGAATCCAGATTAATTAAGGTTGTCACTATTACTCTCGAAGTGATTAAATCTCAGTAGAATGCCCTCCTTAATATCCTTGTCCTTTTGTAACCAAAAGGACCCACCGCCATGCGGGGCAGGCAAAAGTTTTGGGGGCCCAAATTTCCGCCCAAGGCGGACCAGCCTAGGGCTGGCGCTCTGCTATCTTATAAATTACTTGTTTTTATTTTTTAATCCTTGACGCTCAATTGTCACTTAGCTTGCCCCGCGTAGCGGGGACCCGGGGTGGTTCTGCCAGGATTTTTAATAAATGTTTTTAAACAAAAAAATTAGGCGAGAATCACTTGGTGTGACTCTCGCCTAAAAGTTGGGTTAGCGAGTTAGTTGTGCTAACTCCTGTTTGGTGTGTTTCCGGCTTGTTCTGGCCGGAATTTTTACACCACGCCCTTTAGCGTTGGTGAGGGGGATTTTTTTCCCTTTTGCTTTCGCTTTGGGAGTGGCGACAATAATTTCTTCCGGATCAGGTTCGTCGGTCGTTACCATGGCAACTTCGTCAGTTGCCAAAGTGGTGACCGTAATCATCGGTTCCGGTGCCGGTTTTTCGATTGGGGCCGGGGCATTGTACCCCGGGATTTCGATATGGAAAGTCTCGTGACCTTCCAACTCTTTTTGCCAGTTTGCTTTGGAAAGCATTTCCTGGACTTTGGCGACGGCTTTTTTTGCCGCGACCTTGGTTGCCGGATCGGGGATCCGGTCAATTTCGTTCCAGTTTCCAACCAACACTTCGCCGGATTGTTGGTGGAGATACATTGGCTTTATTTCAACCATTTTTTCGCCGGTGCTGCGAACAGCACTGGCGGTTACCAGAGAGTAATCTCTGGCAAACGGTGTCGCCGATGCGACGGTGAATTGGAGGACACCGTGTTCAAAACGTCCTTCCGGTTGAGTTTTGATGCAGTAATGATACTGCACCCTGTCCACTTGATTTTTAATATTTTTTATTTCTGTGATGACCCAGGAAAGGTCATCGGGGTTGTCACCTTTGACGGTGACAAATAAGTTTCCGCTGGCTTTGTCAAGCCAGGAGAACATTTGCGGAAGTCGGCGGTTTGCCTCTAACTGAAAAAAGTTTTCCAGATTTCCCTCTGGTTTGAGGGAAATCGCCACTGCCGCATGGCAGTGGATAAAAGTCATCCAGGCTTCATAGCCTGGTTGACCTTTCTTTTTGGGATATACACGGGTAAACATAGTTTACCCTCCTTTAAAAAAATTCTTGACCTCGTTAAACTAATTGTTTATTGAGGTGATCTACCAAGCGGTAGACTCTTGTTGTAAGGAACTATACATAATAGCATATTAATAATATTTTGTCAAGGCATTTTGGGTTATTTTTGTTTAAATAATTAAAAAAGTGGCTATAATTAGCCACTTTTGTTGTTTAACTTTGTTATTCCGTACTTGTTTGACCCATCATCGGCGGTGAATGCGCCTGCCTGCTGTTAGGCAAGTGCGGAATGATAAAGAAAATTTAAAGAATACTCACCGCAAAACGAACAGAATCATCAGAGCTGGGATCGCCCGGAGTGCTCTGATACAAATCAACCGTCTCACTGTCACGGCTGAAATCGGCGTCTGGCACACTGCTAGATTTAAAATAGCTATTAAGTAAACAACAAGCCTTACCCGAGCCTTGCCAGTCATCAATCACTTGATCGGTTTGGGTTAGATGAGTTAGGGCATAAACTAGCCAGGATTCTAGGGTTAAACCTTGCTCACCTTTATATTGAGGGTCAGTTTGGAGTTGTTTAAGATAGTCATTGGGTGATTTATTAGCTTCTGGTTGTTTACGACCAGCTAAAACTTTGCCCTTTCCTTCACCTGGAAGATCAGGCAAGTCTTCAAGTAACAGGACTTGCCAGGCTTGGGTGGCTAGGAGTTGTTTTTTAGTTTTACCTTGATGAGTAGTTTTAGAGTATTCTTGAGGGAAATATACTAAATATCCTTTAGCTTCAGCCTTGGCGCATCCAAACCAATCATTGATAGGTTCTTCCCTAAGTCTTAAAGGTTTATCTTGAGTGTCCAAGAGTTTACCTTGTTGATGGTGTTTGGTTAAGGAGTTGCCATAGGCCTTAATTAGAGAATCTAGAGGCAAGCCAAAGGGGACAATGATTAGTTTAACAAAGCCTTGATTAATTTTGGTTTTCAAGAACTCTTTGTTTTTTAACATTTTATTCTCAATCTGTTCTAGGGTGGGTATCGGGTATTCTTGGTGGTTAATTGCCTCAATACCCAATTCGCCAGTGGCGAGGGTTTTAAGGAGGTTGGTTTTACGGAGGAGGTCTACTTGGGCTTCATATTGGGCTTTAAGATTTTCTTTAGTTAGTTCGGGGGTTTCTAGCCAGAGTTCGTTTTGGAGTTCTTGGAGAGTTCGTTCTAATCTAAATTTAACAACCCTAATAAACATCAGATCGTCTGACTTACCTGTTTGAGGCAAACTGGCTAATTCTTGATTGAACGTTTGTTTCAGTTGTTTGAGGGACTCTAATTCACTGGTGAGTCTTTGGCAGGATTGGGACATAAAAATAATTTAAAGTTTGACTGATTTTTGACAGCTAAACTTGTGTCTATCTTAACAAAAACCCTTACTTTTTACAAATAAGTTAGACCAGAATAAGCCGGTAAGCAAGTCAGCATATCAGCAAGTCAGAAAACTTGGGGTTACAAGTGGGCCAGATTCTGAATTCACCACCAATGGCGTGACCGGCAAACTTAGGATGGCGGGGATCCCTAAGTGCTTCTGTTAGAGTTTTGTTAAGTAACTTAAAATAAGTAAAAATTATTTTTTAGAAAACAAAAAAGCCGATTGTGGTATTACGCTTTCGGCTTGTTTTGGTTTGAGTTTCTTGTTGGTCAAAATAATGGCAGAATAATAGAAATCCTTTTTATAAATATCAGCACGGCAATAACATCAAGGGTCAGGCTAATAAAAATAACAATACACCAAAATAATTTCCAAACAGCTTTAGTTGCAAAGGTTAGCGCTATTAGACTAATTACCAGTAAAATAAAACTACCCACGAGGTACGCTATTATAATCAGATACCCTCCAGTACGTGTTTATGTTGATAATATAATCTTTTTTTAATTTTGTCAATAACTACTTTTTTGTATTTTATGTTATTTATTTTTCTATAATTTTTTCAATATTATAAGCACCTAATTTGTTGCCGTCGATAAAACCTTGCATGGCCGCTTCGGCTAAAAAGCCGTTTTGGTGCCAATCTAACAGCCATTCATTGGTATAGCGCGGATCTTCTTGTTCTAAACCCGCCCCCATTTTGCGAATATATTGGCGGTTGAATTTTTCTTGCGAGCCAATTGGCGGGGCAATAATAATTGGTAGGCCTAAGGCGGAATAAAAACTTAATTCACTCGGTTTGGTCCATAAAACATCAGTTTGATGCAGTAGACGATTAAATTCCGCCAAATATTTTAATTTATTATGGTTATAAATTATTTTGACATAGCGGCTAAGTTTGAGTTTAGAAAGTTCTTGTTTAAAATATAAATAAATTTCTTCACGTGAGCCGGCAATCAAAATAAAATAAACTTTTTTTTGTAAAATTTCTTGGCGCAAACTTTTGACAATAGTAATACCTAATTCCTGTTGCGCTCCGGCCCCACCGACGGCAAAAGCAATTGTTAGGGGATGATGATCGGTGTCGGGCAGCCGGGAAATACCCAGCCAAGTGGCGATATTTTTTTTGTATTCATTAAAATAAATACGGTTAGGGTCTAGATGGGCCAGTCTTTCTTTGAGGTCACGTTTAAGTCGGGGTAAAGTTGGTCCACCCAAATTTTCTTTAGGCAAAGGAAAGCCGGTTAAAAAAATATTTTCTGCTTTAACCGCATAAAGTTTAAGTCGTTCCACTACTCGAGTGGTTGGCGCAAAATATTTTATCTTGCTAGAGCGACTGTCCAGGGGAGCCCAGGCGCGGGAGATGTCTGCGTCACAAACAATTAAGTAAATTTCCCCGGGGTAACCAAAAATTTCAGCCATGTAGGCAGTAGTAAAAAAGGGAGTAATTAAAGGCAGGGGATTTTGGGCTAATTTGTTGATTAAATGTTTACCCCAGCTTTTTTGCTTGATCATTTTGTAGGTCATTTTTAATTGCAGGGTGGGTTTGGATAAATCACGGCGGGGGTAAAAATTTTCAATACTTTGAAAATAGTCAAACAAGTCAAAACTAAGCTCGCCAACCAAGGGGACTTTTTTAAAACGAGAGATTGCTTCGTAACCCGAAGTACTTTGCTCCCAAATTTTACGGTCAGCGGCGGGCATACCAGGGTAGTTGTTGGCATCAATAATTTCGCCGACCGCTAAGTCTTTTAGCGGGTAAGTGGCGCGTTGGTGGCCATAACCCATATCAACTGTCACCACCCAGGCTTTGGGTTTTTTATTCATAAAGATTTTTAGAAATATTCTGTTTTAATTATATACTATTTATTTTTATTAGTCATTGTGGCAGTCATTAAAAAAAAGAAGCCTAGAAGGCCTCTGATTATTCTGCTAGTAGAAAATAAATGATTAAACGCTAAATCTGAAGTTACAAATATCACCATCTTGAACTACATAATCTTTGCCTTCTAAACGCATCAAGCCTAACTCCTTAGCCTTCAGCTCACTGCCGGCTTTAATAAAATCAGCATAGGCAATTACCTCGGCGCGGATAAAGCCTCGTTCAAAATCAGTATGAATGGCGCCGGCCGCTTGAGGCGCTTTACTGCCACGTTTAATGGTCCAAGCCCTGGTTTCGTCAGTGCCAGTAGTTAAAAAAGTGATTAAATCTAGGTTTTGATAAGCCACTTTAATAAGTTGGTCTAGGCCGGATTGAGCTAAGCCCAGTTCTTGCAAATAATTTTTGGCTTCGGCCGGTTCAAGCTCTGATAATTCGGCTTCAATTTTGGCGGAAATGTATAAATCATTGGGTCGGTGAGTGGCGAAATTTTTAATATCTTCTTCAGCAATATTGTAAACGTAAAATTGTGGTTTAAAAGTCAAAAGTTGTAAATCTTTTAAAGCCAATTTTTCTTCCTCAGTTAAATCTAAGGTTTGCGCCAATAAACCGGCTTCCAGATGTTGTTTTAATTTTTCTAACAACTGATAGTAGGCTAACAATTTGGCATCTTTATTAGCTTGAGCGGTTTTTATGCCACCCTCACAACGCTTAGTTACCGTAGCCAGGTCGGCTAAAATTAATTCTAGGTTAATAATTTCTTTGTCGGCTTCAGGGTCAACCCGATCCTGGACATGGATAATATTTTTGTCAGAAAAATTACGCAAAACTTGCACAATAGCATCAACTTCTCTAATGTGAGATAAAAATTTGTTACCCAAGCCTTCGCCCAAAGAAGCACCCTTAACTAAACCAGCAATATCTACAAATTCAATGGTAGTGTAAATAGTTTTGGCGGAATTATTTAGTTTAGTTAAAACTTCCAAACGTTCATCAGGCACCGCGACTACCCCCACGTTAGGATCAATGGTGCAAAAAGGGTAATTAGCAATATCTACCTGTTTTTTGGTCAGGGCTTTGAATAGAGTAGATTTGCCAACATTGGGTAAACCGACAATTCCTACGGCTAAGCTCATAAAGGTAAAAGGATAAAAAGTTAACTTCAGTTAGAGGTGATTGGTTGCAAAACAACCGTTATCACTATGGTAGCGAATTAGAGTTGCTTTGGCAAGGGGGTAAATGTTATAATATAAGCAAGTTTTATAAATAAGTTTTGGGCTAAAAACATTTTTTTCACCTTTTTTAACTATGCCAAAAATCAAAGTTATCATTTTAGGTCTTGGTTGGTTAATTTTAGCCTGGCCGGTTTTGGCGGCGATGGATTCAGCTAATTATACTATTTACGCTGATGTGCTTTCTACTGGGGGCAATTATGGCACTTCAGACACTAATTATAAATTATGGGATACTTTAGGTGAGGCGATTATTAGCACCGCTTCTAGTACTAGCTATGGGGTTAAGCAGGGTTTTCAGTTGATGAATCGCGACAATAATGTAATTACCTTGAGTCTTTCGGCGGCTAGTTTAAATTTTGGCACGCTTTCGGCCAGTGAAACTAAAACTGCTAGTCATACTTTAACTGTTAGTACTAATGCGGCGAATGGCTATACTATTAGTTATGCGGGGTCTACTTTAAGTTTTGATACTTATACAATTAGTCCGATTGGTGCTAGTCCGGTAGTGCCGGCGACCCCTGGTAGTATCCAACAATTTGGTTTAAATGTAATCAATCCCACTGGTTCGGCGCCAATTGGTAGTACGGTGGCTAATTATGGTGATGCAAGTAAATACGCTTTTTCTAGCGGTGACGTGGTGGCACAAGCTAATAGTGCGGTTAATCAAACTGTTTATACGGTTGGTTATGTGGCCAATATTCAAGCCGGCATGCAGGCGGGTACCTACACTACTAATTTGGTATTTACCGCCACGGGAAATTTTTAAAATTTGATTATGAAAAAAAGGATATTTTTGATGGTAACTCTAGCCGTAATGATTTTTTTGCCAACTAAAGTTTGGGGGATTACTCTGGCTCCGGCCACTTTGGAGTTAAAAGTAGCGGCTGGTCAAAGCCAGGAGTTTAAAATTAAGTTGTTTAATGAAGAGGATAAAACCGTATTTTTACTAGCGAGTTTAAAAAAATTTGTTAGCCAGGGTACAGAGGGGTCGGCTAAAATTTTAGTCACCACGGCGCAAGATGAATATTTAAATTGGTTTAATTTGCCGGGCCGCTATACTAAGTTAGCGCCTGGTGAAATGCAAGAAATTACTTTAAAAATTAGTATTCCGGCCAAAGCCGCACCAGCCGAATATTTTCCGGTGCTGGCCTGGCAAACTTTGACCGGAACAAATTCCGGGGATAATTTAGCAGTTTCGTCTGAGGTTGGCACCTTAATTTTTTTACAAATAACAGGCCCTAAGGAAGAAAAGTTGAGTCTACAAAATTTTTCTTTACCTACTAAGCAACAAATACTCTGGTCTTGGCCTAAAAAGTTTTTAGTGCAAGTTCAAAATGAAGGCAATATTCATCTAGTACCACAAGGGAATATTAAACTGGCTGGTTATTGGCAGAAAACCCCATTAATTTTAGCGGTTAATGAAGGTCAAGGAAAAATTTTGCCCAACAGTCAACGAGTCTATGAGGTTTTTTTGCCTCAGCGTAGTAGTTCAATGCTGGCTAGCTTAAAAAAGTTTTTAGTAATTGGTAAATATCAAGCCACTTTAAATTTAACTTATGGCGAAACGAATAAAAGTTTGACTCAGATGATTAATTTTTGGGTAATTTCTTGGCCAGCGGTCAGCTTGTTTGGGGTGTTACTAATTATTTTAGGTTATAATCTAATTAAATTTAATGCCAAAAGACAATAAAATATTTTTTAGTTTAGGTTTGGTAGTAGCCGGTTTATTGGTGGCTAATTTTTTTGGTGCGGCTAGTTATTTGATTGCCGCTAATGCTAATGTCACAATTTCTGGCACGATTGAAGGTGTAACCCCGCCGCCAGATTGTTTTTTGGCCGGTACTAAAATTTTAATGACTGACGGTAGTCAAAAAGATATTGAGCAGATTAAAGTCGGGGAAAAAGTCTTGAGTAAAAATTTAACTTACGGACAATTAACTAGTAATACAGTTGAACAAACTTACACTCACCAGGATATTCGGCGCATTATTGTCATAAACCAAAAATTATTCGTGACTGGTTGGCACCCTTTATATTTAAATGGTAGTTGGCAATTGGCCCGACTGGCAAATTTGGGTGATGAATTACAAACTGTTGATGGTGCGGTAGAAAAAATTAATTCGTTGCAAGAAATTACGGGTCCCTTTACGGTTTATAATTTAGCAGTGGCCCAAGATAATAATTATTTTGCGGAAAATATTTTAGTCCATAATAAAGGGGGCGGCTGTACTCCAGTGGCTATTACTTGTGGCGAATGTGTTTATAGCAATAACCAGTGGACTAAAACTTGTTCAGATGGTTGTAGTAGTAACTCATTTTCTTGTAGTGCTCCAGCTCCGGTGGCAGCTTTTGTGGTGCAAGATCCGGCGACGGGTGTTGAAATTTTTCAAGGTGATGGCCCTTTAGTTTTAAATTATTTAGATCGTTCTACCAATAATCCTACGCAATGGAAATGGGAATTTTTAGATGGTAGTCGTAGCAATCATTTAATTTTTACTAGTAATCAGCAAAATTTACTCGCTTATGTTTTGTATAATACTTCGACTGCCCAAAAAACTTATACGGTTAAGTTAACAGTTAATAGTAGTTCTTGGGCGACTACACAAGTTAAGGTTTTTCCCGATGCTACCACGGTTTTTAATATAAGTAGTGACAAATTAAATAATCAAGTGGAACAATTTGATCCGGCAGATCCTAGCGACACTAATGCGCTTGTGCAATTTAAAATGAATTATGTTTCTGGTGGGTTGCCACAGACTTATTTGTGGGATTTCGGTGATGGTCGAACTAGTACCGAAGGTTCAATTGTTACCCACTATTATTCTAATCTGGGTAGCTACTGCGTTACTTTAAAAACTTGTAATGATAAGGGCTGTACCTTTAATACTAACAAGCAATGTAGTGGCAATAATACCGGTATTAAAATGTCGGTGGTTAAAACCATTAATTGTTCAGCCTTTTTTGATGCTACAGTAGTCGATCCTGATCCGTTGACTTTAACTTTTAACGCTAAAAAGTCCGTGCAATTTAATAATGGTTCAGCCGGCAAAGGAATTTTAAGTTATTTATGGACTTTTACTAATCGGCAAACTGGGCAAGTTTTTACGCGCACTGACAAAGAGCCATTAATTGAGTTTGATAATCAAACAGCTGTGGCTCATAATTATAACGTTTCTTTGGTTACTACTTGCTCTGGTTATACAAAAAATAGTACTCAAGCTCGGACGAATTATATTAATGTTAAGCCGCGGCCACCGGAAGCAGATTTTAATTGTTATATTAATGATCAAAATTCTATAACTTGTAGTGGCCTTTCGCCGTTAGTGGTGAATTTAAGAGATGCAACAACCGAAAGCACACCTAGTTCTTGGGCTTGGTCTTTTGTAGTTAATCGTACCGGACAACGAGCACCTGTTTGTGGAAGTAAAACAGTAGCTAATCCTAGCTGTACTTTTACCGGTAATCGCGGTGATATTTGGAATGCAACTTTATTAGTAAATAATGCCGCTGGTTTGCCCAGCAGTAAAATGAAGCAAATTAAAATTGGTAATCCCGAAGCACCAATACCTTGGTTTACTGTGGACAAGGCCATAGCTTATAGTGGCGAAACTATTACTTTTACTGATAAGTCGCAAAACATTACTAACGTCCCAATTACGGGTTGGGATTGGAATTTCGATGGCTTTAATCATTCTACACAAGTTAGTGGCACTTTAACGCATGTTTACGTCGTAGATAAGCAAACCACTTTTACTCCCACCCTAACCTTAACTGATAAATTTGGTCAGAAAAATACTTTTACTATCCCCGTTGTTATTTATCCTTCAGCTCCGCCGGTGGCGCAGTTTAGTTGTCAGCCAACTAGTCCGCCGGCTTGGCCGGCCCCTAAGGCAGTTAATTTAATTGATCAATCTACTAATAAGCCAAATTATTGGCAATGGACCATTACTTTACCGGATGGCCAAAAGGCAATTTATTACGAACAGAATCCCACGGTTACTTTAGCGCCGACGGCCGAACATTCTTATGAAGTAGCCTTAAAAGTTTGCAATAAAATTTGTTCAGATTTTGTTAATCCTCATTGTAATTGTACCGAAAGAAGCCAAGCGGGTTGTATTACAGTGGCCCCTTTGCCAGTTGTGGCCTTAAGGTTGACGCCAAATTTAATTAATCAGGGTCAGAGTGCTAGTTTGGCTTGGCAAAGTTTAAATGCCCGGGAGATTAATTTAGATCAAGGTTTAGGACAAGTTTCAACTAACGGTAGTAATTCTAATGGTAGTGTGCAAGTTAGTCCGACCAAAACCACTACTTACACGGCTACGGCTACTAATGAAGTGGGCAGTAGTCAGGCCATGGCCACTTTAAGTGTTTCTTCTTCGGCTATGGTGACTGTTAGTATTACTGCTACTCCAACTTTAATTAAAGCCGGGCAAACTTCCTTGTTAACTTGGAATTCACAAAATGCCCAAACTTTAAATATTGAAGGGATCGGTCCGGTTAGTGCTTCGGGTAGTGCAGAAGTTTCGCCTACCAAGACTACCACTTACACCATAACCGGCCAAGGAGAAAATGGTTTGTCCGCTAGTGCTAGTATTACGGTGGCGGTAGAACCAGTTTATCCACCGATTACTCCCGACCCACCAGAGTTGCCGCCAACTATTCCACCTTTTATTGAAAATTTATTACCGCCAATTGTTAATGAAGTAATTAAAGATATTATTAACAATCCGGTGGTGGTAATGGTGCGAAAGTTTATCAGTCAGCCGGAAGTGAAACGAGTAACCAGACAGACTGTCGCGCCAATTATTGTTGCCACTTCGGCGATAGCCGTTAGTACTTCTTTTGGTTTGTTGGATTTATTATCGTTGTTGCGTTTTATTTTTACCGAACCATTTTATTTATTATTTCGTCGTCGTCGGCAAGGTTGGGGGACGGTCTACAACACTTTTACTAAACAGCCAATTGATTTGGCGGTAGTGCGTTTGTATAGCACTAAAGATAATAAATTAGTGACCAGTCGAGTGACCAATACGCGAGGGCAGTATTTAATTTTAATAGAGCCAGGAGAATATTATTTGGAAGTAACTAAACAGGATTTTGTTTTTCCGTCTAATGTTTTGTTTGGCAAAACACAAGATGAAAAATTTACTGATCTTTATACTGGCGGTAAAATTATCATCACGGCCGAACAGCCAAATATTGCCTTAAATATTCCGCTGGATTCGCATTTGCCAGAATTATCCGACAATCAAATTATTAGACATTATCATCGACAGGCTTTACGTTTAGTATTACTATCTTTAGGGCCAATTGCCGCTGTAGTTTCTTTTGTGATTGCGCCTAGTTATTTAATGTTTAGTTTAATTTTAGTGCATTTATTCTTTTATTGGTTATTCCGCAAGCTATCTTATCGCGGGGTGCCCAAGAGTTGGGGTTCGGTGTTTGATAAGCTAAAATCCTCACCGGTGGCAACAGCGGTAACGAGAATTTATGAACCAACTTATCATCGTTTGTTAGAAGTTCAGGTAACGGATCGCCAAGGACGCTATGGCTTTTTAGCGGATAATAATATTTATTATGTTACGGCGCAAAAGGCCGGCTACAAAACGGCGCAGTCAACCTTAGTAGATTTGCGACAAAAGGATTCTTCGGTAGTTAAGTTGGATTTACCATTAGAATTAGAAAGTGGTGGGGCTAATTTGGAAATTGAAAAACAAAAATCTATTTTGGGTTTAGCTACGGCCAAAGAATTAAACCGAGTAGAAGAAAAGGTTCACGCGGTTAAGGGGCAAGTGGATCGAGTACAGTTACGGGTTGGTAAAACGGAATTAGGTTTGGCCGGAGCCAAAAAACAATTAACCAAACAACATAAAATTTTGGAAGAGAGATTAGCGGAGCAAGAAAAAAGTATTAAAGCGGTAGAAACTAAGCCAGTTACCAAAACTATTGAAGAAAAAGTTGTGGTGACAAAGCCCGAAGCCTTACCAGAAGTAATTTTGTTGCCACCAGCCAGCCAGCCAGTTGAGTTACCAAAAAATTTGGTAGAAAATGAACCAGCAACCGAGGAAAATAATTTGTCTGGGGATAAGTCAGTCGGGGAGGAGTCATCAGATGACCCGACCAAACAACCGCCGGAGGGTTTAGTTGGCTAAAGTTAGATTAAATTATAAATAAAAATAGCTAGTTAGCTATTTTTATTTTGTCCAAAAAATGATTTTGTTTGACTACTTGGTTTATGTTATAATATATAGCGTAAATGATTAGAATGGCCTCCAAAAATTGTGTCTAGGCTAAACCTTTGTATATGGAGGGATTTTTGGCGTGGTTAAGAGAAAAAACAAAATAAAAATCATAAAAAATTATCAGTAATGAACGCTTCACAGTTCAGAATTAAAAAGTTATACACAACTGCCATGATACTTGGTCTATTTTTGGTCGTGATTTTATTATCACAATTTTTTGATAATTCAAAGTTTGCTCAAGCGGCGGTGGGAGTGCCAAGGCTATTAAATTATCAAGGCAAAGTAGCTAATTCGGCCGGCACCGCTGTTACTGACGGCAATTATAATTTTAGATTTAGACTTTATACAGTTAGTTCTGGCGGTACGGCCGTTTGGACTGAACGTTGGACTTCAACTTCTACGGCAGTTACGCTTAATCACGGAATTTTCTCGGTCAATTTAGGAAATATCGCCACTTTAGCTAATGTGGATTTTAGTCAGGACACTTATTATTTGCAAGTAGACTTTGATTCGGATAGTAATGGCAGTTGGGATGAATCCTTTAGTCCGCGTAAACAAATAACTTCTGCCGTGTATGCCTTTAATGCCAATATTGTGACTGGTACAGCCACTACCACCGAAGCGACTTCCACCAAAGCGTATATTGCTAATGTCTTAAAAGTTGCCACTACTACCGAAGCGGCTGGTCAAAAATTGATAGTCGGTGGTGATTCTTATTTCGGTGGTAATATTTATGTTACCGGTAATGCTACGACTAGCATTTTGCGAGTAAATTCGTTTAACTTAAACGGTGACGATATTACAGACATTACCGGTTCAGGGCTTTCAATTATTGACGGCGCTTTAACAGCTACCGGCTTTGCCCCGACGGGTTTTAGTGGCGCTTGGCAAACCTTAACCGGGAATATTTTAACGCCTACTTCTACCGGTGCCGGAATTTTAATAAATGCCGCTTCGTCAACAATTACGCAGTTAAATGTTAATAGTGTTACTAGTACTAGCCGTTTAGTAGTTGGTTCAATCACTCCTACTACTAATGATCCTTTGTGGGTGGGGGGCAGTGCTTATGTTTCCAGTAATCTTGGTATAGGCACAACGCCAACTGTTGGTTTAGATTTAGCAGCCGATAAATCAATTCGTCTAACGGGTGGAACTAGTTTTCCAATCGCTCCCGCTGAAGGTCAAATATTTTTTAGAACTGATACTTATCAGCTTTATGTTTATGCAAACGGTAAATGGCAAGCTGATCGTTCTACGGCCACCAAAATTGTGGCGGCTAATAATTCTGTAAACAAAGAAAAGGCGGATTATGTGGTTCCTGACGGGTCAACTTCTGCTCAAAATACTATTAATACTGCTTTGGCCGCGCTACCTATTGGTGGCGGCATAGTTTATTTGTCAGAAGGCACCTACGTTGTTGATGGTAGTGTTAATATTAATGCCTCCAGTACTACTTTAATGGGCACAGGCGCTGGTACGGTTATTAAACTTAAAGATAATTTTAATAGTGCAATTAAAATTATTAAAGCTACGGGACTACTTAGCAAGGTTTTAATTAGAGATTTAAAAGTTGATGGTAATAAGGCTAATCAGACCAGTGGCTCCATGACGGGTATTGTCTTGGGTGATGAGTCATATAGTTCCTCTTTATCTGATGAGCTGGGTTCTGATGTTAGAGATTCTATGGTGACTAATTGTTGGGTAGAAAATATTATTGATGGTCAATATAATGCGGGTATTTTGTCAAAAGGTGGTCGGGCCAATATTATTACTAATAATGTTTCTCGTAATAACGGAGTTGGTATCTTTTTGTATTATCCAGGTCCTTATAATTTGGTTAGTAACAACATGGTAGAAAACAATAATGCTGTTGGTATTTATTTCGGTAGTACTTATTTCGGTACTTTAAACACTATCAGTGGCAACAATGTTGTTGGTAATGGCGGGACTGGTATTTCTGTTTTTGATGCCGACACGTTGACTATTAGTGATAACACCGTGGCGGATAATCATGGTTCTGGTATTGAGTTAGTTGAGGCCACAGTTTACACCATGGTTTCTAATAATATTATAGAGGGTAATTATCAACATGGTATTAAATTCGGTGGTGGTTCTAGCAATACAGCTAGCGGCAATTTTATTTATGGCAACTCGCGGGAGTCGGCTAACACTTATGATGGTATTTTTGTTACTTTCGGTAGTGGTAATTGTATGATACAAAATAACACCATACGTCGTAGTATTAATGTTACGGAATCGTTAAAGTATCAGCGTTATGGCATAACTATTGATTCTGTAGATGATAATTCTGGTTGTTTGATAGCAAACAACAATTTAACAAATTCTGGCATTTCTGGCGATATTAATAATCTTGCGGACACGATTATTTCTAACAACATAACCGCCAAGGATTATTTAACAGTGTCTAAAGCTAACTCTACCAGCACCGCTTTAACGGTTACGCAGTCTGGCGCAGGGTATGCAGCTCTTATTAGCGGTGGCAACGTTGGCATTGGCTTAAGTACCCCTACTTCAACTCTTTCTGTAAAAAATTCTTTGGCGGTATGGGGTGGCGCTAACGATGTCTTCGCAGTAAATTATTTAGGCAATGCCACGACCACCGGTTATTTCGTAGTTGGCGCCGCTAATCCTAACAGTAATTTAGCTTCGGGCACTCTTTGGTCAACTTATACCACTACCACTCAAGCCACCTCCACGGTTGGTTATGTCGCTGATCATCTTAAAGTTGCTACCACTACCGACAATG
>JBAYJR010000007.1:0-75609 GCA_041665005.1 Candidatus Buchananbacteria bacterium
ACCGGACATTTCGGCGATACCACCAGCATTATCAACAATCGGGCCCAAATTATCCATAGCCAGAATATAAGCACAACTAGCTAACATTCCCATGGTGGCTACGGCCGTACCGTATAAACCGCCACCTTCCACACCAGACATCACTCCTAATTTGTAAGCGCCCAATAAGGCAAAAACAATACCCATAACCGGCAAAGCCGTGCTTTCCATACCCACCGCTAAGCCAGTAACAATATTAGTCGCCGGCCCGGTTTCTGACGCCTTGGCAATACTTCTAACCGGCCGAAAACGATATTCCGTATAATATTGCGTAACAAATACAAAAAAGATAGAAGTAACTACCCCCACTACTCCCGCCCAAAAGAAATACCAGTTATCTAACATGTATTTAGTCGCTATAGCTAAAAAAATAACCGACAATATAGCAGTAACATAATAACCACGATTCAAAGCTTTCATCGGCGATTCTTCTTCTTTAGCCCTAACTGACATAATGCCAATAATTGAAGCTAGCAATCCTAAGGCACGAATAACCAAAGGAAACATAATTCCCTTAATCCCAAAAACTGGATAAAGCGCGACTCCCAAAATCATCGCTCCAATATTTTCCGCCGCCGTAGATTCAAATAAATCCGCTCCCCGACCGGCACAATCACCAACATTATCACCAACTAAATCAGCAATCACGGCTGGATTACGCGCATCATCTTCGGGAATACCAGTTTCTACTTTACCAACCAAATCAGCGCCCATATCCGCGGCTTTAGTAAAAATTCCGCCACCTAACTGCGCAAACAAAGCCACGAAGGAAGCGCCAAAACCAAAACCAATAATAATTCCTGGAATTAAAGTTAAATCATAACCCATGACCGAATTATAAAACCAAACTAAACTAGAAATTCCCAATAAACTCAAGCTAACTACTAAAATTCCCGAGACCGCTCCGCCACGTAAGGCTATCTTTAGCGCTTTAGCAAAACTATTTTCGGCTGATTCGGCTGTTAATAAATTAACCCTGACTGATAAATACATTCCGGCAATACCAGCTAAACTAGAAAAAACTGCTCCTAACAAAAAAGCGGAAGCGGCCTGTAAGCCGTAACGCCATTCGCCAATTCCGGCATAAACCAGATAAATTAAAAACATCGCCACAATGGCTAAATAACCGATCGTGCGATATTGCCGACGCAAAAAAGCATTAGCTCCTTCTTTAATCGCCGTCGCAATTACTTGCATCTTGGAGTTGACTGGTTGTTGTTTAAATAATTCTTGATACAACCAGTAGGCTACCGCCAGCCCTCCTAAAGCAAAAACCAGAGAAAATACATTATACCACATAAGACTTTAATTTATTTTTTAAAAAATAAAAAAATGCTAACTAATAAAAATTGCTGATTTTTTATTCAGTTACCTTTTCCTCAGTGGCCTTAGTCTTCTTTTTCTTACCTCCTTTAACCGCTTTTTCCTTTTTTTCTGTCGGCTCCTCCGCTTTAACTAGTTCTGCTTCCTCGGCTACTTCTTGCCCCTTGGCTACCGCCAATTCTGAAACGGGTACTTCTAAATCTTCGGGCTTAACTCCAGAAGTAGAAATAATATCAATCTTGTAACCAGTCAACCGAGAAGCTAATCTGACATTTTGACCGTCGCGACCAATCGCCAGAGACAATTGATCATCTTTTACTTGCACCGTAGCAGTTTTAGCCTCTTCGTTAAGTTCAATGGCCAAAACTTTAGCCGGCGACAAAGCATTGGTAATATATTTTTCCGCTTCCGCATCCCATAAAATTATATCAATTTTTTCACCACCCAATTCGGCAATAATTGTTTGAATCCGAGAACCCCGCTGCCCCACACAAGAGCCGATTGGATCAATATTTTTTTGCTCAGTATAAACCGCTACTTTGGAACGCGAACCCGCCTCTCGAGCAATTCCTTTAATTTCAATAATATTGCTGGCAATTTCTGGTATTTCCATCGCGAATAATTTTTTAACAATTTCCGGATGCGCTCGAGAAACAATAATTTGTGGGCCCTTGGGAGTATTTTCTACTGAGAGCACATAAATTTTAATGCGATTGCCCGTGCTATAACGTTCTCGCATCGTTTGTTCCTCCAAAGGCATAATCGCAGTGGCGTGTTCCAAATCAATCAAAACTACTCGCGGCTCGCGACGTTGCACTACCCCATGAATTACTTGGCCTTCTTTAGTTTTATATTCTTCAAAAACTGACAACCGTTCGGCTTCGCGAATTTTTTGAATAATTACCTGCTTAGCAGTTTGGGCCGCCATCCGGCCATAGGCCGCCGGCACTTCCAATTTAGTCCAAATTTCTTCCCCAATTTCCGCTGACTTTTTAATTTTTTTGGCATCCGAAATTTGCAACTCCGTTCGAGGATTAAATTTCTTTTTTTCTATTTCGCCCTCCGTTAGTTCAGTGTAATCCGTATTACGATACTTCACACCAACCGTCAATTTTTCTTCCTTTTTTTCGGCTTCCTCTCGGGCTAATTCCGCTAATTCTTCCGGCGGTAAATCTTCTACTACCGTTTTAACATCAAAAACTTCCGACCCCGCCGAAACTAAATCAAATTTTACTTTAACATTTTGATTTTTTTCGCCAAAATCTTTACGATAAGCCGCCGCTAAAGCCGCTTCAATAGTGGCAATAACAGTGCTTTCCGACAAATTCTTTTCTTCACAAATTTGCTTGATGGCTTGTTGAATTGGTGATTGGGACATATTAACAAATTTAAAATTAAAAACTTAGAATTAAAAAATACAAAATTTACCCTCCTAACAAAAAAGGCAGCCTGCGGCTACCTGTGATATTCCTTTACTTCCTTAACTAATATTAAGTATAGCAAAGCCGCCAGAATTGTCAATAGCCCCAAAGGCCACAGCCCGGCCGGTTGTCAGCCAGATTGGGCATTGTTATAATGTAATTAATTATGAAACGTTTTATCGCCATTGCCGGTAACATTGGAGTAGGTAAATCCGAACTAACCAAACGGCTAGGGCAATTTTTAAATTGGAAAGTTTTTTTAGAGCCCGTGGCCCAAAACCCCTATCTTACCGATTTTTACAGCGACCGGCCGCGCTGGGCCTTTCATTCACAAATGTTTTTTCTCTCCCAACGCTTAGCCGACCATCACACCTTAACCCAAGAGGCAGCTTCAGTTATTCAAGATCGCAGTTTATACGAAAATGCCGAAGTTTTTGCCAAAAATTTGTGGCTAGAAAAATCTATGACCAATCGCGATTATCAAACTTACCGCGATTTCTACGACTTGTTAGTAAAACTACTTCCCCCGCCGGATTTAATAATCTATTTACAAGCCGCCCCAGAAATTTTGCAGCAGCGAATTAAACAACGAGGCCGAAAATTTGAACAAGAAATTCCCCTCACCTATTTAACCCAATTAAACCAGCTCTATGATGATTGGGCTAAAAATTTTAAACCCTGCCCGGTCTTAACGATTAATACCAATACTCTTAATTTAATTAATAATGATCAAGCCTTTCAACAGGTAACCGAAAAAATCTTAAAAAAACTGGGCGACAACCCTTTACCTTTTTAACTAAACTAAAATCGGCCGTTATGGCCGATTTTTTAATCCACTTCCACCCAACGAATCTCGGGTTTGGCTATTTCCTGATTAATAATGATCGCTAAAATTATTAACCGCCAAGGTAGGCGCAACTCAAACTGCCATAAATATTCGTAAATTGCCTTGTAAAGCTTGGCTCGCTTAAAAGCGGTAACTGCCTCTTCCGGCCAACCGTGTTGCCGAGTTTTTACTTCCACAAAAATTAATTCCCCAGACTTTTTAGCCACTAAATCCAGTTCGCCCCACCGCGTATGATAATTTTGCGTTAAAATTTGATAACCGTGGCTTTGTAAATATTCTTTAGCCAAATTTTCCCCCTGCCGACCAAATTCTTGACGGTAAGTCATAGCCAAAAATTTGTTTTATTTTTTCCGCCGGGGCAAATATTTATTAATTTCGGTTTGTTGCTGTAAATTACTTTTTTGTTTCGGCACTTCTTGTAAACAATATTTAATAATCACGCTCAACCAAACTACCGCGCCAACCAACCAAACTAACCACCAAGCGCGCATGGACAAAATAGTCGCCTGTTCATAATCAAACCAATAAAGCAAAGCGGCAAAAAAAGTTAAGGTACCCGACCAATAAGCTAGTTTACCCGCCACCTTGGCCCAAATTCTATCACGTTTTTTCCAATTGGTATAAATAATGCTAGCGATTAAAATAACCAAACCAGCAATCAATAAACTTTTTAAACAAAGCTGCCCCCGAGCGGAAAGCGCTTCTGGTTGCACACTAAACCAATACCAAAGGTCTGTAAAATGCCAATTCATAATAAAAAATTATTTTATAAAAATTATGCCATAATGATACTCGCCGGCCGAAAATTCATCAGTGAGTTTCAAACCATTAACTTCAGCTAATTGTTTAACTTTTTCTGGAGAAATTCTTTGACTAACTTTGGGACCAAATGGTGCACCGGACATTTTCCAATCCAAAACCAACAAATGACCGCCCAACTTTAACAATCTAGCCGCTTCCTTAAACATTGCTTCTTGATTAGTACTTTGGAATAAAACATTTTTTAACACCGCCACGTCAATTGAGGCCGGATCAATTCTAGTCGCGCCAACTTTTTCTAAATCGCTCCAAACCGTAATTACGTTTTCCAAACCTTCCGCCACGGCTAAATTATTTACCGATTTCAAGGCGGTTTTTAAAATATCCACGGCATAAACCAAACCCTCCTTGCCAACTAGCTTAGCGGCGGGCAAAACAAAATGCCCCAAATTGCCACAACCCAAATCCGCCACCTTCATGCCGGCGGTTAATTTTAAGTGTTTAAATACCTCTTCGCTATTAATTAAAATATTGCCTCCCGAGATTTTAACCATAAAAGCTTAGTTAAAAATTTTCTTATTACTAATATTTTAGCATATTTTATAATAAACATAAACTATCAAACCCAAGCCACGGGTAATTCAGCGACTCATTGACAAAAAAGCTAATTACCGCTATAAAGGATAAAATAAGGAGGAATAAATATGGGACAAAAAACCGTAACGATTAATGGCCGAAAATTCGTCTACATAAAAGGCGTAATTACTGCCCTAGTTATTAACTGCGGGACAGTAACCATAAAACGGGGACAAAAAGTCCAGTCAAATGGGAGAATTTTTACCCCAAATGGCACGCCTGGAAAAATTGTCAGAATCCACAATCCCGAGGGCAAAGGACTTACTTCCGATGTATTGGAAGTAAAATTTAGAGGGTATAAAAATACCTATATGATGAAATCTAAGGATTTAATCCTAAATCCCCAAGCCTCAACTTAAAGTTGAGGTTTTTTTATTACTTTTAAATTTTTAATCGGCCGATAGCTTTGCCGGTGCTGCTGTATGGCTCCGTATTTTTTTAAAGCCTGCTGATGTTGTTTAGTGCCATAACCGACGTGACTAGCAAAACCATACTGCGGATATTGCTGGTGTAATTGTTTCATTAAATCATCTCGGTAAACTTTAGCAATAATGGAAGCCGCGGCAATACACCAAACCTTAGCATCGCCAGCAATAATACTTTGACTAGGAAAAAAGTTTTTACCCAAATGCGGACCATCCACCAAAAAATAATCGGGTTTAATTTTTAATTTAGCCACGGCCCGGCGCATGGCCAAAATATTGGCCGCCCCCAAACCAATCGCATCAATTTCCCAACTTTCCACTTGGCCAATTCCCCAAATAATATTTTCTTTTAACCAAGCGGCGGCCTTAACGCGTTGCTCATGATTTAATTTTTTAGAATCTCTAATTAGCTTGTGCGCGAAGCGCACTCCTGAACTTTCCCGCCCAAGGCGGGTCAGCCTCGGGCTGATAATTTTTAATTTTACATTTTCAATTATCGTTGCACCTGCAACGATTGGCCCCGCCCACGCTCCCCGCCCGACCTCATCTAAACCACAAACCAAGTTGTAGCCCTGTTTAAATAGTTGCTGTTCTAATTTTTTAGTGGGTTGTTTCATACCTTTATTATAGCAAAATAAAAGAGCCCCTAACTAAGGGCTCTTTTTGGCCATCAAACCTAAGCTAATTTCTTTAATTTTTCCGCTAAAATTTCTTTCGGGGTCACACCATGCATTTCTTCTATCATTTTGCCATCTTTAAAAATCATTAGGGTTGGAATGGACATAATGCCAAATTTTCCGGCCGTAGTTTGATTTTCCTCAATGTTCATTTTAGCCACTTTGACTGGTTGACCGGCTAAATCTTTGGCTAACTCTTCGATGATCGGCCCTTGAATTTGACACGGCCCGCACCAGGGCGCAAAAAAATCTACCAACACTGGGCCCGTACCCTTTAAAACCTCGGACTCAAAATTTGAGTCAGTTAAAATTAATTCTGACATATTTTGTAGAAAATTATTAATTAAGTTATTTTAAATAATTCTTTGGCTAAACTTTCTAATTCCTTTTTACTGCAATTTTCACACTCTTCTTTTATTACCTCTCTGGCTAATTTAGCTAAAGAAGCTCGGGCCGCTAAAATTTGGGCCATAACTTGTCCACAAGATTTTTTAGCCTGTAACATTTTTTCAATTCCTGTCACTTGGCCAGCAATACGGTGCAAATGATTAGTTTGCTTGGACATAAATTAACGTTTAAAAATTAGTTAATCCGCTTATTTATTATTATACCCCTCTGGAGTATAGCTGTCAAAACCAGCTTCTTTTTTTAATTAACAATGGGCCCACCTGGTCGGTCTTGACAAAATTTTAATTATCTGCTAATATTAGACACATCACGAAAGTGAAATCCACATCCAAAGGGGGTACTATGTATGATTCCACCGGATAACTTGATCCACAAGAAGAATCAAATAGTACTTTATGTGATTTAATTCCCGAATTTCCAAACCGCGCCACGGCTACAACAATTAACAGGAGGTGGTATCAATGTGGTCAAGCCGTACCATAAAGGGATACATCTAGTCTTTATTATAAATTTCTAAGCAGTGCCAACTTTTGGTAACACCAATACCGGCACTGCTTTTTACTTTTACGACTATTGACAAAGATCTTAAAAAATAGTAAACTTTAGGCAAATTAGAGGCTACAGAAGCAGTATTAGAGTTCCCCCTTCATAAATTTGGTTAACATCAATTTGAGTGAAAATAACGCTACAACAACTCTACCAGACGGTCTCAAAACCGTCTCCCCTAGAACGCCTAATCTACTTCTCACTCTAACCCAAACCTACCGGAAAAGGCGAAAAACAGCTCGCCTATTCCTCCAGCGACGCCCGGGAAACCAAACCTTCCCGGGTATTTTTTTGTGAAAATTTTATAATTTTAAAGCTTTAATTGCTTTGATATTTTTGTAAAATAAAAATCCCCGTGTCTAGTTAATCTAGGCACGGGGCGAGATTTTTTAGGCTTAAAAATTTCCAATAAGTCCGCTAACCAGGGAGGCGGCTTCCTTATCAACGTTTTTATAACGAAGATATTCCTTATCAATGTAGGCAAGGGCGTTTGTTAAGACCTCAATATCCGATTCAACTTCCCGCATCTGTTTTAAAATCCTAGGAATATTTCCATAAAAATCTTGATAATCATACTTTAAAACATACGGGAGACAGTTTCTTAAACACCAAGCTTTAGTTTCTTTGCAGTTAAATCTAAAGTCACGACTACGAAAATAATTAACTATATTTTCAGATAAGGGTTCAATGCTTAACCCCATTATATACACTAACTGCATTTCGTGTAACTTACAGCTACTATTTGCATCTAAGTTCTCCCCCAAAATCAACCCCAAGCTTTGTTTAATCTTAATTAGTGAATTAAAATTATCACACTTCATTCTGAGCTCACAAAAAATCTTACAAAACTCCAGAAAATACAAATCGGGATTATTAACTAGACATTCATGTATTCCCAAGTCGCACCACTTTCGCCATAATTTTAGATCATTAGTTTCTGAGGGCCCGATTGAAAGTGCGTAAGCCCTAAAAAGATTAAACCTTCTTTCGGTCTCCATTTCACCAAAAGTCTTACGGACAAACTTAAACAAGCTTTGCTTTTTTTGTTTTAACTCGCAATACCAACCAACCAAAAAAAGTATTACTTTTTTACTCCGTTCAATAAACTTAGTATCCATTTTTTCCTCCTTTTTTATTGTAAATAACAAATTTTATTTTAAGCTTATGCTCTTCTGAAAAATCTAAAAAGATATTTTAAATTTTTCGGAAAAGTGGGCAACGAATTTTTATCGTTGCCCAAAAATTTACTTAACCAAGTCTGGCAGAATCATTGTGGCGACTGCCAATTCCCCAAGTGTTTCTGTAGAAGGAAACCTTGGAATAGCATCAACAATGCTCAGGCCGTAAACAATGTCCCACGGCCCAGGCTTGGGGTCAATGCCAACAATCACTAAATTATCGGAATCGACCACTTCGCTACCCCAACTTCTCCAACCCCTCACCAATTTTTGCTCGTGGACAAATTCAAATGTTACAATCGCCTCGGCCAAAATTGTAGAATTGGCACGGACAATCTCGGCTTGATTTAGGGTTAATTTATTTAATTCTTCTTCTTGATCTTCCCAAGATATTCCCGGAAAACTTTTGAAAAAATTAATTAAATAATAACCCGGGGCGAGTGGAACGATACTTTGCCAGCCCCATTCCCCTTGAGGATAATTAAAGCCCTTAATAGCTTTTTTATCCAGCTTATAAAGACTTTGACCGGAGTAGTAGTACAGCGACCACAGTGCCCCGTGACTATTCTCCTCAGCACACTGCCAAAGAGTTTCCTCTGGATAAAGAACTAGATCGCCGGGGGTTTCAGTGCCCCAAACAATCTCCCCTTTCCAGAAGGAAAGATTTTGCTCTTTGGTGATAACTCTTTTTTCGCCCAAAATTCTTTGGGCTCTGAACAATGACGTTGTCATCTTGTTCTCCTTTTTTATTTTTTGTATCAACTATTTTCCAAAAATTACCATGACGTAAACTATAAACAACAACTGAAACAAGCGATGAAAAAACTTTAGATATAAAAAGGAATTTTTATCCTCCTCATTTTTATATTTTATACTCCAAGGCTTGCCCAAGTTCCACAATAACCAAAAAACAAAAAATTTTATGACAACATTTGCTAAATAAAAAATTACCGTTGAAAACATTTTTATTTCTCCTTCCCACGTTTAGCCGTGGGTGCATGTAAAGAACTATTTTTCGGTCTAAAGACCTTCTTAAATACTCAAAAATGTTTTTAATATTTAAGAAGATAGAGGTGACGTTATGTTTTTTGACCACCTCTAAAAAATAAAAAACTATTTGCGATAAAACAGTTTGTATTTACCATCAACCGCGACACAGTGCGTCGGCGGCTCGTGCTGATTAATTCGTCTAAACTCCGCCTTAGACAATTTAACCACCCTGCCATCCGACAGCAACATCTCCGATCGGGTATAACTGCAAACCTTTGTTTCGTTTTCTTTTATGTACCCCTGATTCTCATGCTCATAGTCATAAGAAAATGACTTAATAATCAAGCCAAATTTGTCCCGGCAAAAATAAAAGCCACTAACTCCGTAGCCGGGAACAACCACCGGCATAACATCTTCAATGATTGGCAAATTTTGAAAATAATAAAAATGATCGCCAATCCCCCAATACCCATATCCGTCCCCAGTATCAAACACTGGAGTTTTCTCCAACCAACGGATGGTTAGTAAATAACTGACTGACCGGATTATCCGACAAATCGGAAAAAAACAAAAAAAGCCACATGTAACACCTAATCCTACCCAGGCTTTTGCCAATAATGGTTCCTGCGAATCATAAGAAATGAACCAAATAATAACTAAATAGAACAGCAAGATCAAAACCAAAAGAATAAGGGATTTTATTAAGTTGGTTTTAATATATTCAACTTGATCCCTCAAAGACTTTTGCCTTTCTCCGTTTGTCGAATACCTTTCCAGAACCTTTTCAACTAAAGGGTTTTTCATATTTTTTTCCTCCATTTTCAATGAACGATTTTTTAAGCTACTTTTAGCTTAACAACTAAGTATAAGCTAATTTTAAGCATTTGTCAATAGTATCCGACATTAGTAAATACAGGCTATTTTGCATATTTTTTTAACTTGACAAATATTGTTGATTATGAAATAATAACTGTGTCGGAAAACTACGACATTCTATTAAAATAAGTCTACCAGTATTTTGTCATTGCGAACCGCCAACTGGCGGTGAAGCAATCTCCCAAGATCGCTACGGCAATAGCCTCGCGATGACTACCATTGTTTCATATGGAACTATCCCAAGAATTAGCAAAATTTGGCCTGGATGGCCGTAAAGGCCTGGTTTACCTGGCAATTTTAGAATTGGGCCAAGCCACTGTGCATCAAATAGCCCTAAAATCAGGCATTAAACGAACCACCTGCTATGACATTATTGATCAACTATTACTTGACGGCCTATCCCGTCAAGTATCCTCCGGCAAGCGAACAGTTATTACAGCGGAAAACCCCGAAAACCTAAAACTGGCCTACCGACGCAAATTAGAGCTGGTAGACCAATTATTACCCGAACTAAAAGCCTTCTATAACTTAAGCCAGACGAAGCCAAAAATTAGCGTTTTTGAGGGTCGTGAACAAATACTTCTGCTATATCGCGATTCGCTGACAGATAATCCGGACAAGCGGCTTTATACCCTAACGGCAGCTACGGAGTTAGTCCAAAGCCTGGGTCCTGATCATGAAAAATATATTGCTGACCGAGTTAAGCTAGGTATTAAAGTAAAAGGAATTGCTCCCGATTCGCCTGAAGCCAGAATTTATGCTGAACGAGGAAAAAACGAATTACGCGACGTCAAAATCTGCCCCGCCGACAAATATCCTTTTGGCGTTGAAATAATGCTCTACAGTCAAAAAGTAGCCATTATGTCCATTAAGGAAACGGAGCTAGTAGGAATCTTAATTGAAAGCCAAGAAATCCACAAAACCCTAAAATCAATTTTTAACTTGTGTTGGGACTTGCTACCACAGTATTTACCAGCCGAAACCGCGATATCAAACAGTCAACTTTTAACACCAGCAAATCCGCCGAATGTTTCTTAGGAAACCATTGACTAATTTAAAATAATACTCTAGGATAAAATTATCAACCAACAGGAGGAAGCTTAAATGCCCACGACTAGTAGTGATCTATATAAAAGATTACCCCGCATAATGAAACAAACGCCAGCCGAAATATACGACGTTTTATATACCACGCACCGTAAAAGAAGTTACGATGCTCCAAAAATATATATGTGGCCACTGGACACCCTGCTGCTTTTAGGATTTTCTGTATATGAATCACAAATTTATGTGATCAGTTGCGGCATTCATGCTATGACTGACTTTGGCGAAGATTACTTCAGTTCAATGGGGATGCCGGAAGAAGATATAGAAAAACTAAAAGAAATCTGCCTAGGTAACGTTGAACAATATCTAAAACGTACCCACAATAGAGTCTTAGATCAAAGCCATAAAAATAATCTAAGGCGTCTGATCATTTTAGGTAACTGGGCTCTTGAAAGAGAAATTATTAGTGGCTATAGGGATTACTGGGGGAGTTGTCGCTTTGAAGCAAATTATGCCTTCTAGTATACCCCATTGGGGTATACAAAAGCAGAGTTGAATAACTCTGCTTTTTTTATAAAATAAAGAACGGGAAGACTTAGAGATCTTCCCGTTACGACTTTAGTGGCGGTGCTTTAGCACGGCCACCCGGCATATACGGAGGAGACTTGGCCGGCAGAAGGAGGCTTTTCCGCGGGTTTTTTGCTAACCAATAGGGGGATGGCTAGCGGGGATATCCGCTCCGTAATTTGATTTCTGAAGAACGATTATTGAGCCTAGTTTATACTAAATTTTTAATTTTGTCAAGAGCGCTGCCCAATTTTTTAAAAACTAACCAAAAACTACTATTTATGACTAACCGACACTTCTTTGACAAATTCTAAAAATAGTATATAATATTTTAAGTTTACCTGGGCCGTTAGCGCAGTTGGTAGCGCGCTTCCATGGCATGGAAGAGGTCGGGAGTTCGAATCTCCCACGGTCCACCAATCGATTTTAAACTGCCAGTGTCTAAATATCTCTATGGCGAACAAATATAAAATTATTGTTTTTGTTCCAGACTCTCATACTGACATAGTCCGCCAGGCCATGGGTGATGCCGGAGCGGGAAAGCTTGGAAATTACACTCACTGCAGTTTTTCAAGTAAAGGGGTCGGAAGATTTATGCCAGAAGAGGGGGCGAATCCCACTATTGGAAAAATTGGCAAGTTTGAATCAGTTGAGGAAGAAAGAATAGAGGTAGTAGCTTCCGCTCAAGTCGTTCAGGATGTAATAGCTGCAATTAAAAAAGTGCATCCCTATGAAGAGATTGCCATGGATGTTTATCCCTTAGAAGATTTATAAGCTATTCAATAATTTGATTCCAACTGGCTCTGATGTAGTTCGCTGTTTTTTGAAAAATTAAGTTTGAGTAAAAAATAAATTAAACTAACAAACTAAGGAGAAAATTTATGGCAATTGACAAAGGTCCCAATGGACCAGAAAAAACAATTGAGGAAAAAATTTCCGAGTTTAAATTTAATTTTGATAATTGGTTAGCAGAAAACCCTGTTATAGCAAAACAACTGAAAGATGAGTTGTTAGAGCTAGCGGGGATTGAAGAGAGTGAGTTGACCGATCCCGACCTGGGCTTTGATTTAAGTTTAATCAAAGTGCCAATCGCCGAATTATCAGCTTTTGGCACTATCTGTGGGGAGACGGATAATAAATCTTTTTCTAAAAAAGTAATAAACTTTTTAGAATCTAAAGGTGTTGAATTTATTATCGGCCTAGGAGAAAATAAAAAACCGGTAATCACCTCAGCGGCGATAAATATTTCCGCCAAAGACGCCGAACGATTTTCCAAAATTATCGATAGTAGCAAGGGGTCATTAGACCCGCAAGATTCGCAAGTTGACGGTTGGTCGATTTTTGAAAGCGAATAATAATTTTGCAATTTTAAACCCCTAGTCGTAATGACTAGGGGTTTTTAAAGGCTTGATTTTTTCTTAAAAAAAATCTATAATGCCTGAGATAATCAATCGTTAAGCTTCTTTTTATTAAGTCGCCTGGCTCCACCTTCAACTCTTGCAGTTTCCCGAAGGGATCCCTTCGGGACAACGGACGCCTATCCGCCAAAATTTGAGCCCTTGTAGTTCAATGGATAGAACAACCCCGTCCTAAGGGGTAGATGTGTGTTCGATTCACGCCAGGGGCACAAGCTAATTCAAAATTTAAAAATCAAAATTAAAAATTACCTGGGCCCATGGTCTAGTGGTATGACGCCACATTCGCATTGTGGAAGCGGGAGTCCGATTCTCCCTGGGTCCACCAAAAACAATTTAAAAGTTTGTAATATGTCTACCGAGAATCAAACAAATATTCCGGTCATCTCAGCAATTATTGAGCGAGTCAGAAATGGTTCGGTAGAAATTTTAGTCCAAACTAGATGGAAACCAAATCGAGACCCTGAATATTCGGGAACTTTTGAAATACCGGCTGGCTGGATTGAAAAATATGAAAATGTCTACGAAGCCTTAAAACGGGAAACCCTAGAAGAGACCGGGCTTAAAATCATTAAAATATATCCTGACTTACAAACCAAAATACATACTCCCAAAGATGACGCCTCATTTGCCTTTTTACCTTTTTGCGGACAACAACAATTAAAGGGCGGCAAACCTTGGATTGGCTTTGTTTTTATCTGCGAAGTAGCAGATGCCGAGCCGAGGCCGCAAACTGACGAAGTAAAAGATATTAAGTGGCTAAAAAAAGCAGAATTAAAAAAGCTGTTTGAAAAAACTCCCAAAAAGATTTTTACTTTGCAACTGGGAGCTTTAGATTTTTATTTTAATCACGATCCGCGAAAATAAATTTATGGACAAAAATCCAACCAACTTGCAACCTCGGGTGGGTATTGGCGTAATGATTCAAAATGAAACTGGCCAAGTTTTGTTGGGTTTAAGACAAGGTTCTCATGGCGAAGGCGAATGGGCCTTTCCTGGTGGGCATCTAGAATTTGGCGAAACTATTTTTGCCGCCGCCAAACGCGAAGTAGCTGAAGAAGCTGGTCTGCTCGTTGAGGAATTTGAATTAATTTCTGTGGCCGATGAAATGCGTTATATTAAAACTGATAACAAGCATTATTTAAACATCGGCATAAAAGCAATCTACAATGGCGGCGAGCCAAAAATCATGGAGCCAAACAAATGCCAAGGCTGGTCCTGGTTTGCTTTAAATAATCTGCCAGAAAAAATACTGGAAGGAACAGAATTGATTATCAAAAATTTTAAGGCCAGAAAAATATACTAACCACTAATAAAAAATCACCAAGTCTTAAAATTTATTTATGAACGTGGCTGAATTTCAAACTAAAATTAAACCTAATCTGACGCTGTCAATCACGAAACAAAATTTTATCGTCCAAGAAGTGGTTAAATTTAAATTGGCTGATGGCCGTTTTTATCTTAAATGCTTTTTAAGTGACAATTATGTTTTAGCTGATGATCTAGCTAAAAATATTTTTCTTTTAGCCAAAGAAGTAAACACTCCTTTTAAACAACCCTTTGCTCCGGAGCTTGATTTTGCTGATAAAAAATTTAAATTTTTATATAATGCCCACGCCGTGGCTGAAGAAATTATGGGGCTAGAGATTTTTAAAAAAGGGGACAGCGAAAGCTTTTGGGATTATCAAGCCACCGACGGTGCTTATCTTAGCTTGGGCGTTGTTGACCAAACCAATAAACGCTTAGATTTTTACGGAAAAATTATTACTCCCAACCAACTCAATCTTTTAACCGAATCTTTATCCTTAACTTTGGCCCGGAAATATTTGGGTCAAGAATTAGAAATAACTATTGACCGGCCACTGGGCACCAAGCATCCTAAACATGGCTTTATCTATGAAACAAATTATGGTTTTGTCAAGGGTGTGCTAGCGCCAGATGGCGAAGAATTAGACGCCTATTATTTAGGGTCATCAAAACCGCTAGAGCAGGCTCGGGGTGTTTGTATCGCCATTGCCCATCGCCAAAATGATGACGACGACAAATTAATTGTCGTGCCAGCCGGCTTCCAAATCTCTGACGAACAAATTAGGTCCGCCATTAATTTTCAAGAAAAATGGTTTAAAACAGAAATAATTCGTTAATTTTTGCCTAAATTATCAAGCAATCAAAATTACTTAATTTTATCAGATTAAAATACCCCTCTAGGGTATATAAAACAGTTTAATTGGGGTTTACACACACCCAATTTTTTGTTATACTAAAAATGCTTTTATTCATTATTTTACTTTATGTTAATTACTTGGCTCGGCCAATCTTGCTTTAAAATACAAGTTAAAAATGATGGCCAAGAAATCACCATCGTTACTGATCCGTTTGAAGGCTCTGTTGGTTTACGCGCACCTTCTTTAGGTGCAGAAATTGTTACCGTTTCACACGATCATTATGATCACAATAATCTTGACGCCGTCCGTGGCACTCCTTTTGTAGTCAATACTCCTGGTGAATATGAGACCAAGGGGGTATTTATTTACGGTATTCCCAGCTGGCATGACAAGGTTGAAGGTAAAGAAAAGGGGACTAATACAATTTACCGGATTAATGCTGAAGATTTATCCATAGTTCATTTAGGAGATTTGGGTCAAGCTACTCTAACCGAAGAACAAAAAGAAAAGCTAAGTAGTGTTGACGTCTTATTAATCCCCGTTGGCGGTGGTGCTACTTTAGATGGCAAAGACGCCGCAGCCCTAGTGGCCGAATTGGAGCCCCGCATTGTAATCCCAATGCATTACAAAATTCCGGGCTTAAAAATTGACTTAGATGGCCTAGATAAATTTATTAAAAACTTAGGCCTAAAAGCGGAAACGACTGATAAACTAAGAATTGCTAAAAAAGATTTACCCCAAGAAGAAACTAAATTATACATTTTAACGCCTTAATATGGCGAGTGGCAAAAATAAAAATAATCATCACCAGCAAAAACCAACTAACCGCATCAGTTGGCTAGAAAATATTCAACAACAACCCCTGGCTTACCGCAAAACTCTCCTTTATACTATAGTTGGGCTGTTGACAGTCGGCGTACTAATTTTCTGGTTCAGCTCTTTAAGACTTACTTTACAGAAAAGCTTAACTGAGGCGCATACTAATAACAATCAAGCAAGTTTATTTAAACAATTCAGCCAAGCCTGGCAAATCACTAAACAAACTTGGTCGGACAACTTAGCTAAATTACAACAGGCCCAAGCCACACCACCCTTATTCCAAAAAACCGCCGAAGAATTAGCCGCGATGTTTAACACTGACAATTGGTCAACCACTACTAGCGCTAACCTTAAATTAACCTTAAAACATCCAACTGACTGGTTAAAACAAGACCTCGCTAATGGCTTGGTTATTAAAAATCCTCAAACTGCCACCACTTCCCCAAACTTAGCTAAAATAGAAATAATTTTGCAGCCAAATCCCCAACAATTAACGGCGGCGCAATGGTACGCTAAACAGCAACAACAAAGTAAAGTTTTAGATCAAACTTTAGCCACCAGCAGTGTACCCTTAGCTCAAACAATGGCTTTCCAACGAATTTTAAAAACTGAATCAACCGAAATCAACCAAAAAATTATTTATTTAGCCAGCCAAAAATTTTTATACGAAATCTATCTAACTACAACTGGTTTAGTTTATCAACAAATTACTGAAGAAATTTTAAAAAGTTTAACTTTGCTTAAATAATTATTTAATGAACTTGTCTATACTTTATGCCTAAGAAGAAAATCCAGCCAAAAACGGAAACTGTGGTAACCAATTTTGTGTCCAGAGTTTCTTTACAACCAATCGTGCAAGAAGTGCAACAATCCTATTTGGATTACGCCATGTCAGTAATTATTGCTCGGGCCTTACCTGATGTACGTGACGGTTTAAAACCAGTCCATCGTCGTATTTTGTACGCGATGTGGACTTTAGGCTTACGGGCCAGTGCTAAGTTTCGTAAATCCGCCACCGTCGTCGGTGAAGTTTTAGGTAAATATCATCCTCATGGTGATTCCGCGGTTTATGATTCCATGGTCCGCTTGGCCCAGGATTTTGCCATGCGCTATCCCTTAGTTAACGGCCAGGGTAACTTTGGTTCTTTAGATGGTGATTCCGCCGCCGCTATGCGTTATACCGAGGCTAAATTAACCAGCATGGCCGAAGAAATGCTCCAAGATATTGACAAAGAAACTATTGCTTGGATGCCTAATTATGACAATACTTTGCTGGAGCCTAAAGTTTTACCCTCCAAATTACCAAACTTATTACTTAATGGCACTATGGGCATTGCCGTGGGTATGGCCACCAACATTCCGCCTCACAACTTAACTGAACTAGTAGATGGCATTGCCGCCTTGTTGGATGACGAAGATTTAACCGTTGAAGATTTGATGAAATACATTAAAGGCCCAGATTTCCCGACCGGCGGAGTTATTTACAGCCATAACGACATTATGACAGCCTATGCCACGGGCCGAGGTGGGGTGGTAATTCGCGCCAAAACCGAAATTATTGAAACCAAGTCTGGTAGCTGGCAAATTATTGTTAACGAAATTCCTTATCAAGTTAACAAGGCTCAATTGTTAGAAAAAATTGCGGATTTAGTTAAGGATAAAAAAATTGAAGGGATTAAAGATTTACGCGACGAATCAAACCGGGAAGGCGTAAGAATTGTCATAGAATTAAAAAAGGATACTTATCCCAAGAAAATTTTAAACCAACTATTTAAGCACACCCAACTGCAAGAAACTTTTCACTTTAACATGTTAGCTTTAATTGACGGCATCCAACCAAAAATTTTAAATTTAAAAAGTATTTTAGAACAGTACATTTTACATCGTCAAGAAGTCGTTAAACGCCGCGCCGCCTTTGAATTAATGCAAGCTAAGGATCGTGCCCATATTCTTAAGGGTTTAATGATCGCTTTAGAAAACATTGATAAAATTATTGCCACTATTAAAAAATCTAAAGACAAGGACGAGGCTAAGATCAACTTAATTAGCAAATTTAAATTGAGTGAACGCCAGGCCGTCGCTATCTTAGAAATGCGTTTGCAACAATTAGCAAATTTGGAAAGCTTGCGGATTGAACAAGAATTAAAAGAAAAACTGGCCTTAATTAAAGAGCTAGAAAATATTTTGGCTTCCCCTAAAAAAATTCGTGAAATAATTAAAAAAGAATTACTGGCCTTAAAAGAAAAATTTGGCGATGAGCGTCGCACTCAAATTATTGCCCAAAAAGTTGATAGTTTTACCACTGAAGATTTGGTGCCTAACGAAGATACGATCGTGATGATTACCCGCGACGGCTATCTTAAACGTTTGCCACCCGAAACTTTTAAAGCCCAATCCCGCGGTGGCAAAGGAGTAATTGGTCTAACCACTAAAGAAGAAGATGAAGTTGAGCAATTTTTTACCACCACTACTCACGCCGATATTTGGTTTTTTACCACCAAAGGACGGGTCTTTCAACTTAAGGGTTACGATATTCCACAAGCCACCCGTACTGCTAAAGGCCAAGCGATTGTTAATTTTTTACAATTAGCCCCTAATGAAAAAGTTTCGGCCGTTTTGGAATCAACCGACCTAAGTTCGGCTAAATTTTTAGTCATGGTAACCGTTCAAGGCCAAATTAAAAAAACGCCAATTTCTGATTTTGCTAATGTCCGTCGTTCCGGTTTAATCGCTATTAAATTAAAATCTGATGACGCCTTACAATGGGTCAAACCTTCCACCGGCAAAGATGAAATAATTTTAGCCACGGCTAATGGTCAAAGCATCCGTTTCCGCGAAGCGCAAGTCCGCGCGATGGGCCGAACCGCTTCCGGCGTCCGGGGTTTACGTCTAAAGAAAGGTGATGAGGTAATTTCGATGGATATTATTGACGGCAGTCTAGCCAAAAATTTGCAACTATTGGTAGTAATGGAAAATGGCTTTGGTAAACGAACTGGTCTAGTTCAATATAAAATTCAAGGCCGCGGTGGCTCGGGTATTAAAACCGCTCAAGTGACTGCCAAAACTGGTAAACTAGTGGCCAGCACCGTAATTAACGCTCAAACTAAAGACGAAGACTTAATTATTATCTCCAAAAAAGGACAAGTAATCCGCTTGCCGCTAAATTCTGTCTCAGTTTTGGGTCGCGCGACTCAAGGAGTACGAGTAATGCGCTTCAAAGAACCAGATGATAAGGTGGTAAACCTAACCAGAATTTAAACTTAAACAAAAAATCACCCTCTCCCTTAAACAGGAGGGGGTGATTTTGCGATGACTTAAATAACTAATAAAGACACGAATTCCCACTATTTATTTAAGCTCGCTATGGGTTTAATAATTCTCTTCCTCAGACGAATCCTCAACCGCGCCATCGCCACAACCCGGACAATCTAATAGTCCGCAGTTTTGACAAGGCCCGCAGGAGCCGTCACAATCCGCTTGTCCACATTTTTTGCAAATGTCTTCGGCCATAAATTTGGCTTAGTTTAAATAAATCTTTAAAAATACTAACCCCTCAATACTCTTATATTTTACCAAAGAATCAATAAAAAATAAACCCGTCTGGACCATAAAAAAACAGAAAGCAACACTTTCTGTTTTCTGTATGCACGACAAGTTATATAAACATTTTACAGAGGATTACTAAACCTGTCAAATTGCTTAGCTAAGACATTTATTATTCTTCAAATATAAAACACACAAATTAAAAGCCCCTAATAAAACTTAATCATATTAGGGACCTAACTACCTGCTAATCTTTTTTGCACGGAACGACGAAGCCGGCAGCGATGTTAAAACTTGTAAAGGTATTGCAAGCCATTGCCGCAACTATTAATAAATCAAATATTACATTCTCGAATAGCGGTCGGTAAATATAACAACCCATCATTAACACTGTTGAAAGGCCCTGCACGAAATATAGCCACTTCTTTTTCTTAAACTTATTAGTATAAATATAAGAAAAAGCCAAGACCTCTTTAATTAAACAAAAACAGCCCTAATTAGTAGGACTGCTATTGTTTATTGGTGCCCGGGGAGAGACTCGAACTCTCAATCCCTTACGAGAAACGGATTTTAAGTCCGTCGCGTATACCAATTCCGCCACCCGGGCAAATTACTTTGTAACAAAAATAAAAATACTCTTAATAACTAACCAAATTGTGGCTGAGCCAATCCACACGGCCGTAGCATTTATTACCGCTCCAACCAGAATAAAGAAAACACTGCGTGAACGATCAAGTTTTAACATATGACTAACTAACACTCCTGTCCAAATACCGCCACCAAAGGTTGGCATGGCCGTAACTAACATTACACTAACCTGTCCACCATGTTCAATAATATTTTTTAAAAAAGAACCTTGTACCGTCTCACTGTTAGGCAAAATATTAAATAATATCTTAACCAGTTTAAAACGACTTTGGCCTTGTTCAAACAAGAAAAAAAACAAAGGAATTTGCAAAAAATCTAAGCCAATCACCAAACCGATTACCAAAAATTGATTTAGTCCCAAAGCTAAGCCGGTAGGGATAGAGACTAGATTACTACCAAAAACATAAACTAACAAAAAAACAAACAAACTAGTGACAAATTGCATGTTCTTATTATTATAGTTTCAGGCCAGTTGTCTTGAGTATTAAATGCCCTTAACCTTAACTAATTTTATCGTGCAAACCTGAGCGGGTGAGCGGAATCGAACCGCCTTCTCGACCTTGGCAAGGTCGCATAATAACCGTTATACGACACCCGCCTATGCTATGCTCGGCGGGCTAACCCGCACCGAGACAGAAAATCATAGGCCAACGTAAAAAACTCCTACTATTATAGCAAAAACTTTAAATTTGTAAAGAGTCCTCTAAAATGTTAGAATAAAAACAAATTATGATCAAAAATTCCAATCTACCTGAAAAAATAGTTGACCCCGTGGCTTTGACCGAAGAGGTTAATTTTGACATTACTCTAAGGCCAAAAAACTTAACTGAATATGTCGGTCAAGATACCATCAAAGAAAATTTGCAAATTTTCATGGAGGCTGCTAAACGCCGGCAACAACCAATTGAACATGTTTTACTTTACGGCCCACCCGGTTTAGGCAAAACCACTTTAGCGCACATTATTGCCAAAGAAATGAATGCAAATATCCGTATTACTTCCGGACCTGCCTTAGAACGAGCCGGTGACTTAGCGGCAATTTTAACCAACCTAGAAGCCGGGGACATTTTATTTATTGATGAAATTCATCGGCTAAATAAAGTTATTGAGGAAGTGCTTTATCCGGCGATGGAAGAATTTGCCTTAGATATTGTTATCGGCAAGGGTCCGGCCGCTAAAACTTTGCGCCTAGATTTACCGCCTTTTACCATTATTGGTGCCACTACTAAAGTTAGTTTGTTATCGGCCCCTTTACGGGACCGCTTTGGCAATATTTACCGCTTAAATTTTTATGAACCGCAAGAAATTGCCCAAATTATCAAACGCTCGGCTAAAATTTTAAAGGTAGATACAGCCGATGAGGCCATCCAAGAATTGGCTTTACGAGCCCGACGCACACCTCGTATTGCTAACCGCCTACTAAAACGCGTACGAGACTTTGCTGAAGTAAAACACCAAGGAAAAATTGATTATGAAATTTGCCAACAAGCCCTAAAATTATTAGGGGTGGATATGGTTGGCCTAGACCAAACTGATCGTAAATTATTAGAAACCATTATTGATAAATTTGGTGGCGGGCCGGTTGGTTTAAATAGTTTAGCGGCGGCTATTTCTGAAGAAATGGACACCATCGAAGATGTCTACGAACCTTATTTGTTGCAATTAGGTTTTATCGAACGCACCAGCCGCGGCCGGGTAGCTACCGCTGCTGCTTATCAACATTTAAACCGCCAAGTAAAAAAAGACAAAAATATTTTAATCTAATTTATGGAAATCACGCTAATTATTTTTTACTACGTCTATTTAATTCTACTTGGTTTATTTATACTTTTTTCTTTTTTTAATTACTATCATCTAATCCGTTTTGGTTTTTGGAGTTGGGGCAATTTGGGAGTAATGATGTTTTACGCTTTTATAACCGTAGCCATCTTAATTGTTACTTGGAGTTATTTAACTAAAATTGACTGGCAAACACCTTTAACTTCTTTTAATGACTTATCCTGGAAACAATTTTCGGCCCTAGGTAACAGCCATGCCAACCAAGAAACTGTTAATACTAATATTATTTCTTACTAAACGCTATGCTAAAACAAATCGGCCTAAGTATTTTACAACCGCAAGAAGCCGTAGCAATTTATTTACGCCAGCATTGGTTTGTAATTTTAAAAAGCGTGGCCTTATTTTTAATTTCGGCTTTAATCCCTATTTTGCTGTTATTTTTCTTTTCCCAAAACTTAACCGTCTGGTTAACTAAAGAAATCTCCACCGCTATTTTAATTTTAAGTTTAAGTTTTTACTACCTATACATTTGGCTTTTTTTATTTTTCCGCTGGACGGATTATTATTTAGATTTATACACCGTTACCAATAAACGAATTGTCAATCGTGAACAAGCGGGTTTATTTTCCCGCATAATTTCTGAGGTATCCTTAAACCGAGTTCAAGATGTAACCGCTCAAGTAACCGGATTTTTTGCTACTTTTTTAAATTATGGAAATGTTTACATTCAGACTGCCGGCGAAAAAGAGCGCTTCATTTTTACCAATATCCCTGAACCTTACGAAGTAGCCAAAAAAATTATTCAACTCTCTAAAGAAGCCAAAGGCCTAACTAAAAGCGAACTCTAATGAAGCTGTCTTGGTTTGATTATCAATTACCCACCAGACTAATTGCTCAGCAGCCAATTAATCCGCGGGACCACTCGCGACTTTTAATTTTAGACAAAAAAACTGGACAACTTTTTCATCGCCACTTTTATGACCTACCAAAAATTTTAAAACCCGGCGATGTTTTAGTTCTAAATAATTCCAAAGTTTTCCCTGCTAGGTTAATAGGTTACAAACCCCAGACTAACGGTAAGGTGGAAATATTTTTATTAAAAAAACTAAAAAACAATCTTTGGCAATGTCTAGCTAAGGGTTCCGGCCTCAAGCCTGACGCCTTGATAAACTTTAAACAAAATAAAAAAAATATCTTACAAGCCAAATTAACCAAAAACTACCCCGATGGTACTTGGGTAGTTAGTTTTGATAAAACTGCTAAAAATTTTTTAAACTTACTAGAACAAATTGGCCAAGCTCCTTTACCGCCTTATATTAAGAAAAAAACTTCTCTAAGCCGTTATCAAACCACTTACGCTAAAATCACTGGCTCAGTAGCTGCGCCAACTGCGGGCTTACACTTTACTCCTGCCCTGCTTAAAAAACTAAAAACCCACGGAGTGCAACTTGAATTTATTACCTTACATGTTGGTTTAGGCACCTTTCGACCCCTTAAAACTGCCGAGCTAAACCAACACCAACTACATTTAGAATATGCTTCGCTGGATCAAGCAACCGCTCAAAGATTAAATATTGCCAAAAAAAATGGCCAAAGAATTATTGCGGTTGGCACTACTACCGTTAGAACCCTAGAAACTTTTAGTACACCGACTGGACACTTAAAACCACAAACCGCCTGGATTAACACTTTTATTTACCCACCTTATAACTTTAAATTTATCACCGCCCTAATTACCAACTTTCATCTACCAAAATCTACCCTATTAATTTTAGTCAGCGCTTTGGTTGGCAGAAAAAAAATCCTGCAAGCCTACCAAACTGCCATCAACCGCGGCTATCGCTTTTTTTCTTTTGGTGATGCTATGTTTATTCATTAACTACCATGACCGAACTTACCACTACTATTATCGTCGTATTCTTTCTCAGCCTAATTGGTGTCTTAGGCGATTATTTCGTCAAATCAGCCAGTCAAGCCGCCAAAAATGATTGGTTAAACTTAGCAATCGGCGCCTTAATTTACGCCAGTACGGTTCTTGGTTGGGTTTACGCCATGAAACACCTAAAACTGGCCTCCTTGGGAGTATATTATGGGTTATTTACTACCTTTATCTTAATTATTGTGGGATCTTACTTTTTTAATGAACGACTTAACCCCTGGGAAATAGTTGGCATCGGCCTGGGCCTAACTTCGCTGATTATTTTAAGTCGTTTCACTTAAAAAACTCCCCCTGTGGGGAGTTTTTTAAGTAGCAATATTTTTACCTAATATCATTACTACGGTATGAAACCGTTAATCTTTAACCTAAATATGAGGCTTTTAAACTATTATTTGCCCGCTCTGGCAAAATTTGATAATAACGAAAATTAGTTGCTGGCAAAAGACTTGGCTGATTATTGCGATATAACCAATAATTTTCTAAACCATTTAAAGCTACCGCCGAAACCACTACAATTGCCAAGGCTATAACTAAACTACCCCAAATATTAATTTCGGTTTTTTTAATCTCTGATTGAATTAGTTTGGTCTTTTTAGTCATTTTTATCATAAATTTAGCCTAAAGAAAGTTTAGTCTAGCATTAAATCTTAACTTTGTCAAGATTTAATGCTAAAATTAACCTGCTTAATCGCTTTTATGTCTTTAGTTAAACAAATCGCTAACAATACTTTAATTCAAGTAACTGGTCGGCTAATCAGCGTCGGCCTCGGCTTAATAGTCCTTAGTTTGATGGCTCATTCTTTGGGGCCAATTGGCTTTGGTTACTTAACCACCATAATGGCTTTTTTGCAATTTTTTTGTACTTTGGCTGATTTAGGCTTAAATTTAACTACTTTACAATTAATCTCTGAGCCCGAAGCAAACCAAAGCAAAATTATTAGCAACTTATTAACTTTTCGCTCTTTAACCGCCATTATTCTACTAAGTTTGGCTCCGGCCGTCGCTTGGTTTTTCCCCTATCCTAATCTAGTTAAATGGGGGATTACGCTAATGAGCTTTTCCTTTTTATTTGCGGTGATCCAACAAATTTTTGTTGGACTATTTCAAAAAGAACTTCAAACTATCAAAAATGTCCTAGCGGATTTGGGTGGTAGAATAGTTTCTTTATTAATTATGCTCATAACCTGGCAATTAGGCTGGGGCCTCTGGGGAGCAATTGCCGCCTTAATTTTTAGCAATCTAGTTAATTTAATTATTTTAATACTTAGCGCCAAAAAAATTATCCACCTCGGTTGGGACTTTGATTTAACTTTGTGGAAAAAAATTATCACTTACAGCTGGCCCTTGGCCGCTACTACAATTTTTAATTTAATTTACTTTAAAGCGGATACCATAATTTTATCTTTATACCAACCGGCCACAGCCGTTGGTTTGTATGGTGCACCTTATAAAATTTTAGAAGTCTTGATCAATTTTCCTTTTTTATTTTTAGGTTTAATTTTGCCAATTTTAACCACCAATTGGTTAAAGCAAGATTTAATTTATTTTAAAAAGATTTTTCAAACCGCCTTTGATTTTTTAATTATTGTCACCGTGCCAATAATTTTTGGTTGTTGGGTTTTAGCCAAACCAATTATTTTACTAATTGCTGGAGAGGCCTTTTTGGCTTCCGCCGGAATTTTAAAAGTTTTAATTGTCGCCACTGGAATAATTTTTATCTCCTCCTTGTTTGGTTATGTAATTATTGCCGTTAATCAACAACGAAAAATGATAAAATTTTATTTTGCTACCGCAGTAATTTCTCTATTGGGCTATTTTCTATTAATTCCCCGCTATTCCTATTGGGGAGCAGCCTATATGACCGTACTAGCCGAACTACTAATTGCTTTAACGGCCGGCTGGATGGTTTATCGTTTGACCAAGCTACAACCAGACTGGCAAATTTTTATAAAAGCTTTACTAGCCAGTTTAATTATGGCCGGTAGCTTGTGGCCGTTAGCTAATTTAAACATTTTACTAACCGTCGCCTTAGGCCTACTAATTTATTTGGTAGCTTTATACGCTTTGGGTGGCATTAACCCGGAACTTATAAAACAACTGAGCTGGTCAAAGCCAAAGACTAAACCCCAAATAACTAACTAAATTGCATAGCCGATTAGTTGAATCTTTGGTATAATATCGAGGTATGTCGATATTTTTTTATTTTTTACTTAGTCTATTTTTTATACTCTTTGCCTGGCTTGCCAAAAAATCTTGGCTAACCGCGGTTGGTCTGCTATGTTTATTTTTACCCAGCTTTGAAATCCGGTTTCAATTGTGGCTTTTACCCAGCACCGTTTTAGAACTGATGCTAATAATTATTTTGGGTTGGTGGCTAATTGAAATTTGGCAACAAAAAAGATATCGTCAGGTATTTTTAGCTAATCCATTATTCTGGCCGGCCCTATTTCTTTTGCTAAGCGCCACCTTAGCCTTATTGCCTGCCCCCGATCTGCGCTCAGCTTTGGGTTATTGGAAGGCTTATTTTTTAGAACCGATTCTGCTGTTTTTTGCCTTAGCTGATCGCCTAACTGATTATAAAAAAATTCAAAAATTTTTGGTTTGGCTAGGAGCCGGAGCTTTACTAATCGCCAGCGTGGGAATTTATCAAAAATTCACCGGCTGGCTTTTACCGGCCGGAGAATGGTTCAACCCTGAAACTCGTCGGGTCACGGCTTTTTTTACCTCGCCCAACGCCGTTACTTTAGCTACGGTGCCAACTGCTTTGTTGTATCTAGGCTGGCTAATTCAACGTTGGCAAACTAAATATTTTTGGCAAACTAAGCTAGAAAAATTTTATACTGTTTGGCAAGTTATCGTAATCATTGCTATTATTACCGTCTCAATTTTTGCTCGTTCACGTGGGGCCTGGTTTGCTGGCTTAGTCGCTGTAATCTTTATTTTATTTTTTGGCTGGTCAAAAAAATATACTAGTTACTTAACTACCTTAGGACTACTTAGTTTAACACTCTGGCCCAAAATTTATCAGGCCATTGTTAATTTATTAAGTTTTAAAGTGGTCTCTGGCACCATTCGCTTAAATATTTATGAACAGACCTTGGCCTGGTTAAAACTAAACTGGCTGACTGGTTTAGGATTAGGTGGTTTTGAATACTATTATCTACAACTAACACAGCGAGGGGAAAAAATTGCTTATCTTTATCCTCATAATATCTTACTAAACTTCTGGGTGGAATTAGGATTTTTAGGATTGTTAGCCAGTCTTTACTTGCTGAGTAAGTTTTTTATTCAAGGCTTTAAAACTTTAAAAATATCTTCGGCCTACTGGTTGCTTTTAGGAGTTTTGGCCGCAATGGTAGAAATTATCGCCCATGGCTTGGTAGATGTGCCTTACTTCAAAAATGATTTAGCAATAATCTTTTGGTTGGTGCCGGCTCTTTTAGTAATTTTAGTAAAAAATCCCAGCTTGATTTTAAACCACAAACCTGTTAAGCTGTAACGTCTAGTCAATTAATTTTAACCAAAGCGGAGGGTTGGCAGAGTGGTCGAATGCACCGGTTTCGAAAACCGGAGTCTCCGCTAGGGGACCACAGGTTCAAATCCTGTACCCTCCGCTTTGGTTAAAATAAAGCTTAATTTTTTTAAATTTATTATCATGGCAGAGCTCAATAGCTACCTTACTGGTCTAACCACTACTCAGGCCCAAAAATTTTTAACTGCCCTTTGTCTAAAGGTCGGTTTACCAAAAAACCAATGGCGACAAGAGCTTAAAGTACAAACTTACCAAGTAGAAAAAATACGCGCCTAAACAGCGCTTTTTTCTTAAAAATGTGATATAATTTAGCTAACTAAGGATTAAAAACAAAAAAATGACTAAAAAATTTATTACTTTTTTAAGCCTCACTTTGTTAATTGTGTTTACCACTATGGGTTTTAGCTGTACCAGCAGTCAACCCACGGTGGCTGCACCAGTGACTTTAAAATATTGGCGAGTTTGGGATGATCAAGAAAACTTTACTGATATTATTAACGCCTACCATTCTTTGCACCCCAATGTTACTATTGAATACAAAAAACTACGCTACGAAGAATATGAACAAGCTCTACTTGAAGCTTGGGCCGAAGATCGCGGACCAGATATTTTTTCTATTCACAACACCTGGCTAAAAAAATATCAAAATAAAATTTCTCCTTTACCGGCCCAAACCACCATTAACTATCAGACTACCAACAAAACTTGGTTTAAAACTGACACCACAGTCACCAATAAAATTACCCCCACCTTAACCGCTCGACAACTAAAAGATAATTTTGTGGCTACTGTTTATGATGATGTGTACTTTGATAACAATATTTGGGGCTTACCATTAAGTGTGGACACCTTGGTAATGTTTTACAATCGCGATTTATTAACAGCCGCTGGCGTAGCCACGCCACCGACTAACTGGCTAGATTTACAAAAGGCCACTTTTAAAATTACTAAAAAAAGCAAGGACGATACAATTACCGTTGCTGGAGCGGCTCTAGGTACCGGCAAAAATATTAGTCGCAGTTTTGATATTTTATCTTTATTAATTATGCAAAATGGCGGTAAAATGGTTGATGCTAATAATAATCCCTCTTTTAATACTCTACCAGCCGAACTGCGTGGTCGAACCGAAACACCAGGCGAGGGGGCCTTAACTTTTTATACTGACTTTGCTAACCCAACCAAAGAAGTTTATAGCTGGAATACGCAAATGCCCAATTCTTTAGACGCCTTTGTCTCCGGTAAGGTTGGTTTTTTCTTTGGTTATGCCTATCAATGGCCCTTAATCAAAACTCAAGCACCAAATTTAAACTTAGGCATTAGTTCGGTGCCTCAGGTTGATAGCAATTATCCCGTTAACTATGCTAACTATTGGGTAGAGACCACCGCTAAAAAAATTGATAATACCAAACTTAATTGGGCTTGGGATTTTATCCAATTTGCCACTAACGCCAAACAAGTAACCGGTTATTTAAATCGTGCTCAAAAACCAACTGCTTTAATTAGTCTAATCGATAAACAAAAAGAAAATGAGGATTTGCGACCATTTGCCGAACAACTATTAACTGCTAAAAGTTGGAACCGCGGACAAAACCCCAATTTGGCTGAACAATATTTTATTGAAATGATTGATAGTGTAGTAAGTAAGCAAACAACCATCAAAGCCGCCTTGGACCTAGCAGCCAGTAAAATTAAACAAACAATTCGCTAACCATTTTTTATGAAAAAAATATTTTTATCTTTTGGCCTATTCGCTTTTGTTTTATCAACCGTCTTTTTTTTAGCTTTACCGGTTTTCGCCGCTACTTGTACTAATACTAGCGGTACAGTGGTAGCTAACACTTTAGCTAAGCCTGGTACTGATAATGGCTGGTATTTTTTATCCGGCCTAGACACTGATTGTTTTCAATGTGGCAATTGTGATATTTGTGATTTAATTAAAATGTATATCGGCGCCAGCAACTGGATGATTAGCGCGGCTGGGGCAGTGGCTTTAGCGGCAATTATTTGGGGAGCCCTACTTTGGCTTGTTTCAGCCGGTAATAGCCAAATGATCGAAAAAGGCAAAAATGTCATCAAAAATACGGTTTTTGCTTTAGCTATTTTACTGGGAGCCTGGATGCTAGTTAACACCATTGTTAATGTTTTAACCAATAAATCTTTAAGCAAGGAGGGTCAAGTAAACTATGGCGACGGTTTTGTCGCTTGGTCTATTCCTTCGGCTTGCCAAAACGACCAGACCAAATAATTACTAGAATTGACATCTTTAGGTATAAATTTTATAATATAGTTAATTAGTTTTATTTAAAATAAACTAAATCCTATGAATTGGAAGGGGGTGAAAACATGAAAAAAACTTTAAGTTTCTTAAGTCTAGCTTTGGTTTCAGCCTTAACTCTACCACAAATGGTTTTAGCGGTAGGCGAAGAAAACTATAACAACTATGTTTCCAGTATTAACTTGGGATCAGCTGATTTGTTTACTACGGTAATCAACGCAGTTAACTGGATTTTGGGTTTATTAATTTTAATTGCCGTTATTATTATTTTAGTTGGCGGTTTTAAATGGATGACCGCTGGTGGTAATGATGATAAGATTAGTGGCGCTCGCCAAACTATCGTTTCTGGTATTATCGGTTTAATTATCGTCTTGGCGGCCTATGCCATTGCTTCCTTCGTAATTACTCAATTTTCTGGTCTAACTGGTGGAATTATTACCACATAGCACGAATTTAATGCAATCAATTTTATATGAATAAAACTTTTTTAGTGCTATTAACCTTGGCAATTATTTGTTTGCCGAGCATAGCGTTAGCTGCCCTTACCCCAGCTAATTACGGTAATTATGTTTCCAGTCTTAACTTGGGCACAGCTGATTTGTTTACTACGGTAATCAACGCAGTTAATTGGGTGTTAAGCTTATTAGTCCTAATTGCTGTCATAATTATTCTATATGGCGGCTTTGTTTGGATGACGGCTGGCGGTAACGATGACAAAATTAGTTCCGCTAAAGGCACAATTAGCGCCGGAGTAATCGGTCTAATCATCATCTTAGCAGCCTATGCCATTGCTTCCTTCGTAATTACTCAATTTTCTGGTATAACTGGTGGTATTATTGGGACCTAAAAAACTGCTCTAGTTAATAAATTATTAGAACTGTTAATTTTGTGGGAGGGGGGTCACCCCCTCTCAACAAAATAAAAACTTATGTTACATTTTAAAAAAATCTTACCTTATTTAACTCTAAGTCTACTACTTGGTTTAATCATTTTACCAAACTTACTGCAGGCCGCTGAGACTACCATATCTAACGCTAGCGTAGCTAATGTTATGATTAGTTTAAATACCATTGCTGGTACAACTGGCTTAAATGTAATCACTAAAGACACTTTAGTGACTAAAGTTGGCGCTTTTTTAAAAACTGTTTTTGGTTACCTTGGTGCTCTTTTTTTAATCTTGGTAATTTACGCCGGCTTTCTATGGATGACAGCCGGGGGGAATGAAGATAATATTAAAAAAGGAAAAAACATTATCACTTGGGCAGTGCTTGGCTTAGCAGTGATTGCTGCGGCCTACACTATTACTGCTACCGTTTTATCAATTATCAAATAATTTTTATGAAAAAGTTTAAACTTGCGGGTTTATTAATAATTCTAGGCTTAATTATTTTGCCTCAATTAAGCTTGGCGGCCGTAGATTTTAACACTCAATTAAACTCTTTAGCTACTAGTGCTGGCTATGACACCAGTAGCGCTGTCAGCTTAACCTCTACCATTGGCAAAATTATTAATTACTTACTAGGTTTTTTAGGAATCATCGCCTTATTAATTGTTATTTGGGCGGGTTTTAACTGGATGACAGCTGGCGGTAATGATGACAAAATCAGTTCCGCTAAAAGTTGGATGGTTAACGGTTTTATCGGTTTAGTTATTATTATTTTTGCTTACGCTATTTCTACTTTTGTCATTACTCAAATTCAAGCCTTTGCCAGTAAATAATTTTATGAAAAAATACTTGGCTCAATTTTTGTTTTTAAGTTTAGCCACCTTGATATTGACTATCCCTTTTTTGGCTTTTGCACAACTATCAAGTGGTTTAACTACTAATATCAACAGCCAGTTAGACAGTGCCGCTGGTGGGGCTTACCAAACCGGTCAAAAACTTAATCCCGGACAAACCATTGCCACTATTACTAACTACTGCCTAAGCTTTTTAATGTTAATTTCCGTGCTTATTATTATCTACGCCGGCTTTACCTGGATGACAGCTGGTGGTAATGATGACAAGGTTGCTCAAGCTAAAAGTTGGATCATCAACAGTATTATTGGTTTAATAATTATTTTAGCAGCCTACGCTATTAGCGCTTTTGTATTTAGTTTTATACTAGATGTAACAAAAGGTTCTAGTTCTACTAGTGAAGCAAACGACCCTTGTAATCCAAATCCCTGTTCAGCAAACCAAACTTGTGGAAGTGATGGTGCTGGAGGATATGAATGTCTACCCATAGAAACCTAAAAATATAAAGCATTACTAAAACAGCGTCTAATTAGGCGCTGTTTTTTAAAAAATCAATTTGTTTTTATGCTAAAAAAATTATAGAATTAACCCATATGCTAAATTGGTTTAAAAAATATCAAACCAGTAAACTATATTATCCTCTAATTTTAGGGCTATTGATTTCGATTTATTTAATCATCAATGGCGCTTACTGCTTTTTAAAATTAAACAATAACCATTACAATGCCTTGGACCTGGGTATTTATACTAATGTCTTTTACAACACTGCTCATGGCGCTAATTTTATTTCCAGTATCCATCCACCTTCATATTTAGGCGATCATTTAGAGCTCCTAATTTGGCCTTTAGCCAAGTTTTATCAATTATTACCAACTCCACTAACTCTACTGTGGTTGCAGACCCTATTTTTGGCTTTAGCAGCTTGGCCGATTTATCTAATTGCAAAAAAAATCTTAAACCAAAATTGGGCCTTATTTTTTGCCGCTTGGTGGCTACTTAATCCTTTTGTTCAAAACATCAACTTATTTGAATTTCATTTACTAGCCTTCGCACCGTTTTTTCTGTTTTGGGTTTATTATTTTTGGCAAAAATCAAGTTGGCTAAATTTTTTCATTTTCAGTGCCATTAGTTTATTAATCCGGGAAGATGTGGCCTTGGTCATCGCTATGTTTGGTTTATTATCTTTAACTAACAAAAAATATTTTCTTGCTGATTATAAATTTTCCTGGTCTAAGTTTTTAGTCTGGGTAATCACCCCCATAATCTTGGGGGGAGTTTGGTTTGTTGTTGCCAATCAATTAATTGCCGGTTTTAACGCCGATCAACATTATAAATTTTTTTACTACTACCAATGGTTAGGCAATAACTGGTCGGAATTATTACTCAATTTAATCGTTAAACCTCAATTGGTTTGGCCAACTCTACTAAGTTTTAATAACATCTTTATCGTCTTAGGGTTATTAGCACCTTGGTTATTTTTACCAATACTCGCGCCAGTTACTCTAATTTTAACCCTGCCAATTTTTTTACAATACTTATTATCAGTAACTAATCCCATAATTTTAACCTTGCACTATCCCGCTTTATTGCTACCGGGTTTATTAATTGCCAGTTCATTTGGTTTAGCTAAATTACTTAAAAAACCGCCAATATGGTTAAGTTTTTTAGCCAAAGAAAAAAGTCTAATTGTTATTTCCTTAACGGCCACCACGCTATACACTTGCTTAATTGCCGGACCAATCACCGGCTTAACAACAGAGCTGAAAACTAAACCCGAGGTCTTGGCAGGCGAGATATTAAAATCCATCAAATCAGACCAAACTTTAATGGTAAGTGATACTTGGCTAACTTCAACGGCTAATCGTTCCAATATCTTTTTATTACGCTATTGGTTTTGGGGGCAACAACAATTTTCCAGCAAAAGCTATTCCTTTCCTGAAACCACTCAACAGATTTTAATTAACAGCGATGACCTAATTAATTATTCCTTAATTAAACGTCCCTGGGTAATGCTTACCGGAGCCAAAGATAGTGCTATACGACTCCGGCAACTCCTAGAAAAATATCATTTTGGCTGCCAATTATATTATGGCCATTATTTATTACTACAAAAAGACTTGGTTAATAACTGCCTTTATGAACAAACCACGCAAGCTCCTAAAAATTTAAGTTACAAAAAATTTAATCTGCCCCTAGAACTACTTGGTTATGAAACAGCTAAAACCCTAAATTTTGGTGGAGTAAAATTTTTACCACTAAATTTATTTTGGCAAAAAACTTCAACTATTGACCTGGATCTATTTTTAAAAACCACTTGGTTAAACCAAGTGGGGGAAATTTTAAAAACTGATTATTATCCTTTGGCCCTAGGGTTTTATCCACCCTCAGATTGGCCAACTAACCAAACGGTGATTACTAAATACAACCTTAGCCAGCCAAGCACTAACCAAAAAATTTATTTAAAATTAGAATTAGTTTATTTAACCGGACACCTGACTACTGCCAGCAACCGCGCTAGCTTGCGGGAACTAGGCCAAGAAAAAAGTTTGGGCAGTAAAATAATTATGATGCCTTAATTTATTACTTGATAAATACTGACTGCGGAATTTTGATAAACTAGCTGTAAATAATCTTTTTGGGCGGGAGAAAAACTACCATAAGCCTTTTCATTATCAGAATAGAACAAATAGTTAATCTTGTTTTGTCGCAACCAAGCGGCTTTTTTGTCATCTAAATTATTGGTACGTAATAACCAAACTACCTGCCAAAATTTTTCTTGATGAAACCACACTGTTTCCACTCCATGACCGGCGTAAACCGTCCGATTAGTCCAACCGGGAATAAAATTACCATAAAGATCTCCCGCCAAAATCACCGCTTCTGCTTTAGTGTTGTTTTTAAGCCAACTAAACGCGGCGTCCACTGGCCGCAAAATAAACACCGGGTCCCAATGGTTAAGATTGGCTTCTAAGTGCCGCCCGACGATAAATAGGTTTGATAAAATTATAAGGCCGCCAACTAAAAAACAAAATACTTTAATCTGCCAATTATTAGTCCTTAGAAATTTTATTATTTTAATTAACCAAGTAGCTTGGCGTAAATAACTAACACTCAAAACTACTAGCGGTAGCCACCAACCTTCTACTAAACGACGTTGAAAGGCTACCGGAGAGTAAATTAAAACCGCCCCAACAATAAACCAGCACAATAAAAAAATCTCAATAGTATTTTTATCAGATTTTCTGGCTAAACTCCAGGCACCTAAACTAGCAAATAACCACCAGGGAAAATAACTAGCTAAGGTTAAATACCAAATGGTGGTCGGTAAAACATTCTGAAAATTTCTAATCTGTACCAACCAATCTACCTTCATTAACCATAGCCAATAAATAACCGCGGGCGAACAAAGTATGATTATAACAAAAAAGTTTTTTAAACCAAACCAATAAATTTTTTTAAGCCTTAAGGTCTGAATTAATAGATAGCTGCCAAGTACTGCTAAAACCGTAACCAAATAAAAAGGATGAGACTGAATCAAAATCAAAGCACTTAAGCCGGCTCCTAAACTCCAAACTATCTTTTGCCGCGTTTCTGCCAACAAGAAAAAATAAAAAGTTAACAGTAAAAAACTAAAAGATAAAATTTGATGGGGCAGATGGATTAGGCTGGTAAAAAAACTAAACTCCGGCACCCACAAATCCATCGGAATATTATAATACCCCAAACCACCCTGATAAGTTGGCAAGTAATTAATTAAGCCATATAGTAAAAATCCGCACCCACTACCAAAGAAGGCCAAGCCCAGAGTTAAATTGCGAGTTAGCCCTTTGCTAACAAATAAACCAACCAACAAATAAACTACCCAGACCCCCAAAGGAATTAACAACATTTTATACAAAAACAAAGCCCAGACCGGGGCTAAATTAAAAAACTTGGCCAATAAACCGTTACTCCAAAAAAATAAATTAAAAAAGCTTGCCTGGTGGCTTTCACTAGTAAAGAGGTCTTTAAATAACCACTGCCCGGATTTGACTTGTTGAATATATGAATAATAAACATTATAGTCGCCGGGCGTTAAAGTAGTAATACCGGTATAAACAAAATTATCACCCTGAGAGGCTAAACCAGAACCAAAAATAAACAAACTAATCAACAAAAAAATTGCCGAGATTAAAAAGAATAGTTGATGTTCTATAAAAAAATATTTCAAATTTTCTACTAAACGCTTGGCCATAAATTTTTTAGTTTTCTTTTACTTTTGGCTTGACTAGCAGGCTCTCAAATAGCCTCAAAGAAAATCTATTGATCTCTGGATAATACATCACATAAAAAGCGATCATTATGTTAAGCGCCTTAAAAACACTAAAATAGTTTAAAAAGCCTAATAAGGTTAGAGTTAAAACTAATTTACGATAAAATAGTTTTTCACTCAGCAAACATAATGCGATCGGCCAAAGAAAATACCAAGGCTGAACCCAACCAGCAACCAACACTAAATAACCCAAAAAGGCCAAAGCACTAAGTTCAAACAATCTAAAAACTTTAGGGTCTTTTTTAAAGAGCCAACCAAGTATTAAAAAGACAACCGCTAAGACCGCGTAACCCAAAAATACTACTTGCGACTCACAAATAAATACACTTCCTAGCCCCACTTTAAAAGAAACCCCAAAAGCTAATAAAGATTGTAAAAAACTAGAGGTGGCTATATTACAAAGCCCTGATACCGCCCTAATACCATTTAAAAAAGAAAGATTAAACCCAAATGGCGCTAAAACAAACAAAACCAGTAGGCTTGCTGTCAATAAAAAACCTAATAAAAGTTTTAATAACTTGTCTAGTTTATTATTTAAAACCAAAAATAACAAAAAAAATGGCGCCACTATAATTGAAGTAAGTTTAGTAAAAAAGGCACAAACTAAAAAAATAAGGCTGGTTAAAATTTTATCCTGCAATAAAAAATAGCCGGCTAGTAAAATAAAAAAAATCATAAAAACATCATTGTGGCCATTTAACAATAGCTCCAGCAAAACCAACGGATTCCAGAGCCACAAGTAGAGCACTTGGTTGGTAAATTTACTGTTGAATTTTGTTGAAATTAGATAGATAACAAAGGCACAACCCCAGAAAAAAACTAAATTTAATATTTTAAAACTCAAAAAGTTTAACCAAAAACAATTACCAAATAATTTGCTAGGTAGCCAATATAATAAAAACTGTACCGGGCCATAGGGAGAAAGGGTTTTATCCCAAACAGTCGCATGATACACCGGGTCGGCGCTAAATAAGTCGGTAGTAATTAAATAAGGGCTAAAACTATAATTGCTCAAAACCTTACTTTGTATTAAATAAGTATAGAAATCCGTTGATAACAACGGCAGGGAAACAACAGCAATTAAACAAAAAACTAAGCTAAACCATAACAATCGCTTAGTTGTTGTCTGACTGTTGTCTATTTTCTTCCAAAAATAAACAAACGAAAAAACAAATAAAAAAATAGCTATCACCAAGATAACCGTTAAAACATTATTCTTAGGCGGTAAGTTGTGGTCGTTAAAGAAATAACTTTTGGCATAAGAAACAAGCGCTAATATTAAAAGAAGTAACGACCAGTAAAAGCTGGCCCGCATTAAAAAGCCTTCCCTACTAAACACCTGCAATACTGGCTTAAAAAATTTATTCATGTGACTAGTTATCAAAAAATATTTAACGGCCTTCAAAAAACCTTGAGACTCATCTTTTAATTTTAAAAAATAATCTGACTATTTGCCGAAGATATTGCCAACTCAACCTAAAAGTTGAAACCTTACTGGGCCGCTTACTTTCCCGCCAAATAACCGGGATTTCTAATATTTTAAACCTGGACTGTTGGGCTTTAATTAACAACTCAGTATCAAAAAACCATTCATTATTTTCCACCAACGGCAAAATCTCTCGTTTTACTCTTTCGTTAATCGCTTTAAAGCCACACGGCGCATCCTTAGTTTTTAAGTTTAAAATCAACCTGGTTAATAAACTATAACCTATTGAGGTCAGTCGACGTAAAAGATTTCGCCCAATTACTTTTGAACCAACTAAAAAACGAGAGCCGACTACTACCTCATAGCCACTAGCTATTCCTTTAATCAAGACGGGAACAGCTTCTAGCCCGGTGGCCAAATCAACGTCCATAAAAATATAAACATCGGCCCTAAACTTTTGCCAAGCAGTCCGAATAGCTAGGCCTTTGCCTTTTTGCGGAACAAACATATAACTTACTGCCTGATATTTTATTGATAATTCCTGTGCAATAACCGCCGTTTGATCCGTGGAGTCATTATCGGCAATAATTATCTGCCAGGCCTCCGTTAAATTTTTATGACAAAAATCAACCAACTGTTCGAGGCTGAGTGCTAAAATTTCTTGTTCATTATAAACTGGCAATACTATTAAAACCTTCATCGCTATTTTTTGCTAATTAGTTTAAAAATTATCACAAAAAATTCTAATATTACTTTCAACCCCAATTTTGACCGACCTTTTTGACGGTCTTTAAAAATAATTGGGATCTCCTTAATATGCAACTTCAGTTTTTCCGCCCAAAAAATAGTTTCTTCCTGAAAAGCATAGCCATTGCTCTTAATTTTACCGAGTGGTAAGGCTTGTAAAGCCTTGACACTGTAAGCACGAAAACCGGTAGTTGCGTCTTTAGTTTTTAAACCTAATAACCAACGCGAAAAATAATTAGCTGAAGATGAAGTAAAATACCGCCAGGCACTCCAGCCAACAATTTTTCCACCAACTATTCGCCGAGAACCAATCACAAGATCGTAACCACTATTAACCCCTTTAATAAAATCGGAAATCCTTTGGGGTTCATGAGAAAAATCCGCATCCATCTGAAAAGCTATACCAAAGCCATTGGCTAGGGCATAAGCAAAGCCCGCCTGATAAGCTGTTCCTAGTCCTAACTTTTTTACTCGATGAATAACTTTTATCGGATACCTTTGCGCCAATTGATCTGCTAGCTGCCCCGTACCATCCGGGGAATTATCATCAATAATTAAAATTTCTAAGTCAGTAATAGCTAAAGCAAAAATCTCCGCTACCAATCTGGCCAAATTTTCTTGCTCATTATAAGTTGGTAAAATAACTAAAATTTTCATAACACTTCAAAAATATAAGCTTGGCTATCTTGATAAACTCTTTTAAAACCCGCATCGCGTAAAATATTGATTAAAAAATCTTGGTGGTATTTATCAATCAGCACATACTGCGCCTTAAAATCTTGTTTAAGTAATCGCCATAAGTCTTGTTTTTGCTCACCAAGAGTAATACTAACCATTTCTTGATAAAGCGTGGGATTTTGCAAATACAAAAAAGTGGGATCCAGACCTAATAAATATACATTATGATCGTTATAATACCAAATTTCTGGCCAAGTGCTCCAGTTGTCATGAAACACTAAAGAGCCTTTGGTGGTATTATTTTTTAACCACTGACTGGCGCCCGCTAAGTAAAAATAATCTATTCGATTACTAGCTAAATCGCGATGCGAAGAAATTAAACCAAACAACCAAGCAAAAATTAGTGCAACCACAAAATAACCAACAATGAGGCTTTTAAACTGAGAAAAGTTTTTTAAGTACCCGGCAATTAAATCATTTATTTTTTGAAATAACCCCCGCCGAGTCTGCCAAATATCAGCTAGCGAAAAAACAATAAATAATAAAAACAAGGGGACAAAATATTCAATATTGCGAGCGGCGCGCAAAGTAAGCGCTAAAAAAAATAAAGTCAGCCAGCCCAAAACTATCGTATTTCTTTTTTGACAGCGCCAACCGCCCATAAACCACAAAACCATTAAAAAAATAAATACAGCAAACAATAAATTGTTTTGAGAGATTAGGTTAGTCACGCCAAAAGGATACCATTCGCCACCAACTTTAATTTGACTGGCGTAATTATAAATAGCAATCTGACCAATTTGTTGCCAATAAAATTTCAAATTTTGCGGAAAAAAAGGATTGATAATTACTCCCGCTGTTAAGGCGGTAATAATTAAAATAATCTGACGAAAATTTAACCAAGCCCAAAAATTAAACCAGACCAACGGGAAAAATCTTTTTAGTCTAAGCCAAAATTTATTAGCCAAATATTGCCCAGACTCTAACGCAAAAAATAGACTATTAACTAAATTATTAATCACCACCAAAACCAAAACCAACGGCCAACTGCCATGCAACCAGACAAAGAAAAAAGACAACCCGAAAACCCAGCCATTACGACGCTGACGCAAAAAATAAAAAATTAGCAACAACAAAACTACTGACAACATTGGCGCTTTGGCTAGGCCGGCTCTAAATAAAAAAGCAGCCGAACTAAATAGTAATAAAGCTCCCGCAATTGTCGCCTTAGGTTCTTTGCGATAAATTAGCCAAGCTACTGCCAACACCGCCAAGCTGGCAAAAAAGATTGCCGAAAGCTTAAGGCCTAACAACGGCGGAAAAAAACTAACAAAAGGAATTAAAAAAATATGGTACAAAAAATGTTGATTAGCAAAATTATCCTTAAGCATAGTTAAGGGTAGCCAGGGAAACTCTTTTAACAACGTCCCTTGTTTAACCAACAAGGCCATTTTGGCGTGATAAAAAGAGTCTGGATCTACTAAGCCAGTAAAGTTCTGTAAATAACAAAAAAATAGCACGCTAAGTGCTAAAATTATTAACCCACTTAACCAAAAATTTCTAGTCAAGTAGTTATTTGCCAAAATAATTTTTTTAAAAAAAATTTGCCGGGACATAGCCTTTATTAACCCCTTAAATTCTGCTTAAAATATTTTACCCACGGTAATGCTAGGGGATTAACCTGGTTAAGTTCCGACAAGCTTAAACTGAGGTAAAAACTAAACAACAGACCCTCCAAAATCTGCTCTAATTTTTGGGAGCTGCTCAGCTGATATTTTAACGAAACAATTTTTTGTTTGGCTAGAACTTTTCTCGTTAGTTCTAAGCGATGTCGATTAATTATAGAATAATTAATAGAATCAAAAAATAAAAATTTAAATTTTTTTACTACCACCGGCGGCTGGCTTAAACCTTCTAAAAGATGATGGTTTAATTCTGGTAACAACAGATAAACAGCAAATTGTTTGGCAATCTCATTAATTTGATTAGCTAGCGCATGAGCATTGCCTGATAAAAACTCTGAAGCCACTATTACCACCGGCCGGCCGGCTAATTGCTTAGCATATTTTTTAGCAACATAAAAAATTTGTTGACGTCGTTTATAAATATCTTCAGCGCTTTGTCTTATTTCTTGGCTAGTTAGCTTGCTTAGTTTAATTTTTTGTAAAAAAACTAGCTGACTAACAAACATTTGGATTACTCCTAGGTTCGGCAGCAATGAGGGATTTAACTTTTTATTAACCACATAACTTGGCCAATTATTTTGTTGGGCTAAACTGTTTAATTTACCACCACCACTAATGACAAAAACCTTGGCCTTTTTTTGTTTGGCTATTCTAGCTGTTGCTAAAACTTCTTGCGTGTTACCAGAGTAACTACAAATAATTATTAAGGTTTTAGCCTTAACAAAGCTTGGTAAATAATAATCATTAATTAAATAAAATGGCAGTTTTAGCTGTTCGGCCAACAAGCTTCTTAGAATATGCCCCGCTAGACCAGAACCACCCATACCACAAATTACTACCTGTTCAATTTGCCGATAGTAATTAACCGGGATTTTTAAATTTTTAAAATCTTTGATAATTTCTAGAGTTTGTTGAAAAAAGTTTTCAATACTAAGTTGCGCAATTTGGTAATTATTCATAAAATTTAAATAGTCTTAATAAAATATTAGCTTAATTTTAACTCTTTTTAGTAAAAATAACAAACCCTCAAAGCTTGATTTTTTTAAATAAAATCAGTATAATTAATCAAGATTTTGTTTATTCCTAACCTTTAAACACTTATATGTCTGGACATAGTAAATGGGCTACTACCCATCGCCAAAAAGAGACTACCGATGCCAAAAAAGGAGCAATTTTTACTAAATTAGCCAACCAAATTACTTTAGCAACCCGCGAAGGAGGGGCTAATCCCGAAAGCAACTTTAAATTGCGTCTAGCCATTGATAAAGCCCGAACCTCTAACATGCCCAACGACAACGTTGCCCGAGCGATTAAGCGTGGCTCTGGCGAATTGGCTGGACAAAAATTTGAAGAAGCGGTTTATGAACTAATGGCCCCCGAGGGAGTGGCTATTTTACTGGAGGTTTTGACTGATAACAAGAATCGAATAATGTCTGACATTAAAAAATTAGCTAATGGCCAAGGATTTAAAATTGCTGAAAGTGGCAGTTTGCTCTGGCAATTTAAAAAACAAGGTGTGCTAACTTTAGATTTAATAAAAAATTTAAAAACTTTTAAAGTCTTGACGGCAGATAAAATTTCCAAAGAAGAGATGGAGTTGGCTCTAATTGACCTAGGGGCTGAAGATTTTTCTTGGCAAGAAGAAACCCTAACAATTTACACTAAACCAGAAGAACTAGCCAAAACCAAGCAAGCCTTAGAAAGTGCCGGCTATTTAATTTCCGAAGCAGAGTTAGAGTTGGTCCCTAATAACCCACTACCTATCTCCGAAGAATTAAAAGAAAAATTGAGTCGTTTTTTCGAGCTTGCTGACGAAAATCCTGAAATAAACAATTTTTACACTAATGCCGCCTAAAGAAAGAATAATTTTAGGTATTGACCCTGGCTTGGCCTTGGTTGGCTATGGTCTAATTAAACAACAAGGTCAACAAAACAGCTGTTTGGCTTATGGCTGTATTACAACCGAGATCAAGGATGATTCTTTACGACTAGAACAAATTTATCAAGAGTTACAAGTTTTAATTACTAAATATCAACCAACTCTGGCAGTAGTGGAAAAACTTTACTTTAGTAAAAATACCAAAACCGCCTTAGCGGTCGCCCAGGCTAGAGGAGTAATCCTGCTAACCCTCAAAAAAAATAATTTAGCACTAATAGAAATAACGCCCCTAGAGGTTAAACAGGCCTTAACGGGCTATGGTCAGGCTAATAAGGGGCAAATTCAAAGAATGGTTAAATTGTTATTAAAACTTGCCGCAATCCCCAAACCAGACGATGCCGCCGATGCTTTGGCTTTAGCTTTATATGGTTCAAATTTTAAACAACTAATTTAAACTTGTGCCTATTCCTTTTTTAAAAATAAAAAGTTCCACTCCAAGAAACAGCCAAACAATTAAAACAGCTCCTAGAAAACTTAGTTTTAATAGATCTTTTTTGTTTAAAAAATTATTGCCAATAATTACTTCGATCATTGTAATTGGTTTTTTCTTAGTAATTGCGTTGTTTTTCTATCTCAACAGCCAATTACCGAGCCCCGAGGGTGTTATTAACCGCCAAACCTCAAATAGTACCACTATCTATGACAAGACCGGTAAAATAGTGCTTTATAGCGTCCACGGAGGCATTAAACGTATTCCTATCAAACTAACCGACTTACCAGATTATGTTAAATGGGCTTCTATTACCATCGAAGATAAAAACTTCTATCAACACCAGGGAATAGACTTAAAAGGAACCCTACGAGCAATTGTTGTGGATATTATTAGTGGCAATAAAGCCCAAGGTGGTTCTTCAATTACTCAGCAATTTATTAAAAACGCGGTACTAACTTCTGACAAATCCTTTATCCGCAAATTTAAGGAGTGGATTTTGGCTTATCAATTTGAAAAAAAATTCAATAAGGAACAAATTTTAGAGATGTACTTTAATGAAATACCTTATGGCTCCGTGGTTTATGGTGTTGAAGCCGCCGCTCAAACATTTTTTAACAAAAGCGCTAAAGATCTAACGGTTTTAGAAGGCGCCACTTTAGCCGCCTTAGTTCAACGACCAACCTATTTTTCTCCTTATGGTAATAATCGTGAAGAATTAATCAATCGAGCTAAATATATTATTGACCAAATGGTAATTAATGGTCATTTGACTAAAACTGACGCCACACAAGCAAAAAAACAGGTATTAAAATTCAAGCCGCGAGAAGAAAATATTTTAGCTCCTCATTTTGTTATTTACATCAAAGAATTACTAGCTAAAAAATATGGAGAAAACTTTATTGAACAAGAAGGCTTAAAAGTTTACACTACCTTAGATTGGGATTTACAACAAAAAGCGGAAAAAATTTTAGCGGAACAAGTAGCTAAAAATACTAAAGACTGGCAAGCCTCTAACGCTTCTTTGGTGGCCTTAGATGCTAAGACCGGACAGATTTTGGCTATGGTTGGTTCAGCTGATTATTTTAATGAAAAAATCGACGGCCAAGTTAACGTTGCTTTAAAACCTCGACAACCTGGCTCTTCCTTTAAGCCAATTGTTTATACTGCAGCCTTTAAAAAAGGTTATACTCTTAATACCGTTTTATTTGATTTGGTTACTAAATTTTTAAATACCGACGGTCAAGACTATACCCCACATAATTACGACGGAAAAGAACATGGTCCGGTAACCATCAAACAAGCTTTGGCTGGTTCTTTAAATATCCCGGCCGTTAAAACCATCTACTTAACTGGAATTGATAATGTTTTAAATCTGGCCGATGAATTAGGCTATACTACTTTAAAAGATCGTTCGCGCTTTGGCTTGTCTTTGGTTTTGGGCGGTGGCGAGGTAACTTTATTAGAGCACACTCAAGCCTTTTCGGTCCTAGCTCAAGAAGGTTTATTCCACCCTACCGCGCCGATTCTAAAAATTACCGATAAGCAAGGTCGAGTTTTGGAAGAATATCAAAAAATCGAAAAAAGTGTTCTAGACCCAGAGATAGCCAGACAAACCACTGATATTTTAGCCGATAATTCTGCTCGCGCCTATATCTTTGGCGAAAAAAATTATTTAACCTTAGCCGATCGACCAGTCGCTGCCAAAACCGGTACCACGAATAATTTTCGTGACGCCTGGACAATTGGCTACACCCCAAGTTATGTTGTGGGGGTTTGGGTTGGTAACAGCGATAACCAAGAAATGAAAGCCGGGGCTGATGGCTCTAAAATTGCCGCACCAATTTGGCAAAAAACAATGACTGAGTTAGTAAAAAACACGACAATTGAGCCTTTTACCTCTTCAACCCCAATTATTACTAATAAACCTGTACTCGATGGACAAATTGGCGTTAGTGAAATAGTAAAAATTGACAAAGCCTCAAAAAAATTAGCCACTGAATTAACTCCCGTCTCTTTTATTGAAGAAAAAAAATACCAAGAAGTACATGATATTTTGTACTACGTGAACAAAGATGATCCTCGAGGCGCCCAACCGAGTAATCCTACCGACGATCCCCAATATTTACGTTGGGAAGAGCCAGTGCAAAACTGGGCTAACCAACAAAATTATTTAACCAATGGCGAACAATCACCAACACAACTTGACGATTTACACACTCTTGCCAACCAGCCAAGCCTAGAAATTATTAACCCCACCAGCAATAGTACTATTAAGGATGATTATTTAAACATCCAACTTAATACCTCTGCTCCTCGAGGAATCTATCGTTTAGAATTTTATTTAGATAATACTCTAGTTAAAACTTATAATGGACTAATTAACAACCAACAACTCAATCTAACAAACTTAGTTAATAATTTTCATACCTTAAAAATTAAAAGCTTTGATGATATTGATAATTCTAAAGAGGTTAGTGTTGATTTTAATTTACTCCGGTAAAAAAGTAACTATAAAAAAATCCCCACTCGGTGGGGATTTTTTAGCCCTTTATTGTTTAATTGGCATTACTATATATAAATATTCCTTGCCTTTGCGGGGTTTTATTGCTATTGGATTAACTGGTTCATTAATTTCGATAACCACCTGATTAGTATTTAAACTCTGTAACCCGTCTAAAACGTAACGAAAATTAACTACTACATTATTATCCTCACCATTTATTTCCGACAAAATATTGGTGGTGTTTTCTCCCGTTTGAGTGTTGCTGGCCGAAATTACCGTCTCTTTGTTTGTTTTATTAAATTCTAGTTTAATGTCATAAATTCCTGATTTAGTAAACAAACTTACGGCCTTTACTTTTTTTATTAACTCATTAGTTTCAATTACTACTTGGGTTTTGTAGGTTTGTGGAATAATCTGTTTGTAATCTGGGTATTGACCTTCAATAATCCGTGAAACTAAATCAATATTATTATAAGAAAAAAGAATTTGATTTTCGGTTAAATAAATCTCTAAATTATTATTTTCTTCAACCAACACTTCATCTTTTAAAATCGATAAAATTCGAGCTAGCTCTTGCAGGGTTTTAGTTGGTACGATTACTGTTTGCTCTTGTTCACCACCACTTTTAGTTAAACTTATTTTTCTTTCCGCTAAACGATAACTATCGGTAGCCGCTAAAGTTATTTTTTTCTCTTGGGGGTTAAAGTTTAAATAAACCCCGGAAATTTCTGGACGAGTTTCAGCTAAAGAAACAGCAAAAATAACATCCGCTACTGCTTCTCTAAAATCGCTAACTTGGCAAATAAACGGGGTGGTTTTGGTAATTTGGGGGATTAAAGGAAATTCGGTCGCCGGCAAGCCTTTTATTTTAGTTTTATAATTTTTAGCCTCAATTTGTAGAGAAGTGTCTTTTAAAGTCAAATCAATTTTATCATTTGGTAAAAGGGATAAAAAATCAGAAAATAATTTAGCGTCAACAGTAAATTCACCTTCTTGCTCAATTTTGGCTCGCACTAAACAAGAAACGCCTATTTCTAAATTAGTGCTAATTAGCTTTAAATTTTTATCCTCTATTTTTAATAAAACATTAGATAAAATTGGTAGGTTGGTATTTTTAGTAGCTAGATGACTAACTACTTGTAAACCTTGATAAAGATTTTCTTGAATGCAGGAAAATTTCATATTATTATAATTAAATTAAGTAATAAATAAATATAGTAATAGTAATAAGCGGTGGGGATATGTGTAAAACTTTTTTTAAGCAGTAACGACGGAACTAAAAACGAAAAGGGTAAGGGGAAAAGTGTTTGATAGTTTAGGGGAATAAATGTTTTTTAAAAACTTTTTTTAAAAAAATAATTTTTTTATTTTTTTATACTCTGTTAAAACACTAGATATCAACAAGGGGGTGGGGAAAACTAAATATTATATAATCGCTGCTTGATCAGATTAACATCTTGAGCTAGTTTAGCATCATTATCTATTCCTAAATGAATTTTTTCATAAGCATGGATGGCAGTAGTGTGGTCGCGACCACCAAATTCTAAACCAATTGAAGGATAGGAAGTTTTTAATTCCTCGCGCATTAGATACATAGCAATTTGTCGGGGCCCGGCTAGGTGTTTTTTTCGAGAAGGACTGTTTAGATCTTCTAGTTTTAAATCAAAGTACTCGGCCACGGTGGAAATTATTTTTTTGGTGGTTAAGGATTTTTTGGGGGAGGCTGAAGCAATGGTACTGAGAATTGGTTTAATTGTTTCTAGGGTTGGTTCCAGGTTATTCAATTGATGATAGGCAATAATACGGTTAAGCGCACCTTCTAGTTCTCGGATGTTGTTTTGAATGATATTAGCCACATAATTAATAATTTCTGAGGACAAGAGGTAGTTTTTTTCTCGGCATTTACTATCTAAAATGGCAATTCTAGTTTCTAAATTAGGGGAATTTACGTCAGCAATCATACCCCATTCAAAGCGAGAAACCAGACGATGTTCAAGAGATTGAATGGCTTTGGGGGGGCGATCAGAAGAAATAATGATTTGTTTGTTAATTTGGTGTAAGGCGTTAAAGGTATGAAAGAATTCTTCTTGTGTACCTTCTTTACCAGCGAGAAATTGAATGTCATCAATTAACAAAACGTCAACGTTGCGATATTTTTCTTTAAAACTTTCAGCTCGGCCTTGTGAAATAGCATTAATAAAGTCATTGGTGAATTTTTCACAAGAAACATAAAGAATTTTTTTAGTTGGAAATTTTTTTAAAATTTCGTTACTAATGGCGTGTAGTAAATGAGTTTTGCCTAAGCCTACTCCGCCATAAATAAATAGCGGATTGTAGGTTTCGCCCGGCTTTTGTGTTACCGCTTGCGCGGCGGCCGCGGCTAATTCATTATTTTTACCGATAATAAAGCTAGCAAAGGTATATTTGGCGCTAATGCCAAATTGGTTAATTGGTTCGGGTTTGTCGGCTTTAATAACAACCTGATTTAAAGCCTGCTCTTTAACAATTGGTGTTAAAATAGCTTCCCGTAAAAGTTCTATTTTATAGACAACACTTTTTATTTCGTTATTACTAACATTTTTTAAAGATTTTAAAATGTGGGGGTGGTATTTTTTCTCAAACCAAGCCTTAGTAAAGGCATTTGGTACCGCGACGGTAAGGTGTCCGGTTTCATTACTGATTATAAAAGTGTTTTTAAACCAGGTAGTAAAACTGGCTTTTGATAGAGAAAGTTCTAGTTCTCCTAAGGCGGCTTGCCAAAGTTGTTGGTTGTTCATAATTTTTTCTGGCTGTGAATTATTTTATTTTTATTCTAGTGCTAATATTTTAGCACAGAAGTTAAATTGTCCACAGGGCTGGTCAAAGAGGATAAATTGTGGACAAAGGGTTAATAAAATCTAATTAAAATATAAAACCTCGTTGACAAAATTGTAATTTTCTTATATTATTAAGGTTATAAAAGTTAAATTATATTTCTATGCCCAAAAGAACTTATCAGCCAAAAAAGAGACGTCGCGCCAAAAGACACGGTTTTCGCGAACGAATGTTTACTAAGACCGGCCGTCGCGTGTTGAAGTCTCGTCGTGCCAAAGGTCGCAAAAGCCTAACTGTTTAATTATGATTAGGCGCGCTAATCGCCTGCATCTTAGCCAAGATATTGCCCGGGTTTTGCGTTATGGCAAAAGTTCGGTTAATTCTAGCTTAACCCTAAAAGTTCTAGCTAATCAGCAAGCACAAGCTCGTTTTACGATAATTATTTCAACTAAGGTTTCTAAAAAAGCGGTGGTGCGTAACAAAATCAAAAGATGGTTACGGGAGGTAATAAAACAAGAAATGGAATTATTGAAATCAGCTAATGATTTAGTAATTATTGTTAAGCCAGGCATTAAAGAGCTAAAAGATTATTTGGCAGTTAAGGAAGTGGTAATTGAAGTTTTGGCCAAAGCTAAACTATTATGAAGAATTTTAATCAAGTACTAGTTTATTTTTCTTTAAAATTAATTGAGTTTTATCAAAAAACCTTGTCTGGCGATCACGGGGTGTTGAAGTTTTTGTTTCCTTTTGGGGTTTGTCGTTTTCGTCCAACCTGTTCGGAATACGCCAGCCAGGCGTTAATAAAGTATGGTTTTTGGTGGGGTTGGTCTAAGGCTTTTGGTAGAATTTTGCGTTGTAATCCTTTTAGTCAGGGCGGTTGGGATGCCCCTTAATTATTTATTTATGATTAGTGAGCTATTTTTTGCAGTTTTTTATCAACCGATGTTTAATTTGTTGGTATTTTTTTATAATATAATTGGTAAAGATTTGGGTTTGGCGATTATTTTAATCACTATTTTATTAAAAATAATCACTTATCCTTTAAATAGTCGAGCGCTTAAATCACAAAAGGCCCTGCAACAAATTCAGCCAAAAATCAATGAGTTGAAGGTCAAGCATAAAGGAGATAGTACGGGCTTGTCGCAGGCGATTATGGGGTTGTATAAGGAAGAAAAAGTAAACCCCGCCTCTTCTTGTTTGCCTTTATTAATTCAATTACCATTTTTAATTGCCATTTATCGGGTGTTTAGTTTTGGCATTACCAAAGTTGATAGTTTAAAAGATTTATATTCTTTTGTTCATAATCCCGGGATCTTGCAAAACGTTAGTTTTGGTTTTTTGGATCTAGCACAAAGAAACGTTGTCTTAGCGATTTTGGCCGCAGCCGCTACTTTTTGGCAAGTCAAAATGTTGCCCCAACCCAAACCAGCGAATATTAATGGATCAAAAGACGAGGATATGGCAGCGATGATGAATAAGCAGATGGTTTATTTAATGCCAGCTATGACTTTATTTATTGCAATTTCTTTACCGGCGGGGCTTTCTTTATATTGGTTGGTTATGACTTTGCTGCAGGTAGCGCAACAGTGGTATGTCTTTAAAAAACAAGAAAACACTACCACGGCGGTAGTTAAATAAATATGTTAGCAACTAAGGAGATAATTGGCTTACCGGTTTATACGCAAACTCGCCAATACTTAGGTCGGGTAATTAAAATAATTTTAGACCAACAGACACAAACGCCTCAGCAATATGTAGTTAGAAAAACTGGCTGGCTAAAAACATTAGTTAAAAATTCGTTAATTATCAACCAACAACAAGTGGTTTCCATTACCTCTGAAGAAATGATCGTGGTTGATACTACTACGCCGATTCCGGTGGCAACCGAGATTAAGTTGGCTTCAGAATCTTTTGCTAAATAGTAAAATTAAAAACGTCCCTTTAGGGACGTTTTTGGTTGGCTATTTTTCTTGGTTTGTGTTGGAATTGTCATTTGGTCTTTACAATATAATCTACTAAACCATATTTTACAGCTTCTTCGGCAGTCATCCAAAAATCTCGGTCAGTGTCATTCTCAATTTTTTTTAAGGGTTGGCCAGTTTGCTTGGCTAAAATTTTATTAAGACGATCTTTGAGTTTTAAAATGTGTCTAGCAGAAATATCTACATCTTTGGCTTGTCCTTCAGCTCCGCCCATTACTTGATGAATTAATACTTCGGAATTAGGTAAAATAAAACGCTTACCTTTTTGACCGGCTGATAGTAAAACCGCGCCCATACTTGAGGCCATGCCAACGCCAATAGTAGAGACGTCCGCCTTGAGGTGTTGTATAGTGTCGTAAATTGCCAAGCCGGCCGAAACGGAACCGCCTGGAGAATTGATATAAAGTTTAATATCTTTTTTGGTATCTTCATTGTCCAAAAACAACAATTGAGCCACAATAATATTAGCCAAATTATCATCAATTGGTCCGCTTAGCATAATGATACGATCTTTAAGTAAGCGCGAATAAATATCATAAGCGCGTTCACCAGATTGAGATTTCTCGATTACAGTTGGGATTAAGTACATAGTTTTTGGTTAATTTTTTAAATAATTTTCCAGCCGAGCTTGGTTTTTTCAAGTTGACCATCTAGGGTAAAGCCGGCCGCTTTACGATGCCCACCACCACCTAACATTTTGGCTAGCCGACTGACGTCGACATGTTCTTTGGTGGTACGTAAACTACCTTTAATTTTACCATTATTTTCTTGTAAAACCAAGACAAAATTGCCGTCCTTTAGGGAATTCAAAAAGTTAGCTAAACCTTCTAAAGAGCCATTGGAATTAGCTAGTTTAGCGGTTTGACTTTGAGGAACAACAGTAAAGACTAAATTGTAATGATTTTTTTGTAAACTAGCCAGGGCTAAGCCCCAAATTTGTAAAACTGATAGTTCTTTGTTTTGATTAACTTGATTAGTAATTAAAGGTAATTTGGCACCCAATAGTAGTAAACGCGAAGCGGCGTTGAAAGTAGTTAATGAGGTATTGCTAAAAGTTAGACCGCCAGTATCAGTAATAATTCCACATAATAAATTGGAAGCCATGGGGGAGGTAATTAGGGCGCTGATTTCTTGAAAAAAATGAAAGACCACCTCAGCGGTGGAGGAGGCTCGGGCCTCAATTAAATTTAAAGCGGCAAAGCGATTGTTAGTCTGGTGATGGTCAAGGCTAATGGTGTTTGCCAAAATATTCGAGGTTAAAGTTAGGCCCGTATAGTTTAAAGAAGCACAGTCCATAAAAACAAAGGTTATCTCGGCTAGTTCCTTGGGTAGTTGGTTAATAACAAATTGTCGGCCAGGTAAAAAATTTAAAAATTCTGGGATTGGGTCTAGGCAGAAAACGTGGCTAGTGATTCCTTGATTTTTTAACCACCACCACAAGGCCAAGGCCGAGCCCAAAGTGTCAGCATCGGGGTTACGATGACAAACCAAAACTATCTGCTGGGCAGCCAGCAAGACTTGACGGAGACGGTTGGCGGTTAGTTTGTTCATAAGCGTAGCTAAAATCCAGGTATCTTAAGTGATTATTGACATCTTGTCAAATAAACTATTTTATGCTATAATTAAAAAGAATAAAATAATTTTAATTATTAATTAAATCAAATAGTATGGGTTTACCAGGTCATCGTCGAACTAGTTCTCACAAACGCAGAAGAGCCGCGCATTTTGCTCTAAAAACCAATAAGTTAGTTAAGTGTTCCAAATGTCAGAAAGGCATTTTGGCACATCACGTTTGCCCTTATTGTGGTTATTATTTGGGCAAAGAAGTGATAAAAATTAAAGTTAAAAAAAGCAAAGCTCCTAAAAAATAAATTTTGTAACCATGGCCAATCGTCACTTAGCCAGAACTTTAGCCGTCCAGACTCTTTATCAGTGGGACTTTAATAATTGTGCTAATGACCGGATGTCAGAATTCATTAAAGAAAACTTAAAAGAGTTTGCTCCAGATTTTGACGACCACGGTTTTACCGAAAATTTATTGCAAGGCATTATTAAAAATCAGGGCGAAATTGATGATTTAATTCGCAAATTTGCTCCGGAATGGCCGTTGGAACAAATCACCTTAATTGACCGAAACATTTTACGTTTGGGAGTTTTTGAATTGCGTTTTACTGAAGATATTCCGGCTAAAGTAGCAATTAATGAAGCAATTGAATTAGCTAAAACCTTTGGTGGCGAATCCTCAGGACGTTTTGTTAATGGTGTTTTGGGGGCAATTTATAAAGAGATGGGAGTGAAAGCGATTGATATTGTCGAGCCAAAGGAGGAGAAGAAGTCTTAAAAAATTTATTATTAAAAATCCCTTAATCCATAGCTCAAAATTGTTACTCGGTTTTGGCTTATGGACTGTGGGCTTAAAATCTTTATGCATGATTTAGCCAAGTTAGAAAAAATACTCAAAGTTAAATTTAACAATGCCAAGTTATTAACCCAGGCCTTGGTGCATCGTTCTTATATCAATGAACATCCCGATTTTCCTTTGGAGCATAATGAACGGTTAGAGTTTTTGGGTGACGCTGTTTTGGAATTAGCCGTGACGGAATATTTATATAATAAATACCCTAATCCGGAGGGAGAATTAACTAACTGGCGCGCGAGCCTGGTTAATGCTAACACCTTGGCAGACATTGCTAAAAATTTGGAGTTGGAACAATTTTTATATTTAAGCAAAGGAGAACTACAAGATAGCAATAGTAAGGCTCGGCGCTATATTTTGGCCAATGCTTTGGAGGCGGTAATGGGGGCGATTTATTTAGATAAAGGGTATAAAGTGGCCAGTAGTTTTGTTAAGCGTTTTATTTTGGTAGAATTGCCGGGAATTTTAGAAAAGAAACTATATTTAGATCCCAAAAGTCATTTTCAAGAATTAGCCCAAGAAAAAATTGGGGTTACGCCAACTTACAAAGTGTTAACTGAAAGTGGCCCGGATCATGCTAAAACTTTTAAGGTCGGAGTTTTCTTAGGCTCGGAGCTGACCGCTTCCGGTTTGGGTTCTTCTAAGCAGGAAGCCCAAACTGAAGCCGCTAAAAAAGGCTTAGAGGCCAAGTCTTGGTAATTTTTTTATAAATTTAAAGACCAGTTATTGTTTTAAGTAATTGGTTAAAAAACAAAAATATGCTTAATCTTGATTCTTTATTCAAAACTGCGGTAGCGGAAGGAGCTTCCGATGTGCATCTAATTGTTGGTTTATCACCTTATTTGCGGGTTGATGGAGTTCTAAAGCCTTTAACCAAGATAGAAGCTTTAACCGCTAAAGAAGTAGAAAATTCAGTGTTTGGTTTATTAGATCAAAAACAAATTGAACGTTTTAAAGAGGATCGGGAATTAGATTTATCTTATGAAATTAATGGTGGGAATAGGTTTCGGATTAATTTGCATTATGAGAAAGGTTGTGTTGGCCTATCAGCTAGATTAATACCAGTTAAAATTCCAACTTTAGAAGAGTTGGTGATGCCCGAAGCAACCTTGGGATTAATAGACCAACGACCGGGTCTAGTTTTGCTCACTGGTCCGACTGGTTCTGGTAAATCCACTACTTTAGCTTCCATGTTGGAGCACATTAATCAAACTCGTGCGGAAAACATTTTTACCTTAGAAGATCCAATTGAATTTGTGTTTAAGCCGGCCAAGAGCATCGTCCGTCAGCGGCAATTGTTAAATGATATGTTAACTTTTGAGGCGGGTTTAGTCCATGTCTTACGTCAGGACCCGAATGTAATTATGGTGGGTGAAATGCGTAATTTAGAAACTATTGCCACTACTATTACTTTGGCTGAAACTGGTCATTTGGTTTTAGCAACTTTACATACTTATAATTCCGCTCAGACCATTGATCGTATTATTGATAGTTTTCCGCCACACCAACAAAATCAAATTCGTTTACAACTGTCTTTAACACTTAAAGGGGTTATCTCTCAAAGGTTACTGCCAAAAGTTGATGGTGGGCGTATTGCGACCCGTGAAGTGCTTTTGAATAATCCGGCGGTGGCAAATTTAATCAGAGAAAACAAAGTGCCACAGATTAAAAATGTAATTCAAACCGCTGGTGCCGAAGGGATGTTTGCGATGGATCAGGATATTCAAAGTTTGTATAAGAAAAAAATTATTAGCAAAGAAGTGGCGCTGGCCAATTTGACCACGACTAGAAAGATTTAAAATTAGTTAGGATGTTAAATAAAAATCCGTCTTCGGTAGGGGCGGATTTTTTAGTTATGTTAGCGGCGGTCTTAAATTAAAAATAAAAAACGCCAAAGTTTTAGTTTTGGCGTTCTGATTGTTTTTGGCCCCAGCGCGGTAGTGGATCAAAAAATTTTGTTTTGGAAAAATGCTTTCCTATAAATTCAAAGATAATTAGTATACCCAAAACATCAAGAGGTTCGGGACGCGGCAACTGTGACAGATACGACTTGAAGTCAAAAATCATAAAATATAACAGTCCTAGGGTGTAGAGGGTAGCAATAACAACCCCCATTATTCTAAAAGACCAAGCGATCAGACATCGTATTTTCCAAGGCATTTTTATACACCTCCTTTATAAATTTTAAACTGTGGGACGTGCAGGATTTGAACCTGCGACCGTTCGCTTAAGAGGCGACTGCTCTACCAACTGAGCTAACGTCCCGTAGTAATTAAAAATTTAAAAATCAAAATGCAAAATTAATTATTGAGGATTTAATCAGCTGTTTACCTCAACTCTCGGAGATAATTGACGCGAGGCGGTAGTAAATATCCTCGAATAGAATTTGATTATTAATTTATAATTAGCAACATAATAATAACGGAAAAACCTAAATAAATCAAGTATAGAAACGAGGGTATAAATTATCTATTATGATGAACTTGATTGTTGTTAATAATACCAACCGCCCGGGAAAGTTTTAGGTATTTTATTTTTAATTCCCGATATTTATCCGAGGTAATATTTGTTTTTTGTTTTAACTCAGTTAGTTTAACGACGAGGGGAATTAAGGCCTGTTTGGCTGATTCTCGGATTAAATTATTTGGTGCTTCTTTGGACGTAAGTTCGGTAATTGAAAGTAGTTCTGTAAGTGGGTGAGTAGACTCAAATTCTAACAGAGCTAATTCTAGCTCGGCAATTTCTGGTCCGCATTCTCGAAGGTTTTCCGGCGGGATTATTGTCTCCGGATGCTCTTTTGTCCACTGTTCAGGCTGTCCGTTTTTTGTTTGAAGTTTAAGCTCCTCAAGGTTTGGCTTTTCAGAAGTTCCATCCATAAAGTTATTGGTTGGTAGTTAAAAATTTAAAAGCTTAGTGGTGGTGCGCCCGGCGGGAGTCGAACCCACGTCATTGGTTCCGAAGACCAGCGTTCTATCCGTTGAACTACGGGCGCCTAATCCTTTTCAATATAGCGGATAAAGCGCCTTAAGTCAACCAAAAACCCCGAATTAATCGGGGTTTTTGTAAAAAAACAGAGTTTAGGATTTTAAGGCATCTTTTAAAACTTTGCCGGCTTTAAATTTAGGCACGACGACATCAGGGATTTGGATTTTTTCACTAGGGTTTCTAGGATTAACGCCAACTCGGCCAGCGCGTTTGCGAGCCGAAAAAGCACCAAAACCAGTAATCGTGACCTCCTCACCACCTTTAATTTTTTCGGTGATAGTTTGGGTAATGGTTTCAATAGCTTGCTCAGCTTGGGCTTTAGTAATACCAACTTTTTCCGCCAGAGTTTCAATTAATTGCGCTTTGTTCATAAAAATAAAAAATTATTTTTTAAGCTGTAGTTATTTTAGCTGATTTTAGTTAAAAAGTCTAGTCGTTTTATTTTTTTAACCTTAGCTTTAGCTGGATCTATTTCTAATAGAATGGAATTAAAGAGGGCGGTTCCTTGAGTTGGTTGTTCGTGCATTTCTTTAATTGGTAAACCAGGTTCTTCAGACAGAAAGCTGTTAATAACAGATTGTTGGTTGGCTCCCAAAACTGAAGCTTGAGGCCCGACCATGCCGACATCACTAACATAGGCCGTGCCTTGGGGCAAAAGCTGTTGGTCGGCGGTAGGAATATGAGTATGGGTACCCAAGACGGCGGAGACTCGACCATCAGCAAAAAAACCAAAGGCGACTTTTTCCGAAGTTGCTTCAGCATGAAAATCAACCAGACTAGCCACTAGATCATTTTTAGCAGTTCGTGATAAAATTTCATCCAGCATTCTAAAAGGATTACGGCAATTATCAGCGCCTTTTACAAAAACTCGTCCGAGCAAGTTAATAATCAAAATCGAACCTTTTTTGGTTTTAATAATTTGATAACCTAACCCAGGGTCAGTTGTGGCAAAATTGGCTGGCCGGATTAAATTAGTTTTTTTTTCAAGCAAATCCTTGGCCACCTCTTTGGACCAGATGTGATTGCCGGAAGTAAAAAAATCTACTCCGGCTTTTTCCATTTCTAATAAGGTGCTGGCGGTCAGGCCAGTGCCGTGAGCTAAATTTTCAGCGTTAGCAATAACTAAGTCTAAATGATTATCGGTTTTAAGTTTTGGCAAAAGTTTAGTAACCGCTAAGCGGCCCATTTTACCAACAATGTCACCGATAAAAAGAATTTTAAGCATAAAGATTAACGAGCGTATTCCACGATGCGAGTTTCGCGAATGACATTAACTTTAATTTCACCAGGATATTTTAATTCTTGTTCAATTTTTTGGGCTACGTCGCGGGCCAATTTAATTGCACCTAAATCGTCAATTTCTTCAGGTTTAACAAAGACTCGGATTTCACGGCCAGCTTGAATGGCATAGGCTTTTTCTACGCCCGTAAAAGCCAAGGCGACTTTTTCTAAATCTTCTAAGCGGTTTAAATAATTTTCGTAAGAATCTTTGCGAGCGCCCGGACGAGAACCAGAAATAGCATCAGCTACCTTAACAATAATACTTTCTAATGATTTGGGTTGGTCTTCGTGATGGGCTAAGGCAATGTAAGCGATGTCTTCGGGTAAACCAAACTTCTTTAGGATATTATAACCAATTGAAGGGTGAGTGCCCTGAACTTCCTGATCCACGGCCTTACCAATATCATGTAAAAGTCCACCTTTTTTAGCCAAGCTAACATCGGCACCTAATTCTTCGGCTAATAAAGCGGAGAGGTGAGCAACTTCAATAGAATGTTGTAAAATATTTTGGCCATAGCTGGTGCGATATTTTAGTCGTCCAACGATTTGAACTAATTTTGGGTCTAGGCCAGTAATACCCAGACCATACAAAGCATCTTCACCAGCTTTTTTCATTTCTTGGGCTAGTTCAGTTTTAACTTGCTCAATTGTTTCTTCAATGCGAGCGGGATGAATACGACCATCGCTAATTAATTTTTCTAAGACACGTTTGGCTAAGTGCCGTCTAATCGGAGAAAAGCCGGAAATGGTAATTGCTTCCGGAGTGTCATCAATTACAATTTCTACCCCGGTTAATTGTTCAATAGTTTTAATGTTACGACCTTCGCGACCGATAATTCGACCCTTCATTTCATCTGAAGGCAGGCTAACCATAGTGGTAGTAATTTCAGTAGCCTGAGGAACCGCACAACGTTGAATAGCTAAAGTTAATAAATCGCGAGCTTCATTTTCAATCTCTTCGGCGGCTTGAGTTTGTAATTTTTGAATGCGTTGGACTAATTCACCTTTCATTTGTCTTTCGGTGTTGTCAATGATTATTTTTTGGGCCTCTTCTTTGGTTAAGCTGGCAATTTTTTCTAATTTAGCAATTTGTTCTTCTTTAATTTTTTGCAATTCTAATCGCATGCCTTCCAATTTTTGTTCTCGATCTAGGAGCTGTTGTTTTTTGTTTTCTAAATCCAACAATTTTTGGTCAAACAAAGATTCGCGCTGTTCTAGTCTTTTTTGGGCGCGGTGTAATTCCTGAGAGCGCTCTTTTTCTTCTTGCTTAGCTTCTTCAATTATTTTTAGGGCGCGTTCTTGAGCCTCTAATAAAATAATTTTTTGTTTGGTTTTGGACTCTTCCAGTAAATGTTGAATTTTGGTTTCAATGGTGTCGCGTTGGCGTTTAGCATAGCTTTTGCGTCCATAAAAACCCAAGACCATGCCGCCAAAAATAGCGACAAGAGTAATAGTAATCCAAATTGGGTTAATCATAAAATTTTCCACAGTGGTCGGTGGGTGGTTATAAATTTGAGTTCAAAACGACAGCAAAAACCCCAACTTTTAGTTGGTGAGAGAATTATTTACGATAAACAAAGTATAGTTGCAGGTCACATTTTTTCTATCAGTAAGTTGTTGTCTGTTTTTATTAAAATTGGAAAAAATTCTCTATAGCTATCAAAATTTATTCAACCACTCAGACAAACCAGTTATTAATTAAGACTGTAAAGAGTATAGCATAAAATATCAATTTTGGCAAGATTAGCTTAAATTTTTGGATTTTTTGCGGTTATAGAGCCAAAGAGCCAGAGCGAGCAATAAAAACAGTCCCAAGCCCAGGTATTTTAGCCAGTCGGGAGTAGCTTTTTTGATTTCAGTGGTAGCGGTTGCTCCTAAAACTTTTTCTATTACTAAATCATTGTTGGTACGAGGTAATAGTCTTAATCCGGTAGCGGTTTTACTTAAAATACCAGTAACTCTAATTTGATCGCCTTCCTTAATAGCTAGATCAAGATTAGCAGAGGGCTTGAGATAAACTTTCAATTCTTGGCCATCATTGGCTAATTGAAAATAGGTTTTGGTGTTTTCGATAACTTGGCCGGTTAGGGTTAATAGACTGCCGACATCTTCATCGTCTAGTTCGGAAAGATTTTTTTCTTCGGGTGTTAGGGGGTTATTGTGGGATAAAATCCTGATGTCTGCCTGAGTTTTTATTTTAATTCTTTTTTCACCGCCGCTTTCGGCTAGTTGACCGGTAACAAAAACCTTGTCTCCTAAAATGAGCTCTGGAAAATCTTTTTTGTAGCAATAAATTTGAATTCCCGGTGAGCCAGTCAAATAAAAGATTTGTTGGCCTAAAACACCCGGTAAAACCGAAACTACGCCGGTTAGGCTAACATTTTGTCCCACCGACAAGGCCTTAACTTCTTCCAGAGTGGTGTTAATTAGAGCGGAACTTTTTTGTTTAGCGCTAGCGGAAGGATTGGTTGAATTAGTGGTGGTCTCTCCGGAGGTTGTCGATTCTTCCTCAGTTATCAAAGTATTCTTTTTAATAGCAAGATAAAAATTCTTGGAAGTAGTTAAATTCTGGTTATTAGTAATTTTTAATTTAATAGTATATCTCTTGGCTTGGTAAAAAATATGAAGCGGTGAACTAGAAGTGCTGGTTTGACCGTCGCCAAAATCCCACCAAAAATTTAAGGGACCGCCGGTAGGATTGGTGGAGTCAGAGGCGTCGAAAGTCACTGTTTCGCCAAGCAAGGGTTGTTTGTTGGATAGCCAATAGGTAAGTTGGGGAGTTTGAACTGGGAGTAAAATTATATTTTCTTGGTCCGGAGTAAGTTGTTTGGTTAATTCCCAGTCGCCAAATTGATCACGGCTCCAGGAAATATTTTCCAAAGCTTCTTTATAGTTAAAACTGTCAATTAAATGATTTTTAACATCATAGAGTTTAATAGTATCTCCGTTATTATCCAAGGCCAACTGAGAAAGACTGCGATAAATAGTTAAAAATTTTCCGGCTGCCAAAGTAGTAGTGCTAAGGGTAGAGGTGCTAAGGATAAATAAGTTTTTGGCGGTATTTTGTAAGCGCCAACCAGCCAAATCAATAGGGTTTTGTCCGTTATTTTTTAACTCAATAAATTCAGTTTGGCTGTCGTCACCCAAGGGGTTGGCTAAAAGCTCGTTAAGAACTAGTGATCCTTTGGTAATTTCTTCGGTACCGGTTGGTTTGGTGGTGGCTAGAGTAAATTGATTTGGTTGTCCTGGGGTAGGAGTAGTGGTAATTATAAAATCTAAATTATCGTTGGTCAGGTTAGTAAAACTTTTTCTAGCCGCACTTTGACCATCGCGCGGAGCAGAGGCATTGTTAGAATTTTTATTATTCCAGTCGCCATAAACTACTTGGTTAATTGTTTCTCCAGTGGGACTTTTGAGTAAGATTAAATCACCGGAGTTGTTAAGATTGCCAGAAATTTTATTAATCAGTAAATAGCTTTGGGAACTTAGATTGCCGGTTAGTTTGGTTTGGCCTTTAGAGCCATCTTCAATTAGCCAGCCAGTTAAGTCAATACTTTGGCCGGTAGTATTATAAAGTTCTAGCCATTCTTCTTGGCCATCTAGGGGGTCGGCCAAAAATTCGTTGATAATTATGTTATTAGGAGAATAAGTTTGAGTATAACTACCGCCACTGCCACCAGTGGCCGGTGTTGGAACAACAACTACGGGGGTGGTGGTAGGGTTTTCGCTTGGAGGAATAATAACTAGGCCGGTTGAATTAGCGGCCTTAGGAGTACCGCCAGGATTAGCGGAGGTCTGCCAAGTTTCATCAGCTTTACGTTCTAAGGTGGCCTTGGTTTCATTGTCTCCGGCTGGCCAGCCGGCAGTAGCATCAATTGAATCAATTAGATTACTAGTAGCATCGAATAATTCTAATTTGTCACCACCGTTGCTTAGGGCACCAGTATAAATTTGATCAGCGGTTAACTCGGGAACTGAATTGTCGTCGGTGCGTTCTAATAAAAAATACCCTTGAGCCACAACTTTGTTGCTAAGAGTTAAATTAAGGGAGCCAGAAGTGGTTTTTAGCGACCAACCACTTAAGTCTATTTCTTGATCGGTGGGATTATATAATTCCAACCACTCGTCATTAGCCGAAGTAAACGTGCCCATCCAGGCCACCTCGTTAATAATTAGGTGAGCCTGGGTTTGACCCTGGCTAAGGGTTGGGCGTAATAATCCAGAGCCCAAAAAAACCACGATAAAAATTATCCTGGCAAAATAAAAACCGCCTCCTATTTTCATGTTTTTACACGTTAATTTTTAATTTTGTTATTTTTTTTAAAACAAACGATCCTTGCCGACAATAAAAGGAATTTTTTGTTTTTCAATTTTGATCGTAACGGGGGTTTTTAAAGTTTTTTGTTGATCAATTCTAATGACTGTTGATTTTTTAGCTGACAGGTTAATTTTTCTGACTAAAAATTTAGAAAGGGGGATTTGTTTGGTTCTAAAAAATGAAAGACTGGAAGGTTTTTCTTTAATTACTATTTCGAAAAAACCATCTTGGGGTTTAGCAAATTCGCCATTAATAAAATCCAAATTGCAAATTTTTACCTCGGTTTTATTGGAAGTTAAGGTTAAAAAGTAACTTTGATCGCATTCTAAAATTAAGGGTTCGCCCGGTAAAATAATAGAAGTTAAGAAATAATAGTCGTTAACTAAACCAACGTCAATTTTTTCTATTTTTCGGCCGGCTAAAATATCACAGGCAGCTAAAGGGTCGGGTAGACCAAGAATTTTGGCCAAAGTCTGTGGTTGGCCTAAAGGGATAAAACCAAAAGTGACGTCAAGATCCGCGGCCAAATTTAAGACCTGGTTAACTGTTTGGTCGTTTCCGACAATGATTAAGTTTTTTAAACCACGCTTAAGTTCGTCCGTTAAAATACTGCGAATATTCTTTAGAAAAGACAGGCGGTTTATTTTTCCATTAATACCCAGCTGGGTTAGTCGTGCCTCAACGCGAGCTAAGTTAGTGGCGTATTTATTTTCTGACAGACAAGAATCGTACAAGTAACTGTACATAAAGTAAAAAGGATTAGCGGGTTATTTTTTGCTTTTGGTGGGAGTAGGAGTCTCGGCCGGTAAATCTTCTAGTTCAATTTTTTCTTGACGAATGGATTCTGGTCGGTCGCTTTTTGTTCGCTTATCGTCCATCAAACATTTGCCGTTTAAAGAAGCGCCGGCGGCCATAGAGATGATTTTAGTGCGGATATCGCCAAAGATTTTAGCGGAAGCAGTTAATTCTAATTTTTCTTTAATTTTAATATTACCTTGAACTTCACCAGAAATAATTGCGTTAGTGGCTTGGATGTTAGCAAAAATTTTGGCTTTTTCTCCGACTTTTAGGTTTTTTTCGGTGCGTAAGTTGCCGATAACCGAACCTTCAACAACAACGTCGCCCTCGGTAATTAGGTCGCCTTCAACCCTAACGGAAGGGCCAATTAAGGTGACGATGGAGTCTTTGGTGATTGGTTCATTGCTAAACATAAGTTTTTGTCTTATAAAATTAAAATTTATAAATGGTTTGAATAATTACTATCTAAATTTTAGGTGATTAACGGCCACTTGTCAAAGGGATAAAGTTATGCTATACTCTTTAAAGTTTTTTAAGTCTTGAATAGTTTGAAATTATGGCAAATATTAAAGCCGCCGCCAAAGCTTGGCGCAAAAACATTAAACAGCGGGCGCACAACAACCAAATAAAAGAACAATTAAGAAATTTGGTTAAATTGGCACGCAAAGAAGTCTTGGCCAAACAATCCGAGAAGGCCATAGCCGGGGTTAAGGTTGCTATTAAAGCCTTAGACAAAGCTAGGCAAAAAGGTATTATCAAAAAAAATAACGCCGCTCGGCGCAAGTCTCGTTTGATGAAAAAATTGAATTCTTTAAACAAAAGCTAAGTAGTTAGCTTAGTAAAAAGCAGATCAAGTAAAACCACCGGTTTAGCTTGACTGCTTTTTATTTTGGCCTCGGTTTCCAAAATTGCCTGGTAAATATTTTTTAATTCTAACAAGGAGAAATTTTTTAGTTGATTGTAGGCTTTTTGGACGGTAAAAGGTTTTTCTTCCAGTTCTTTGGCAATTTTTTCGGGCGAAAGATAACCGCCCTGGCGATCCAGTAAATCTTTAGTTCGGATTAACACCCGAAAGTACCAAGTTAACCTGGTTAAAATGGCTAATTCCGAATCACCGGCGGCTAATTGTTGCTGGAGGAGTTTGCTGGCCAGTTTTTTATTTTTTTGACCAACCGCATCAATTAGTTTAAAAATATCTTCGCTGGCCAAAGCTAAAACATTTTCTTTGACATCTGTGGCGGTAATTTCAGCGTCTAATTTTAGAGCAATTAGTTTGTTTAATTCTTGTTGTAATCTAAATAAATCATTGCCCACTAAAAAGACTAGGGAATTAATGGCTTCGGAACTAATTTTAGCTTGCTGGGTAGTAGTAGCGGTCCTTAACCAAAGAGTTAATTCTTGGTCAGTAAGCGGCGTAAATTCTTGCCAGTAGACCTGGGTGTCTTTATTTGGTTTGAGTCTAGTTTGACCTAAATTAAAAGCAGTCTTAGTCTTAATTGCTTGGCTTAATAATTCCGGTAATTTTTGACGGCGATCGTTAGTAGCAAATTCAGGCTCCCAAAAAACCACAATATTATCTAGCTGCCAATTTTTTTCAATCAACCAATCTTTAATTTTTTCAAGTTCTGCCTTTTTGCCATTAGTAATTAAGTTTTTAGTAATGATCAATTTTTTTTCAGCTAAAAAAGCACTGGACATTACGGCTTGTTGCCAGGCCCCCAGGGTTAGGTTTTCTCCGGTTAATTTAATTACGTTTAAACCAGACTTATCTTTTTCTTTGATAAATTTTTGTTCTAATTCTTGCAATTTTTGTTGGCTCCGAAAGGTGTCAGGCCCAAACAGAAAAAATAACATAGTAAAGGGTTAAGGGAAAAATTTTAGTAGTGGCTTTACCACTATTTTAGCCTAAGCAGCAACTATTGACAAGAAGTAGTAAAAGGATTAAATTAGGAAAAGAAAAATGCAATTAAGGAGGAAAAAATGAGTGAAAAGGATAAGGTTGATAAGGATATAGCACAACAAGTGGTTAGCTTAGTTGAGGAAAACGCAAGGCTGGATAAGGAAAATAAAGCCTTGCAAGCCAAAGTTGTTGAATTGCGGAACCAAGTAAGATTGGCGGATGAACATGAATTGGTGTTCAAGACCGTGGAAAGATGCGTGGTCTGTAAACAGGTCATGCCCGCACTCAGCTTAAACGGCACCACTTGCAATAATGTAAAATGTCGCGAGGGATTAGCGACTTATATTGCAACAATCAAAACTTTAATGGACAACCGATGACACTAAACAAGCCAGTTGAAAAGTAATCAGCTGGCCTTTTTTATTTAAAATTATCTTTACTAGCTAGTTAGAGGTTTGGTTTGGCCCCAATTGTTTCCTACTTCTACTTCCACCCCAATTGGCACGCGTAATTTAAAAATTTTACTCATTGTCTCATCAACAAATTTAGCTACTTTAGCTACTTCGGAAGTGGGAGTTTCAAAGACTAATTCATCATGAACTTGCAGTAACATTTTAGATTTTGGCGAAACTTGCGGTAGCTCTAGTTGAATCTTAATCATCGCTAGTTTAATTAAATCAGCGGCGGTGCCTTGAATGGGTGTATTGACGGCAATGCGTTCGGCCCCGGAACGGATTTGCTGGACGCCGGAATTAATTTCGGGAATGTAGCGGCGGCGACCAAAAATAGTTTCTACGTAACCGTTTTCTCTGGCGTATTCAATGGTTTCTTGTAGGTATTCTTGAACTCGTTGATAATTGGCAAAATAACGTTCAATAAAGTCACGGGCTTTATCCATAGAGACTCCTGTGCCCTGGGCTAAGCCATAAACACCCATACCGTAAATTACTCCAAAGTTAACGGCCTTGGCTTCACGTCGTTGGGCACTGGTTACCTCGGTTAAAGGGATATCATAAATATCGGCGGCGGTGCGGGTATGAATGTCTTCGCCGTCTTCAAAAGCTTTAATCATTTTAGGGTCATTAGCTAAAGAAGCAACTACCCGTAATTCAATTTGCGAATAGTCAGCCGAAATTATTTGATAGCCCGGTGGAGCAATAAAAGCCCGCCGAATTTTTTTGCCTAAATCGGTACGAATCGGAATATTTTGTAAATTTGGTTCCGAGGAAGATAGCCGACCCGTCGCGGTAACGGTTTGGTTGAAACTGGTGTGTAGTCGTTTGTCTTGCGGGTCAATCAATTCTGGCAAAGCGACTAAGTAAGTACTTTGTAGTTTGGCTAATTCGCGGTAGTCTTTGATTAAAGGAATAATCGGGTGCGCCTTGGTTAATTTATCCAGTTCATCAGCGGCCGTGGAAAAACCGGTTTTGGTTTTGCCCACCCCCCAAGTGGAAATTTTTAATTTGCCAAATAAAATTTCTTTTAGCTGTTTAGGTGAGGCAATGTTAAATTCTTCTCCCGCCGACTGATAAATTTTAGCCGTTAGTTGCTCAAGTTCGGTGGCGACTTCGTTAGACATTTGATTTAAAAATTTAGTGTCAAGCAAAATTCCATTTTTTTCAATTTGGGCTAATACTTCTACTAAGGGCAAATCAATTTTGTTAAACACGCCGAGCAAATTTTCTTGCTCTAATTTAGCCGACAAAACTTCATACAGTCGCCAAGTCCAATCCGCGTCCTCACAAGAATAAATGGAAACTTTTTCTACTGGTACCTCGGCTAAAGTAATTTGGTTTTTACCTCTGCCGATCAAGTCTTCAATCGGTTGGGTTTGCACGCCAAATTCGGCAAAGACCGCACCATCCAAACTGTGTTGGCGGCTACCGGGGTTTAGTAAATAAGAGGCTAGCATGGTGTCAAAATATAAACCATTTACGGCTAAGCCCACGGTCATTAGGGCCTCAATATCATATTTAGCATTATGAGCAATTTTTTTAATTTTAGCCTCAGCAAAGTATGGTGCTAAAGTTTTTAACCAGTCCGGATGAGCGGCAGTATTTAGGTAATAAGCTTGGGTTTTCTGCCAGCAAAAAGAAATACCTAAAAGCTTACTTTGCCAAACATTAGTGCTAGTGGTTTCGGTGTCCCAGGCCCATTCGGTTTGTTTAGTAAATTCGGTTAGAAATTTTTTAAAGGTGGCTTCGTCGTCGATTAACAGGTAATTAATGCCAACTTGTTTTTTGGTATTTAGGGCTTGCTGGTCCGCCATTTTAGCCGGTAGCTTACTGAGCAAGCTTTTGAATTCTAGTTTTTGAAATAAATTAACCAGCTTATCGGCGTCATAAGTAGTCAGCTGGCAATCGGTCAGTTTAAAGTCAATTGGTGTGTCAGTTTTAATAGTGACTAATTCTTTACTTAGTTTAGCTTCGGCTGTTTGGGTAGCTAATTTTTCTTTCACTGCCGGCTTTATGTTGGGGTCGGTTAAATGTTTATAAAGGTTGTCTAAGGTTTTATATTTAATAATTAATTCCTGCGCAGTTTTTTCGCCAATACCTTTAACCCCGGGAATATTATCAGAAGGATCGCCACGTAGCGCTTTATAATCAATCATTTGGTTCGGGTTTAAACCATAACGCTCTTTAACGGCCGCCGCGTCATAGGTGATAGTGTCAGAAATTCCTTTGTGTAAAGATAAAACTTTAACTTGATCGGTGATTAATTGTAAGGTGTCTAAATCGCCAGTAGCAATGATAACGTCCAAGTTTTTTTGGTTGGCTACTTTAGTAGCAATAGTGCCAATTAGGTCGTCCGCTTCAAAACCAGCCAGTTCATAAATTGGTAAATTAAAAGCAGCAATAATTTCTTTGATAAGGGGAATTTGGGCGTAGAGTTCGTCTGGTCTTTTTTCACGTTGTGCTTTGTATTCCACAAAGGCTTCGTGCCGAAAAGTTTTTTCTTTACGATCAAAGGTAACGGCCACATAATCCGGTTTAAGATCTTTGATTAATTTTAAAAAGATCATGGCAAAACCATAAACCGCGTTAACTAGCGTTCCGTCTTTGGTTTGCAGTGGTGGTAAGGCATGGTAAGCTCGGTGCAAGATAGCGTTACCATCAATAATTACTAATTTTTCTTTTTTGGACATAGTTTAGAGTTATTCTACCTTATTTTTTAGCTTTTAGCATCCTCATCAGCCGGCTTACTAATATTCCATAAAAGATTAAACATGGTTAGCATCATTTGTTTGTATTCTTCACTCTCAATCATAAAAGCAAAATTTTCTTTGACGGAAGAAATAAACACTACTTTGTTGTCGTAAAGATAAAAAGCCGAGGGCAAAAGAATATCCGGGGGAGCATAACGAGATTCTCGTAGTTCTTCGGGCGCGGTTGCTAAGGGAAAAAATTTTTTAGCCGGGTCTTGTTCGGGAATGGCTAGTTTAATAATTTTTATTTTAATCCCTTTTTTAACTCGTTGTTTAGCATAATCTACGTCAAAGTCTGCGCTAACAAAGAGATAATAATCAGAGGGCGAACCCACGGCCAAGATTTCTTTATTAAGACAATGCAATGATTCTAAAACTAAGTTTTTAATACTTTCTTTACCTTCATAGAATTTAATTTTCGGTATAATTCCGCTTTTGTCAGTTAGATTTTCAATTTCCGGCATGACTAACTCTAAATCTTTTTCAGTTTTTTCTAGGGCGCGTCTTTGTCGGTTTAAATAGCTTTTTAAGTTAATTGGATCTTCCATAACAAATTTGGTGTTGTAACGGCGACCAGAAGAGGAGACTAAACCACGGCTCTCTAGTTTTTTTAGCAGATCATAAGTATTTTGCCGGCTGATGCCGGTTTTTTTGGCCAAAAAGCTAGCCAGAACCGGCCCAGCGCGGAGCCCAGCCAGGTAGATTTTAACTTCTTTATCATGCAAGCCAGCACGTTTTAAGACTTCTTTGAGCATATGAATGTTGTCGTATTTATTTCGTCATATAAATTATACTATATAGACATTGGCTTGTAAATACTTAATAAATACGACGAAAAAGTATTGACAAATAAGTAAATATATGCTAAAGTTAGCCATTAAACTAAAATAGTTCTTTAAAAATTTATCCAACGTAAAGAAAGGATTTGCTAATGAAAAAACAAAAGAACAACAAAAAAGGTGTTAATTATGTGTTTGAGTGTGACGAATTAGCTAGGTTGCCAGAAATCAAAGAATTGGAGAGAGCTATAAAAGAGAAAGAAATTCAACTTGAACAAGCAAGAGCCAGACTTCTTGAAACAAGAAGAGAGATAATCAAAAAGAGATTAAGCAATTTAGAAGATAAGGACGTGATTATTGATTGGTACAATGAAGGCGATGATAATCACCATGAGGAGTGGAATACGACGATTGATGAAATAGACGAGGAGGGAATAATTCTCAAAGAAGCGCAGCCTGCTGGGCAACGTAATGTTCAAATTAAATTTGAGGAGATTATTAGCGTTCGGATGTATCCAGGAAACTTAGAACAGGATGTTTTTGAAAGAGACCTTAGGTTTGATTCAGTAGACGAGGGTAGAGATCTAGATCTTTACTAAACTAAGGAGGCGCACAGATGAAAAATATTCTCGAACTAATTTATCCGCCGGCGGAGATTTATATCGTCGAATATGAATTTGATGATAAAGATATGGCCATTAAGGTGATCTGCAAAGTTCCGCAAGGAAGTTATTACACCGCCAAGCCTATTCCTTATGTCACGGCCGAAAACTATGTTAGATGTTTAAGTCAGGCTTGTTATTTATTATCGGAACAAGTTTTGGATAAGAAATTAATCAAGACGGATATTTCGGCTGATAATTTTAGACAGGCGGCGGCTGATTACGAACTTTATTATCGTAATTTAGCCATGACTTTTCATGCTCGAGTGGCCAGAGGCGAAGAATTTAAGATGCGGTTTTCTTTAAAAAATTGGAAAGAGATTAAAAGAATTAACGATTATATTTTGTTTACTTTTTCCAACGAAAAGACGGTGTTGAGCGGAGAAATGAGTTTTGTTTTTGTGGCTAAGAAATAATTTTAAAGCCCGTTGCTAACAATAGCATCGGGCTTTTTTCTTGTCCAAAAACAAAAAAGATAGTAAAATATATTGGATAGTAATAAAGGAACTGGATCCTGGCTTGTAGGCCGGAATGACCCAACTTCGCATAAAGCTTCGTCTGGGCACAGCAAATAAATTATGTATCTAGAACGCTTAGAAATTCAAGGTTTTAAATCGTTCGCTAAACGGACGGTTTTAGTTTTTCCTAAAGGCGGCACCTCTAAAGGTGTTACGTCTGTCGTGGGCCCGAATGGTTCGGGTAAATCTAATGTGGCGGACGCGATTCGTTGGGTGCTGGGAGAACAAAGCATGAAAACCATCCGCGGTAAAAAATTGCAGGATGTGATTTTTTTTGGTTCGGATAAAAAAAGCCAGCAAGGCATGGCGGAAGTCACGATGTCGTTTAATAATGAAGATGGCTCCACTCCGATTGATTATCAAGAAGTACAAATTAGCCGGCGAGTATATCGTAGTGGCGAAAGCGAATATTTAATCAACAACCAACAGGTGCGTTTGCAGGATGTGTTAATTTTGTTAGCTAAGGCTAATTTTGGTCAGCGATCATATAGCGTCGTGGGCCAGGGTATGGTGGATCAAATTTTGAATTTAACCGGGGCGGATCGTAAGGCTTTTTTTGATGAAGCGGCCGGCATTCGGCAATATCAAATCAAACGCGATCAGGCCATGAATAAATTTAAGACCACCCGAGAAAATTTAGTGCAGACGGATTTAACTTTAAAAGAATTAGAACCGCATTTAAAATCTTTAACGCGGCAGGTAAAGAAATTGGAACGTCGGCAGGAAGTAGAAAGTGAGTTGCGCGGTTTGCAAGAACAATATTATTCTTGGCAGTATTATAATTTGCATCAGGAAAAAACCAAATTTTTAGCGGAGTTTCAACAGGTGGAACAAGAAAAATTAAAAAAACAAAAAGAATTGGAACTGGCGCAAGGGCAATTGGATGAATGGGAAAAAGAAGAATCGCGGCCCGAGGCGTTTGTTAAGTTGCAACGGGAATATGAAGGTTTAGTAGAAAGAAAAAGTTCGTTACGAGAACAAGAATCGCGCATTAAAAATAAATTAGAAATTTTTAAAATTAAAAATACCCCGGCTACCGAGGCCTGGACCATTGCCGAAGTGTTGGAAAAATTAGAAGAAGTTTTGCAACATCATGATAATTTAAGTCAAAAAATTCAAAACATTACCAACGAGCAATGGGAAGAGTTTAAAAACGATTTTTTGGTTTTGGTGGAAAGATTCAAAGCCCTGGTGACGGAAGTCAAAAATCCCAAAAGCAAAAAAGTTCAGCCGTTAGATGAAACTTTGGTGGCCGAATTGCAAAAGGTTTCGGCGGAATTGATTGTTACCAGTCAGCAGATTGGTGAACTGCAACAAAAAATTGCCGATTTTAACGCGGTGGAAGAAAAAAAGAAGAGTAAGTTTTTTGGTTTGCAAAAAGATTTACAACAACGGCAGTTAGAATTACACCAACTGATGAATGGCAGTAATGATTTGCGGGTGTCTTTAACTCGAGTAGAAACGCGCGAAGATGATTTGGTTAATGAAATGAAAAATGAAATCCCCGAGGCTTTGTTAGAAAAGATTAAAGGCCAGACTAAGGCGCCGACGGCGGTAGCCGAAGATATGGTTTGGCAGGTTAAGCGGTTGCGGTCGCAATTAGAACAAATTGGTGGGATTGATGAGGAAGTACAAAAAGAATATGAAGAAACTAAAACGCGTTATGATTTTTTATTTACCCAATACACTGATTTAACCCAAGCCTTGGAATCTTTAGAAAAAGTAATTGTGGAATTGGATCAAATTATCAAATTACAATTTGATGAAGCGATCGCCAAAATTAACGAAGGTTTTGGTAAATATTTTAAAACTTTATTTAATGGCGGTCAGGCGGAATTGCGCAAAGTAAAACGCGAGGTTAAGCCCGAGGATGATGATTTTGAAGAAGAAATAGAAAATGAGACCGAGGGCACTTTAACGGATAATGTTAGTTTGGCGGAAAAGAAATTAAATGAGTTGCAGGATAAATATGCTTACGAAGACATTGAAATTTACGCTTGTCCACCAGGCAAGCGGGTTAAAAATATTTCCATGTTGTCCGGCGGGGAACGCGCTTTAACGGCTCTGGCTTTAATTTGCGGAATTATTTCTAACAACCCGGCGCCGTTTATTGTGCTGGATGAAGTAGACGCGGCCTTGGACGAAGCTAACTCCGAACGCTTTGCTTTGATTGTGGAAGAGTTGTCGCAAAAAAGTCAGTTTATTGTCATTACCCATAATCGCGCAACGATGCATAAGGCTAGTATTTTATACGGGGTCACTATGGGCAGTGATGGAATTTCTAATTTGTTGAGTTTGCAAATTGAAGAAGGCGAGCAGTATGCGAATCGAAGATAGAAAAGAGTTAATGGGTGCGAAAAGTAGAAAGTAGAAAGCGGAAAGTTAAAAGTAAAAAGTAAAAAGTATAAAGTAAAAAGTTGAAAGTAATAAAAAACCAGTCGAATTTTTTCGACTGGTTTTGATTTGGGTGTTAAAGGTTTTTTAATTAGCGTTCCACAGACAGACTGGTGTTTGATTAGTGATAATTGCTAATTCAGTTGAGGCAAAATTCAAGATTGACCAGAAAAATAATAATATTAATCCACAGCATAAAACACAAAGGTTGATTATAATAATTTTTTTCATCAGTTTTTCTTTTTTTGGCAGACTAGTTTTGAAAGTATAACCGGGACCAATAACGGCGATTAGTATTAAAATTATTCCAATTTGTTGTAACATGATGTGTTCCTCCTTTGATTTACTAATAAATTAGCGCGATTTAGTAATTTTGTCAAGAGCTGGAAAGTATAAAGTATAAAGTATAAAGTAGAAAGTTGAAAGTAGAAGGTGAAAAGTTGAAAGTAATAAAAAAATCCTCAACTGATTTAGAGTAGTTGAGGATTGATAAATTTATTGTTTAGCCGGGAACCAATATGAGTTCCAGGATGTCTTGGCTACCGTGACGGGGTTTAATAGGTCGCGATCATTCTCTGGTTTAATTTGGTCCTGCAGGATCATTATGTAAGCATCCAGGACAAATAAGGTGGCGCAAGCTATAATAGTGAAGGCAATGGCTCCAAGTTTAACATCCAATGGCAATTCCCAGGTAAATAGTAGTTTTTGCATGAAGGCTAAGGCCAACATGAAACTCCAAAGGAAAAGAAAAAAGACAGATATTAAAATCCAAACTCCAGCAACAGCTTTTTTAGTGATTGGTTTCATAATGCCTCCTTTGATTTGTTGTTAGATTAAGATGTTTTGGGGGTTTTGTCAAGTTAAAGATGATTAACTGGCCCGGTTTGACATTTTATTTAATATTTGTTATACTACGACTGCTTAATAATTTTTAATTTTTATTTTAAATTTTGTAATATGTTGATGATTCGTTTAGCCAGATTTGGCAAGAATAAAAAACCTACTTATCGGTTTATCGTTTCGGAAAAAGGCCGTGATACTAAAGGTACTTATTTAGAAAGTTTGGGCTGGTATAATCCTCGGACCAATCCGGCGACAGTGGATATTGATGCCGAACGGGCCAAATATTGGTTAGGTAAGGGCGCCCAGGCTTCTGGTACGGTAAATAATATTTTGGTTGATCAAAACATTATTAAAACTGGCAAAGTTAAGATTGTCAAAACCAAGAAAAAGCCGGCCGACGGCAAAGCAGCCGCGCCTGCCGAAAAGAAGTAAGTACTCTTGTCAAAATAAAAATAGTCAGTTATAATTGTAAGCAAGTAATTTAAAAAAAGTGAATGGCGCCAGTGCCATTAGGTTGGCAACTAGTTAGCCAGTTTCACCGATATAGTCTAATTAAGTAATTAAAAAAAGGTATGTCAGAAAATTTACCGTACGTCGAATTTTTGGAGTATGTGGTCAAAGGTATCGTGGCCAATCCAAATGATGTGAAGGTTGAACGCACTGTTGATGAAATGGGCGTGTTACTAACCCTGCACATCAACCCAGCTGATATGGGTTATGTGATCGGTCGTCAAGGCCAAACTGCCAAAGCTTTACGCACCTTGCTAAGAATCGTGGGTGCTAAGAGCAATGCCAGACTAAACTTAAAGATCAATGAACCAGAAGGTTCAACTTATGTCCGCCGAGCGCCTAGCGCCCCCGCTGACACCGGAATGGTTGATGAGTTCAAAATCTAAATTCAATTGACAATATATAGTCACAAAATAATCCCGAACCTCGGGATTATTTTGTTTTAGTGATATAATAAAATAGTGATTATTTTAGCCAGCCCTCTTGTTGTTCCGCACTTAATGCGGAATCCAGATTAATTAAGGTTGTCGCTGTTACTCCCGAAGTGATTAAATCTCAGCCGAACATTCTCCTTATTATTTCTTGTTCTTTTGGCAGCAAAAGAACCAAAACTGCTGGGTGACAAATTTCCGCCCAAGGCGGACCAGCCTAGGGCTGGCGATCTACTAGCAGATAATTTGTTTATTTATATAATTAATCCTTGACGCTCAATTGTCACCCAGACCCGGAGTGGTTCTGTGAAAAGAAGGTTTATGATATAAGGTTATAAAGCAATAAATACTATGATAAATTTTAAGCTCATCACCATTTTCCCAAATATTTTAGACTCTTATTTTAGCCAGACGATTTTGGCGCGGGCGCAAAAAAATAAGTTAATTAAAATTGATTATCTTAATTTGCGTGGTTTTACGACTGACAAACATAAAACGGTGGATGACAAAATTTATGGTGGCGGGGCGGGGATGTTATTAAAGATTGAACCAATTTATAAAGCGCTTCGCGCTTTGAAATCAAAAATCAAAAATCAAAAATTACCAGCCTCGACTCGCGGAGCTCATCGACGCGAGGCGGGAAAATTAAGGATAATTCTTTTGGCGGCTAACGGTAAACAGTTTGAGCAAAGTGATGCTAAACGTTTGAGTAAGTATCAAAATTTAATTTTTATTTGTGGACGCTATGAAGGAGTGGATGCTCGGGTAGAAAAATTTGTGGATGAAAAAATTTCAATTGGCCCTTATGTGTTGGCTGGCGGTGAATTAGGGGCGGCGGTAATGGTTGAAGCAATTAGTCGGTTGATTCCCGGAGTGGTTGGTAAAATCGCCTCGGTGCAAGAAGAATCTTTTAGTCAAAAGAATATTTTAGAGCATCCGCACTATACCCGACCAGAACTTTTTATTACTAAAGAAGGTAAAAAATTACGGGTGCCAAAAGCCTTATTATCGGGCCATCATGGCAAGATTGGCGCTTGGCGACAGGTCAAGAGTAAAAAATTGACAACTAAGCCATAATTGTTGTGTATAAGCAGTTGATAAATCTTAGTCGGCTAGGGCTTGACAAGGCTTTTTGATAATGATATTATAGTGGTACTTAAACTAAGTCTTTAAAATTTTAAAACATTCAGCTAACAAACTTGTCTAACTTAAGGCATTTTTAGCAAGGTCTGGCCGTTTACAGACCAGGAAAAACAGTGGAGTCTAAAGTTTTTTGGACCCGGCTGTTTTTTCTACGCTAAGCGATGGTTTTAAAGAGGGTAGAAAATGTTCTTTTTATCGATTGTAATTAACAATCAGCAAGTGGTAAGAATACATGTTGCTGCAATTTTTTGCAGCAACGCCTAGTCAATTTAAATTTTGCCAGTTCAAACTGTTTAGTGTCTCATTCTGTGAGACGGGTTTTCAAAATGTACCTTAAACATTTTTTTGAGAGTTTGATCCTGGCTCAGGATGAACGCTGGCGGCGTGTCTAAGGCATGCAAGTCGAGCGAATTAGAGTGTGTCGCAAGATACATTTTGATTAGCGGCAAACGGGTGCGTAACACCTTGGTAACCTACCCCTTACTGGAGCATAACGTTCCGAAAGGAACGCTAATTCTCCATACGTTTCTTAATCTTATGATTAAGAAAGAAAGGCGAAAGTCGGTAAGGGAGGGGCCTAGGCTCCATCAGGTAGTTGGTGAGGTAATGGCTCACCAAGCCTTTGACGGATAGCGGGTGTGAGAGCATGACCCGCCTCACGGGAACTGAGACACTGTCCCGACACCTACGGGTGGCTGCAGTCAAGAATATTCCCCAATGGACGAAAGTCTGAGGGAGCGACGCCGCGTGCAGGATGAAGTCCTTCGGGATGTAAACTGCTTTTGTGGGGGACGAACTTATGACGGTACCCCAAGAATAAGAGGTTGCTAACTCTGTGCCAGCAGCAGCGGTAATACAGAGACCTCGAGCGTTATCCGGATTTATTGGGCGTAAAGCGTGCGCAGGCGTCTTGAAAAGTCTTTGGTTAAAGCCCGGAGCTCAACTCCGGAATCGCCAGAGAAACTTTCAAGATTGAGGACGGGAGAGGTTAGCGGAATTGCCGGTGTAGCGGTAAAATGCGTTAATATCGGCAAGAACACCAGAGGCGAAGGCGGCTAACTAGAACGGACCTGACGCTGTATGCACGAAAGCGTGGGGAGCGAATGGGATTAGATACCCCAGTAGTCCACGCCCTAAACGATGAATGCTAGGCATTGGCAGTATCGACCCTGTCAGTGCCGTTTAAAAAAGCTAACGCATTAAGCATTCCGCCTGGGGAGTACGGCCGCAAGGCTAAAACTCAAAGGAATTGACGGGAGCCCGCACAAGCGGTGGAGCATGTGGTTTAATTCGACAATAAGCGAGGAACCTTACC
>JBAYJR010000008.1:0-67043 GCA_041665005.1 Candidatus Buchananbacteria bacterium
AGGATTTGGAGGGTGCGTACCCAATCAGTATGTCCTTCGAGGGTTTTAGGTTCTTGATAATTGCCTTTGGCGTCTGGTTTCCAGATTTTGATAGTGCTATCTTCACTACCCGAAACAATCTGGCCATCAGGGAGGACTTGGAGGGTAAACACAGCCTTAGTATGTCCTTTGAGGGTTTTAATTTCGTGATAATTTATTTTCTTTTCTACAGCGGTTAGTCCTCGGGGAGAATTGACATAAAACTCTTGCCATAATATTTTTGAGATTTGCTCTAGCTTTTGCTCTAATCTGATTTTAGCTTCTCTAACTGAAACTAAATCCTCTGGTTTGCTAGGACTTAGACTTTGCGCTTTGATTATTTCTAAATCAAACTCTTGTTTGAGTTGTTTGAGGGAGTCTAATTTAGTAGTTAGTTCGGGGCAAAGTTGGGGCATAAATTGATTTTTAATAAACTTCCTACTGTATAATTGCTTGGGCTTTGTTTAGTAATTCACTCCAGGAATAATTCATTCTAAATCGCTGTTTGGTTTTTAACAAATCATTAAGCGTAACTAAATTTTTACTTTGTAATAAATTTTTTAAAGCCACTGGAATATCCAAAATAGTCACCGGATAAAGGCCTTTTTGTTGAATTAAATTTTCTAAGCTAAACTGTGGTTGATCAGAATAATGCCAACCGGATAAACGAATTTTATGGTAAGTCGCATAAGCCTTGGCGTGATCCGAAAACTTAGTATTATTAATCAACCAAACTCCCGTAAAATTAAACTGATTTTTACCTTGCCTAAAGCCTTCCTGGATATCTTCCAACCGCGCTTGAATTTGCAAAACTTGACCCAGACCGGACATTTTATGCCAATCAACATGATGTTTAATTTCAATCAACCAATCTTCGGCGCCTTTTTTAGCCACTACATCCACCTGATGTTCTACCGCCGCTCCCCTAATTAATTTGTTCCATTCGGTTTGATAGCCATAAGCGGTTAAAATTTCGGCAAGATATTCTTCAAATTTAATAGAATCTAATTCCGACAAAGCTTCCCGCAAACGATACAAAGAATGTTGCCGCGGACTACCTAAATTTTTAATTTCTTGAGCCACTAACCGATAAAGTTCCCGCGTAGTAATTTTATTAAACAATTTACTTTCCACCTTGGCCGCAATTTTTTCCGCTAGCGCTAAAGCCAAGCCCGTAGCGGTAATTGAATGAATTACTTTGTCATGGTTGTAAGCCTGCCAGGTGCCATCCATTTTGGTCACCAAAAACTTACGCATATTATAAAACTTTTAAATTTTTTAACGCCCTTTTGTAGTTATACAAAGTGTCTTGGGCTAATCTTTTGTCCAAATGGAAATCCCCTTCGTGCACCAAACGATTACGAACTTTATGTGCCACCCAAGCCGAACTAACGTCAAACTGGTAAGCGGCTACTTTTAACCGTTGGCCGAGGTCCGCCCCGGCTAATTTATGAGATTTTAAAGCATGATCTAATAATTTATCGGCTTCCACCACCGCCGCGCGATAAATTAATTCATTGTCGGTTTCCAACATTTGTTCCACCTGTTGCCATTTTTGTTGGAAATTTTTTTGTTCGTCAGATAACGAACGTCGAAATAAAAAATTTTGGACTAAAGACGATTTAATAATTACCACTAAAACTAAAACAACCACCACACAACCGGCCACAAAAAAAATTGGAAAAAGCTGTAAATTCATCTTGATTTTTTTACTTTGATTACTTTAACAAATATTCCACTTTGATAAACCAACAACTTAGCTAATAATTTAAATTAAAGTTGCGGTTTTTGTTTATGCCAATTAGTGGCTTGCTGATACTGATGACCCACTCGCAGGACCATTTCTTCCTTAAAACGATCCCCTAATAACTGAATACCCACCGGCAAACCGTCGGCCAAACCAGCCGGCACTACTAGGCCGCAAATACCGGCCAAACTGGCGGGAATGGTAAAGACATCTGATAAATACATTTTAATTGGATCATCAATATTTTCACCAATCTTAAAAGCAGGAGTTGGCGCGACTGGGGTTAAAATAAAATCCACTTTAGTAAACGCTTGGGTAAAATCTTGTTTAACCAAAGTGCGCACTTTTTGCGCCTGTAAATAATAAGCGTCATAATAACCAGCCGACAAAGCATAAGTACCAACCATCACCCGACGTTTGGCTTCGGCTCCCAAACCTTCGGCGCGACTTTTTAAATAAACTTCCAACAAATCATTAGCCAAAGCCGTGCTGTGACCATATTTAATACCATCATAACGCGCTAAATTTGAACTAACTTCTGAGGGACAAATAATATAATAAGCCGCCACGCCGTAAGCGGTGTGAGGCAAAGAAATTTCTTGGACTTTAACTCCCAGGCTTTCAAATTTTTTAATTGACTCTTCAACTACCGCCTTAACTTTAGGGTCCAGACCTTCAATAAAATATTCCTTAGGTACTCCCATTACTAAACCTTTTAAATCTTTAATAATTTCCGCCGAATAATCCGGCACTGGTAAATTTGGTGTAGTAGAATCTTTATCATCGTGTCCGGCTAAATATTTCATAATCAAAGCCACGTCTTCCGCAGTTTTGCCAAATGGGCCAACCGTATCCAAAGAAGAAGTCATAGCTAAAACGCCAAAGCGCGAAACCCGACCGTAAGAAACTTTTAAACCTGTCGTGCCACAAAACGAGGCCGGTTCGCGAATAGAGCCACCCGTATCCGTGCCTAAGGCGTAAATACATTCATCAGCCGCCATAGCGGCCGCAGAACCACCGGACGAACCACCTGGCACGCGAGCCAAATCCCAGGGATTATGCGTCGGAAAATAAGCCGAATTTTCCGTAGAACCACCCATAGCAAATTCGTCCAAATTAGTTTTACCTAAAAAAACTCCACCCGCTGACCGTAAAGTTTTAACCACCGTTGCATCATAGGGCGGAACATATTGCTCTAAAATTTTAGACGCCGCCGTAGTACGCACTCCTTGAGTACAAAATAGATCTTTAATCGCCACGGGAATACCGGCTAACGGCGACAAACTTTCGCCACGACCAATTTTTTGATCCACCGCTTGCGCCTGAGAAATTGCTAATTCTGGCGTTACTGTTAAATAAGCCTTAACTTGCTCATCAACTTTTTCAATCCGGGCTAAACAATCGCGGGTTAATTCCTCCGCCGAAAAATCTTTATTGCGTAACCCTTGAAAAGTATCCACTAAGGTTAGTTCGTTTAGTTTGCTCATATTTATTCTTTAAAAACTGCTTTAACTTTAATTTGACCGGCTTCTGTGTCCGGCGCTTGGGCCAATAGCTCAGCCTGATGATTTAGTTCTACAACTTGATCGGCTTGCGTGATGTTTTCTAGGCCCGTCACCTGACTAGTGGGCAAAACCTGACTAGTATCCACCTGGGATAACTGTGAAACATATTCTAAAATAGAAGAAAGTTGCTGCTGATATTTTTGTTCATCAGCGGCACTTAATTGTAACCGCGCTAACTGAGCGATGTGTTGGACTTCTTGAATAGTAAGCATAGTAATAAAAAATTTATTAAATACCCAAATATTTTAGCACTAAATCACTCTCTTGACAACTACTTAAAAAAGAGCTATAAAAACTGAAAGATAGGAGGAATCTATGGCCAAAGAATTCTACGAAGACAGTTTTTATTTACTAAAGGCCAAAAATGACCGGGCCTACGCTGAACAAAAAAAATTACTTAAACTCAATAAACTTTATATTTTTATTGAGCAAAAGAATAGGTGGCAATTTGCCGTCAGATGCAATGGCTTTACTCCACCCCAGGCGGTGGGGTGTACCAGGGAATTAATTGATACTAAGGCTAAACAACTTAGCCCTAGCCAACAGAAACTCTGGAAAAAATTAAAAAAGAAATAAAACCAAAACCTCCAAACAAAAGTTTGGAGGTTTTCTTATTTTTTCTAACTATTATTTTAACAACGCTAAAAATTCTTTTTCCGAAATAACTTTAACACCTAATTTTTTAGCTTGCGTAAATTTAGCTCCCGGCTCCGCCCCCACCACCACATAATCGGTATTTTGAGAAACGGCACTCACCCAATCGCCACCGGCCGCTCTAATCTTTTCTTTAGCCACTTCGCGTGACATTGTTTCTAACACACCCGTTACTACCATTTTTTTACCGACCAAGGGACCAGATTTTTTAACCGTTGATTTTTCTACCATGATTTTAACACCCAACTTTAATAATTTTCGAATAAATTTTTGATTACTATGATCATGCAAATAACTATAAAAACTCGCCGCCACCACTTCCCCAATATTAGCAATGTGATTAATTTCTGCCTGACTAGCCACTAATAACTTCTCTAAGCTATTAAATTTTTGCGCTAAATCAATGGCCGTTTCTTCACCCACGTGCAAGATGCCTAAAGCATAAATAAAATGCGCCAAAGAAACCGTCTTAGCTTTTTGGATCGCTTGATAAATATTCTCCGCACTTTTTTCGGCTAAGCGCTCCAAAACGGCAATATCTCCTGGTATCAAATCAAATAAATCCGCCCCATCACGAATTAAGCCTTCTTCAAAAAATTTAGCAATAATTTTCGGGCCAACCCCCACCATATTAAAAGCACCTTTACTGGTAAAATGTCTAATGCGACGTAGTTGTTGGGCATAGCAATTTTGATTAGTACAAATATAAGCCGCACCCTGTTCTTTGCCAGCCGCAATCACCCGTCGCACCACCGGCTGTTGACAAATTGGGCACTGCTTGGGCATTAAAAATTCCTTTTCCTGACCCGTGCGTAAGTTTTTTATCACTTCCACCACTTGAGGAATAACATCACCAGCCCGCTGAACCACCACTGTGTCCCAGATTTTTAAATCTAGGCGCTTAATTTCGTCTTCATTATGCAAAGTAGCACGTGAAACTGTAACACCGCCTACGTTAACCGGTCGCAAATGCGCCACGGGAGTTAGGCTGCCTTGTCGGCCCACTTGCACGGTAATATCTTCAATAACTGTAGTGGCTTGTTGGGCGGAAAATTTATAAGCAATCGCGCCGCGTGGCGATTTGCCGGCCACGCCTAAACGTTGGAAAATGTTAACCTCATTGACCTGCACCACTATGCCGTCTACTTCAAACGGCAATTTCTCCCGCTGATTTTTAATTTGTTCATGAAAGGCAAACACTTCTGCTAAACTTTTACAAATTTTAACTTCCGGATGAACCTGAAAGCCCAACATTTGACAAATTTGATGCTCCTCAGCGTGGGTCCGTTGGCCCAAAGCTGTAACCAATTGATAAGCATACCAATCCAACTGCCGACTGGCGGTAATTTTAGAATCCAATTGGCGAATGGAGCCAGCCGCCGCGTTACGTGGGTTGGCAAAGGTCTGGGTTTTGTTTAATTTTGTAAAAACTTTTTTACTCATCAAAGCTTCACCACGCACCTCAATCTTTTTAGTGTTTTGTAACTTGTCTTTTACCCGTTCCTGCAAGTCAGCCGAAAACTTTGGCGTATTTTTTAAAGTTAAGTTTAAACGCAAAGGAATTGCCCGAATAGTTTTTAAATTTTGCGTGACATTTTCACCAATTAAACCATCACCACGAGTTGCGCCAATTTGTAATACTCCCCCCTCGTATTCTAAGCTAGTGGCTAAACCATCAAATTTTAATTCACAAATATATTCCAAGTTGGCCATCGGTTCTAATTTTTTAATTCTTTCTTCCCAAGCTTGCATTTCTTCCTGGCTAAAAGCATCATTCAAAGAAATCATCCGCGCTTGATGCGGCACTTTAATAAACTTAGCCAAGGGCTTACCGCCAACTCGTTGGGTTGGCGAATCCAAAGTTAATAAATCCGGATATCGCTGTTCAATTTTTTCTAATTCCTCGGTTAGGGAATCATAAATTTCGTCGGTCACCCTGGGGTCGTCCAACACATGATAACGATAGCGCAAATCATTAATTTCCGCTCGTAATTTTTCCGCCCGAATTTTGGCTTCGGTTTTAGTCATAAATAGCTAGTTATTGCGAGCACAGCGAAACAATCCAAATTACTTCGCCGTCCCCCGCCGTTGCGGGGTCCTCCTCGCAATGACAAAAAGTGATTTATTATACCAAAATTATAGCAAAAAAATCTCAAAAACTCAATAAAAAAACCACCGATTAATTACGGTGGTTATAATAATTAACTACTAAATTCTAACTAACTTTCCTACCAATCCAACGACATTGGTTCAATAACATCATCCTTAGGGTTCGGAGCTGGAGTTAGAATACAAAAATAAACTAACTGCTCCATCATTCCTCCGGCCTTACGAAAAGCGTGAACTACACCCGGTGGAATTATTACACAATCACCTAGCGCCACCTTAGTTATCTTACCAGCCAAAAATACTTCCCCCGCACCCCTTATAATCACACAAATTTCTTCCGATTTCTGGTGGCGGTGTAAAGGACCTTTGGTCTCAATAGCCACCTCAGTTAAACTTAAATTTTTAGCACCATTTTTTGGACTGACCAATTGGTGCACTACTCCGATTCTCTCTCGGAGTAAGCCTGGAGTTTGCGGATTTTGCTCAATTAATACCCAATTATGCTGGGCATTCAATTTTTCTGCTAATAAAACAATTCCTGTTTTTTTGCTCATTGTAGCCTCCTATTTTTTCAAATTTAAAACCACCTTAACATAGTCAGGTGGTTTTGTAAAGACTAAAAACTAAAGGTAAAACCTAAAAAACCAAACTAAAATACCAAGTTAAAATCGGCTGACCCCACAATAGCATCACCCAAGTAGCCATTACCAAAAAGGGGCCAAAAGCAATTTGATCTTTGAGGGTTTTATCACGCATGGCCATTAACAGCAAAGAAACCACCGCCCCTACAATATAAGCAATCATTAAAGCTAACCATAAATAATGTAACCCCAGCAACAAACCCATCAAGGCCCCTAAACGTAAATCACCATCACCAATCCACCGGCCGCGCGAAAAAAAGTATTGAACTCCAAAAAATAAAAAACCAATTACTCCACCCAATAATAAATTCAACCAATTTTGCCCTTGCCATAAACCCAACAACATTGCCAAAATAATTGCTGGCAACGAAATTACGTCCGGAATTATGCCATAACGCCAATCAAACACTAACAATAAATAAAGCACGCTAACAATAATTAAATACCACAAATAATTAGTTGTTAGACCATAAACCGCATAACCGGTTAAAAAATAAACTACCGTACCTAGTTCAACCAAAGGATAATAGGCCGAAATCTTTTGGTGGCAATGCCGACATTTGCCCCCTAAAAAAACGTAACTTAAAACGGGCACTAAATCAGTAACCGACAAAACATGTTGACAGTTAGGGCACTTGGACCGGCCCTTAACCATACTTTCTTGTTTATACAAACGATAAACTAAGGCCGTAAAAAAACTGCCAAAAATTAAAGCAAAAATAATTATCAAAAAAACAATTGCCATAAAATTATTTAATATTTAAATTTTTTGCTAACAATAAATATTGCTGGGCTAACACTGGCTTACCCATTTCATTATACAACAAACCAGCCCATTGATACCACTGGACTTGTTCTGGCTGTAATTTAATTAGATGCAAAACAATACTTAAAGCTTCAGTTTTAGGGCCTATTTGATGGGTAATTTCTACTAAAATTTTAAGTATCTGCGGATCTAAGGATAAGTGATAAGCCTGCCAAAAACTACTTTTAGCCAACGCTATTTTTTTTTGTTGAAAATAGACCTGCCCCAAATCCTGATAAGCCAAAGCTTGTTCCTGAGCAATTAACCGCCGATGCTCTTCATTAACTCGCCAATCAATTAATGGCGGATAAAGCGCCAAGGCTTGTTTAATTTGCTGTTCCGCTAAATCATATTTTTGCCAAAATAAATACAACTTGCCCCATTCGGCCGGCAACCGTGCCATTTGTGGGCTAAGTTTTACCAAAGCCTTAAAGGTTTGTTCGGCAGCCAAAAAATAATCAGGTTTTAAATAATAACCCGCCAAGACTTGCCACTGAGCTAATTTTAATAAGGCTTCTGGCTCTAACCACAAATAATCAATTTGCTGTAAATTATTAAAACCTAAGTCAATCACCTGTTGTTTTTGCTCGGAAGTTAAATTAGGATTTAAAAAATTCTGCAACGACTGCGCTAATTGCCAACGATAATACCCTTCGCCACTATTTAAAGCAAAAACTCTCTCATATGCCTTGATCATTTTTTGATAACCACCAACTCTTTCCCAAAATTTAGCTTGAGCGAAGTTTTGTTCCGCAGCTAATCTTTGATAATTAAAAAGCGTAAACCAAACAAGCATTAAAGCTAAAACTACCACTAAAAAAATCTTAAACCAAACTGACAATTTTATTTGATAAATTTTTATTTGGGCTACTGGCGCAGCTAATAAGGCGATAAACAACCAAAAATATAAACCACTAACCACAGTAGTAAAATTAAATTGATTAGCCAATAAATAACCGGCCAAAGCTAAAAATAAAAATTGATTTAGCGGATCGATTGTAGTCTTTAAATTTAACCAAGCTAAAAAAACAATCAGGCCTAACACTGCTAGCCAAGCCAATAAACCCAAATAACCGCTGGTCAACAATACATCCAAAGTTTCATTATGCGTTCGATCGGGAATAGTATTAATTTTTTCATGCAAAGCAATTTGCGGAATATAGGTGTCGGCCAAAACCAAACTTTGAGTTTCTTGACCATAACCCCAGGCCGGCAACTTTGGCAATTTACTAGCCGCCGCTTGCCAAAAAAGCCAACGCGAAGCCAAAGAACCATACTGCCAATTAAATAAAGTTTGCCAACGAGTTTGTAAATTTTCTGTAAAACCCGGACGGGCCACGGTTTGTATTACTTGACCGCTATACTGCCAAACTAAAAAGCCATAACCTAAACTTAACAAGATTAAACCGCTAACCAAAACCAACAACCAACGATAAAACTTTTTTTGGCTCAGCCAATAACCAACTAAGATAATAATTTGACCCAACAACCCCAGCCAAATAGTTCGCGAAAAAGTAAAAAATAATGCACTAAATTGCCCCACTAACAACAATCGCAACAACCAACGACTTGGCTTTAAACTTTGCCGCGTCTGATACCAAACTAAGGGCCAAGTTAGCAATAAAAATAAACCTAAAAAATTTGGTTGGCCAAAGGTGGAAAATACTCGCCAAGTAATACTGGGAGCTTCTGACCAAGCCACTACATCCAAGCCGGCTAACTGACACCAAGCGTAAATAATCACTAAAGCCACTGAACCAATAATGGCTTTAAGCCAATAACGTTTTTTATCAATCAAAAAAATTTGTAAAGCTAACCAAAAAAATAATAAATAATGCATTATTAGCCACAAACCCTGCTCCCGCCAATAAGAACCCCAAAAACTTAAATGTGGACTAATCGAAAATATTGCAGCTAATACTTGAGTAAATAAAAAAATCGCTATTACTAACATCGCTTGCCCTTGCCAAACTAAATTTACTGAATCTAACCACAGGTTTTTTATCAACCAAACAATTAACAACAATTCAATCAACCAACAACCAATTACCGCTTTATCTAGTTCAAAAATATTCCAACCTCGCCAATTAAAATAAACTGGCACAATAAAAATAGTAACTGCTAAAATTGCCACTAAAACCGAGTTTAAAATCTTTACTAAATATTGCTTAGACATGTTCTTATTATAACAAAAAATTAAAGAAAAAAAACAAACCCCCCATCTTTTAAACGACTAGAGCTAATCGGCTAAAAGATGGGGGGTAAGCTTTTAAAGGATCCCCAAAAAACTTAACTTATGGATTTGATAAACCCGATGGGGTAGCAGTATGGGTGCCGGCTGTAATATCACCAACCGCACTTTCTATCGAATAACCAATAGTATAACTAGCGCCACTATCTCGTTGCGTATAAGTATACGTTGCGCCACCCGGACCGGGGTTAGTTGGTACTAAAGTCATATAAGTACCGATCGTACCACCAGAAGTCACCGTAGCTGGATAGCTGTTATTATCTGTATAATACAACTCTAAGGCAGTCTGAACTTGTTTAATATCAGACAAACGTCGAGCGTCCCGGGATTTTTGTCTAGCTGAATTTAAAGAAATTACCGCCAAAGTTGATAATAAACCAATAATAGCGATAACCACTAACAATTCAATCAAGGTAAAACCTTTTCGTTTAATCATGTCTTCACCTCCCCTCTCTTATATAGAATTAAATATTAAGTAAAAATACAAGCCCTATTTTAAACCAATAATCTTTTTAATCTTGGCAACCACTTCGGATGGCATAAAATGGGCTTTTATTAAATAATCTTTGGCCCCCATCGCTAAGCCCCGATCAACATCTCCTTTTTGCGAAAGATTAGTTAATAAGATAACCGGAATATCTTTAGTATCCTGACCTTTTTTTAAAGTTTCTAAAACCACAAAACCATTTATTTTTGGTAGAATTAAATCTAACAAAATAATATCTGGCACCTTTTTTTGCACCAATTCTAAGGCTTTTTCGCCATCCATAGCCAAGATTACTTCAAAATTCTCTAACTTAAACTTAGTGGCATACAGTTCTGCTAAAAAAGCATCATCCTCAACCAATAAAATTTTAATTTTTTTGTCACTTTTGACTGTCATAAATAATTAACTAATATTTTTGATCACTTCTTCCAAGGTAGTTAGCCCCTGACTGGCTTTTATTATACCATCAACTGCTAAAAAGATAAACTCCGGATCTAATTTAGTCAAGCTCTCGGCCGTCAATTCGCCACCTTCAATGAGATAATTTTTCAAGGGCTCATTTAATTCAAAAATTTCCGCCAAAACCATTCTACCCTTATAGCCTGTTTGGCTACAATGTGGGCAACCAGCGCCCCGATAAAAAACCAAATTTTCGGGATCTATCAAACCTGTAGGAGTCGACTTAACTAACGCTTTGGCAATTTTAAGTAACCCAGGAGCCGGCGTGGTTTCTACTCGGCAATCGGGACAAATTTTACGCACTAACCTCTGACTAATAATTAAACCCAAAGCTTCGGTTAGCAAAAAAGTTGGTAAGCCCATTTCTAATAACCGCTTGACCGTGCTTAAAACATCTGAGGTGGCCAAAGAAGAAAAAACTTTTTTATTAAAGGTGGCTACCCAACCGGCTAATTCTACCGCCGTAACGCTATCCAAGGTATCTAACAACAAAATATCAGGCTCTTGTTTTAAGGCAACCTGCAAGGCCTCATTTAAATTTGAATCGTGCAAAGAGCCTAAAGAAATTTGATTAACTCCCGACAAATAGCGTTCAATCGGCTCTTCTAAAGTGGTAATATTTACCGCTTCACTGTTTAAAATATTTAACAACGTGTACAGGGTGGTGGTTTTGCCTGAATTAACTTTGCCCGTTACTAAAAACAGGCCACCGCGGGTTAATTTTTTTTCAATCTGACTAAGATGATAATCAGCAAAGCCCAGCTCCACTAAAGTTTGCGGTTGATCGTAAGCGCTAACTAAATGTAAAACTACTTTTTCGCCTTCAATCATCGGCAAAAAATAAACTAAAACGTTATAAATTTTTCCTTCATATTCAAGTTTATAACTGGCTGCCTGGGGTTGCAAATCTTTGGCCGGCGGCAAACCGACTAATTGACGTAAAGCTTGTAGCAAAGAAACTAATACCGTCGCACTTAAAGTTAGCGAAGAATGCAAAATTCCATCCACGCGATAACGTATTCTTACCTCACCCGCGCTAGGTTCAATATGAATATCCGTCGCCCGACCGTCTAAAGCGTTTTTGATAATCACCTCTAAAATCTTTTGTCCGGAAACCAAAGCTTCGATCGATTGATCAGCTTTAGTCAAAGCGGGAGTAACTGCTGTGAAATTATTTTTAACTGACATAATTAAGGCACTAGATTACTTGACTGCCACACAAAATTAGCGGTAAAACTTTCTTGCTCAGTAACCGGGGTATTTAAGGTAAAAATTAAACCACTTAAATTATCAATTTTTTGCCAAACCATTTCTTGACGCTTAACCACTGCCGCCGTAGTCGCTAAACCACTAACAGCAATCTGATTACCACTAACTTTTACTTCACTAATTTTTACTCCAGGTAATAAGCCACTCCGCAAAGCTTGATAAACTTCTAACTGAACTAGGCTTTGTCGATTAGCTTGACCTGAAATATTATCTAAAAAATTTTGTTGCGCTGAATCATAGTTATTAATTACGCCTTCTAGACCACTCACCCGTTTTTCTAGGCCGCTAATTTTTTGTTCCAAAAGATTGTTACGCTGCAATAAATAATTATCAGTCGTACGTAAAATTAAATAAAAAGATAACACAATAATAATAATTAACAAATAAACCAGAGCGGGAAAAAACGACGCCCAGTCAAAAAAATCATTTGGCGCTGTCTTAGCTTTAATTTTTTCTGCCCCGGCTGTTAAACCAAGTTTAGGGGTAGGAGTAGAAATTAATTTCTCAGAATTCAGGCGATTAAAATATTGCCAAAAACCTGGCCGAACTACCGGCTTGTTTAAAGGTTTAATCACTGGTTTAGTGATATTGGCCGGCACCGAATTTTTAGCAACTGCTTTATAAGTAGCTGGCGGTGGCAAATTAGGTAATTTAACCGTGCTCGCCATTTTAGGCTTAAAACTAAACCACCGGCGCCAAAAACTTCGCCTAACCACAACTACTGGCTTTTTAAACGGCGCTTTAGGCTGAGGCTTAACCGCCACTCGGATCTGTCTGATTTCCGGCAATGGCGGACGACTAATTGGTCGACTGGTTTTAACCACGGGGGGCTGAAAAAATAATCTCTGCCATAAAGACAGACTGGGCTGTTTAACGATAGAATTCTTGGCTTGAGGTGAAACGTACTTAATGTCTGCCGAGGGCTTTTGTTTTTGCAATTTTTTTTGCAACTTTTCCTCAGACCAACGCAGCTCGGGTGGCAATAAATTAACGTTGGGCATAATGTTTTATTTTGTTTTATTTTTTAATTTTTTAAATAATTTCTCGCATTGCTAAGCCAACGGCGATAGACATCCGTGAACCAACTACATCCAAAACCGGTTTTAATTCTTCCGGATACATCACTCTCGCCCAAGGATCCCCCAAATATACCTTAGTGCCTAAAATATTTGCTAAAAATTGTGGTAATTCTGGCAATAGCGCCCCGCCACCAGTTAAAATTACTTTTTCTATTTTTTGACCGGGTTGCTGTTGAAACAAATTATACGTGTATTTGATTTCATTAATAATCGGATTGAGAGCGGTTTGAAAAATTTCCAATAAATATTGTTGCCCTTTAATTTGCGTTAAGTCTCTTTTGACTTGCTCCGCCTGCCAAACCGATAATTTTAATTTTTCGGCAATTATTTTAGTCGCTGCCCAACTGCCATGTTGCAAACTCCGATGCAACAAGGGTAAACCATTTTGTACTAAAATAATTGTAGAAGTAGAAGCACCTAAATCCACTAACATGATAGAGGCCTGATCGTTGCCAATTAAAGAACGAGTCAAAGCAAAATCTTCAGTTTCCAAACTTAATAAATTTAAATCTGCGGCCTTAAAAATATTAATAAAATTTTCTACCAACCTTTTAGCGGTACCGGTCAACAAAACTTTCAAGTAAGGTTGTTGTTTAGTTAAAATTTGTTTTACCGCACCGTTGCCGTTTTCAAAAAATTTACTACTCTTGGCCGCTAAGGGTTCGGGCCTAGCTTCGGCCACCACCTTCCAATCAATAATTACTTGATCCAAAGGTAACGGAATTAATTTTTTAGCTTCACTAAAAACTGCCTCCTTTAATTCTTTCTTTTCTAACTTAGGCAAAGTAATAATTGAAGTATAAACATCAAAACTCGGCAAAGACGCCACTACTTGACGCGAAGTAGTTTTGGCTTGCACGCAAATCTCTTTTAAAACTTTAGCCACTTCTAGGGTAGCTGGCGTAAAACCAATTTGCGATAAATTAACCAAGTTTTCAGAAAAACCGTAGGTAATTAGCTTAGGGCGTTTTTTGTCATTAGCTAGCTCCACCACCTTTAAGCCGGCACTGCCCAAATCAACCCCCAAAAAACTTGAATTTCTAGCCATAATTAATAATTGATAATTTTTGATTTTTATTTATAAACCCAATCTAACCAACTAAACGCTCCAAAAAACAACTCAACAACAACATTGACCGCTCTTGGTTATTATTATATAATAAAAAAGAGTTTTTGGCACTTTTGACTGCTAAAAATATTTCAAACCTTTATTATTATAACATATTTTAATAATCTAATTCAACCCCTTTGGGGAATCTAAAATAAAAAACTTTATGGCAATGTTTTATTGGTTTCTGTTTGTTGTAATCGGTTTAATCGCAATCTGGCTAATTGCCGTTTATAACGGTTTAATTAGAGCTAAAAATCAAACCCAAGAAGCCTTTTCCGATATTGACGTGCAGCTTAAACGTCGTTACGACTTAATTCCTAATTTAGTAAACACCGTCAAGGGTTACGCCACTCACGAACAGCAATTATTTACTAAAGTTACCGAGGCTCGCGCTCAAGCAATGTCCGCTAAAGGTTTAGCCGAAAAAACTCAAGCGGAAAATACTTTGTCGCAAACTTTAAAATCTTTATTTGCCGTCAGTGAAAATTATCCTGATCTAAAAGCTAGCCAAAATTTTTTACAACTCCAAGATGAATTAACTGACACCGAAAACAAAATTCAAGCCTCCCGTCGCTTTTACAATGGCAATGTCCGAGACTTTAATATTAAACTTCAAGTTTTTCCGACCAATCTAATTGCCTCCTCTCTTAACTTTAAGCCCTTTGAATTTTTTGGCGCGGCCGAAACTGAAAAAGAACCGGTCAAAGTACAATTCTAACTAAAAAATTCACAATTTTTTCTTTTCAATTTTTATAGCCCTACTCTAGTAGTGATGACTTGAAACTGCCTTAAATTGAAAAATAAAAAAATTAAAAATACAATTTTTATGTACAACCAAATCGCCGCTAACAAACGTCGTACGATTATTTTAATCAGCGTTTTTGTAATTTTAATTATGGCGATTGGTTATTTTTTTAGCCAATACTTTCAAGCAGGCTCTGGCTTTTTAGTTTTAGCGGTAGTTATTTCAATTGCGATGTCTTTAATTAGTTACTATTCTGGAGATAAAATTGCTTTGTGGACCGCTCATGCCAAACCAATAACCAAGGCGGATAATCCTTATGTCTATCGCCTGGTAGAAAATCTTTGCCTGACCGCTGGTTTACCGTTACCGAAAATTTATCTCATCGCTGACCCCGCCATCAACGCTTTTGCCACCGGTCGTGACCCCCAGCATGCTTCCTTGGCTTTAACTCTAGGCGCCGTAGAAAAATTACAAAATGAAGAACTAGAAGGAGTGATCGCCCACGAATTATCACACATTAAAAATTATGACATCAGATTAATGATGGTAGTCTTGGTTTTAGTGGGAATTATCGCCTTATTGTCTGATTGGTTTATTCGCGGTAGCCTGTTCAGCCGTGGTCAACGAAGCGACGAAAATAAACTAAATCCCATCATTGCTTTAATCGGGATTATTTTAATTATACTTTCACCAATTATTGCTCAATTAATCAAATTAGCAATTTCTCGGCGCCGGGAATTCTTAGCGGACGCCGACGGAGTACTATTAACCCGCTACCCAGAAGGTTTAGCCGGAGCCCTAACTAAAATTGCTCAGGATAATTTACCCTTACAACAAGCCAACAATGCCACCGCTCATTTATATTTAGCCAATCCTTTTGGTGGCACTAAAAAATTATTTAGCCGACTCTTTGCCACTCACCCCCCGATTGAAGAAAGAATTAAAGCCTTAAAAAATATGGGGCAAGCCAAATAAACTAAATTTTATTCTCCGGTTAATCAACAATCTAACCTTTTAACATCTTTATGTCTCATCATATTTTGCAACGTTTTACTAATAATTTTAAAAAAGCTTTAACCGAAGCAAAAATTTTAGCGACTGAATTAAGACAGCCAGAAATTAATCCCGAACATTTACTTTACGGCCTATTAATCCAGCGCGGTTCTTTAGGCGCCGAAATATTAATCAAAGCTAAAGCGGATAAAGAAGAATTAAAAAAATTAATCAGCGAACTAGCCGGACCAAAAATTATTGAACCAGCCACCAAACTATCTGCCGACAGTCGCCAGGTGATAAAAAAAGCAGTATTGACTGCTTATGCCAGTCTTCATCCTTACGTTGGCAGTGAACATTTATTAGCCGGCTTAATCCAAAGCCGATCAGCCAACTTAATAACCGTTTTAAGACAATCAAAAATTGATTTGGATTTTTTGTCACAACAAGTTTTTGCTACTTTAAAAAGCACTTCCAAATTTCCCGATTTAACCGAATCTTTTACCGAAAACTTAGACGCTGAAAATTTAACTAAAGAAAAAGAAAACAAGGCTTTAGAATTTTTTGGCACTAATTTAACCAGCGAAAAAGCCCAACAAAAAATTGACCCGGTAATTGGTCGCGAAGAAGAAATTACCCGCCTGATTCAAATCTTATGCCGTCGCCACAAAAATAACCCCCTCCTCTTGGGCGACCCCGGAGTGGGTAAAACTGCCATCATTGAAGGCTTAGCAAAAAAAATTTTAAACCACGAAGTGCCCGACATTTTATTAAATAAAAAAATTTATACTTTAGATTTGGGCTCCACCGTCGCCGGCACGATGTATCGTGGTGAATTTGAAAATCGGCTAAAACAAATTATTGCCGAGGCCAAAGCTGACCCTAATATTATTATTTTTATCGACGAGATTCATACCCTAGTCGGCGCCGGTTCGGCTTCGGGTTCTTTAGACGCCGCCAACTTATTTAAACCCGCCTTGGCCCGCGGTGAAATTAGAGTAATCGGCGCTACCACCCTAGAAGAATCACGTAAATACATTGAGAATGACGCCGCCTTAGAACGTCGCTTTCAAACAATTATTGTTAACGAGCCTTCGGCGGCTAAAACCAAAGAAATTTTACAGGGTATTAAAAAATTTTATGAACAATTTCATCAAGTACAAATTATGCCTTCGGCGATTGAGGCAGCGGTTAAGTTGTCTGAACGCTATTTACCAGAAAAATTTTTACCCGATAAGGCAATTGATTTAATTGATGAAGCGGCGGCCAGTTTAAAATTAAAACAACCCAATAATCCAGCCCAAAAAGAATTACGCCGACTAGCCAAAAATTTAACTGAGCTAAAAATTAAAATTTCTAAAGCTTTATTAGCTGACGATTTTACTTTAGCTAAAACTTTAAAAACTGAACAAGCCGTTTTAGTCCACCAGCAAGTCACGCTTAGCAAAAACTCCGGCCGAGATTTAACTAAAAACCTAGGCCAAATAACTGATCAAGATATTGCTATTTTAGTAGCCAAAATCACCAACATTCCTTTAACTAATTTACTAATTTCCACCAAAAAGAAATTTACTAACCTAGCGAAAGAATTAAGTACGGAAATTATCGGTCAAACCGAAGCGATTACCGCGGTGGCTGAATTTATGCGCCGAGCGGAAGCCGGCCTAGCCTCCCACAACCGCCCCATTGCCTCTTTTCTATTTTTGGGGCCTTCGGGGGTCGGCAAAACCGAACTGGCCAAAGTAATGGCCAAAAAACTATTTGCCACCGCTGGCGGAAATTTATCTGACCGCGAAGCTTTTGTGCGTATTGATATGTCGGAATATCACGAAAGTTTTAATATATCCAAATTAATCGGCGCCCCAGCCGGTTATGTTGGTTACAAAGAAAGCGGCAAACTAACCGAAAGCGTCAAACGCCGACCTTATTCCTTAGTTTTGTTTGATGAGATAGAAAAAGCCCATCCGGATGTCTTTAATTTGCTTTTACAAATTTTAGAGGACGGTCATTTAACCGACGCCACGGGCAAAAAAATAAATTTTAAAAACACCATCATCGTGTTAACTTCCAACCTTGGCACGGCTCAGTTGCGCCAAAAAGATATTGGTTTTAATAGCAAAAAATCCAGTCTACTTAAAGAAGATTTTATGCAAGCCAAGGAACAAATTATAACAGAGCTAGAAAACACCTTGCGCCCAGAATTTTTAAATCGTTTAGACAAAATTATTGTCTTTAATCCTCTCTCTAATCTTGATTTGATTAAAATTGCCCAATTACAACTAGCCGAACTAGCCCACAAACTAAATGAGCAAAAAATTAAACTAAAATATTCTCCAGAAATAGCTAAATTTATTGCCAAAAAATCTTTTTTAACCAACCAAGGCGCTCGGGCAATCCGTCAAAAAATTTCTGACCTAATTGCCAACCCTTTGGCTGAACGCTTATTAAACAACAAATATCCGGCTGGCCAAACCTTACAATTAACCCTAAAAAGTGGTAAAATACATTTAGCAAACTAACCACTTTATGGCCTTATCTTTAGCCGAGGAACTGAAAAACAAACGCCAACTAACTAACGCTAAGTTTATTAAACAATTTAGCCAAGTTTTGAGCAACCAGCCGACTGGTTTAGTTAAATCACAAATACCAAAAACTTTTATCCCTACCACTAATTCTAACCTAAGCGAAAGTAAGGCCACACCAAGAACTAACCTAAAAAGTTTTAACCAAACAAATGCCAATCCTGATTATGTTTCTCGCCCTGCCATTCAATCGACCGCTAATTATCCTGCGGACTCCGGCGATAGTTTAGAAGCTGAAATACCAGAAAAAGAACCCGGCGCCATTAGACAAGCTGCCGATCGGGGCTTAGAACAACTTAAAGAAGAAGCCAAAAATAGATTAAAGCAAAAAGCCAAAAAAGAATTAGAAAAAAGATTTCCCGAACAATACCAAAAATATCAAGAATTTGCTAGAAATTTAAATAGTTTAAGAGGCACGGCCCAAGCTGGTCAAAATCTTAGCACTGCTACCGCCGAAGGTGTTACTGGCGGGGCGGCAGCGGGAACCGTAGCCGAAGGTGCGGTTGGTGGCGCCGCCGGAACAGTGGCTAGCGGTGGAGCTGCAGCTGGAGGAGCCGCAGCCGGTGGAACTGCAACCGCGGCGGCTGGTGGCACGGCTACTGCCGCTGGTGGCACGGCGGCCGCGGCTGGTAGCGTCTCAATTGGTTGGATTATCCTAATTATTGTAGTTGTTATTTTGGTTATAATTTTTATCTTTATGCTAATTAATATCGCCGCTGACCAAACCAACAGCAAAGATAATAACATACAACTTATCCAACAAGGAGCGGCAGCACGCCAACAACTGCTTATTGAACAACAAGAGGCCTCGCAGGCAGCAATTGATGAAAAAAATTCGCGAGCTGGCGGCAGTGTAGACCAACAATAAACCAATAATTTAACCAAATAATATGATAATTAGCTCTTGGCCTTGGAAAAAAATTTTAATGATCGCCGGTTTTTTAATTTTGGCGGTATTTTTAGCGGTCTTACTTTATTTAGTTTTTTTTCAACCCGCCACTACCCCTAACGAACCCCTTAACAACAATCTTAATCAAGATGAGTTGCCTAATACTAATTTAAATTTAAATGCCCAATCAAATACCAATAGTAGTGGCTTAACCCCATCAGGAGAAATAACTCAACCACAAACCAATACTAATACCGCCCCCGCCCTGGTGGCTAATGGTGGCTTAACCGAAGTTAACCAATTAACCGAAAATTCCGTGATTAGTTTAACCAGCGAAAGTGCCAAGGTTATCTACTACCAAGCCACTGACGGCAAATTTTATACCTTAAACGCCAACGGTCAACCGCAGGCCCTAAGCGATAAAATTTTTTACTCCGTGCAAAAAGCCACTTGGTCACCGGACCGCAGTCAAGCTATTTTAGAATATCCCGATGGCAGCAAAATTGTTTATAATTTTCAAACTAAAAAACAAGTCACCCTACCTAAACATTGGCAAGATTTTTCTTGGTCACCTAGCGGGGGGCAAATTGCCGCCAAAAGCTTAGGCCTAGATTCGGACAATCGCTACATTATTGTCAGTAATGCTGATGGTAGCCAAGCAAAAATTATTGAAAGCATTGGCAACAACGCCGATAATTTTATTATTAATTGGTCACCCAACCAACAAATTATTGCCTCTTACAGCAACGGCTTAGATTTTGATCGGCAAAAAATTTATTTCGTTGGTTTAAATCAAGAAAATTTTAAAGGTATGACCGTGCCGGGTCGTGGCTTGCAAACTAAGTGGTCTACGGCCGGCGATTTATTGCTTTATAGTGTTTACACTAGCACCAACGGTTACCGCCCGGAATTATGGGTGGCTTCTGGCTTACCCAACACTATGGGCGAGGCCAGGCGCAGTCTCAAAGTTAATACCTTTGCCGATAAATGCGCTTTTGCTGATAACCAAACTTTATATTGTGCCGTGCCAACTGACCCCGTAGAAAATAGCGGTCTACTACCGGATTTACTTAAAAATATTCCCGATAAATTACAAAAAATTAATCTTGGTACCGGACTAGTCACAGAAATAGCCACCCTACCAACCAATTACACCATCAACAAATTAATTGCCGCCTCAGATAATTCGGCTATCTATTTTACCGCCAGCAATCAAATGGGTTTATTTTCAATAAAACTTAAATAAAAAATATGCCATTCATTAAAAAAAATGCTTCCAAAAAATTTGACCGCCAATTTGTTCTGGCTTCCTTATTAATTTTGGCCTTACTGGTCGCCACTTTAGTTTTTTTAAGAATTAGTCTAGGCGGCCTATTGACCGCTTTAAAAACTAACAGCACCGACATTACTTTGGGCGCTTTAGAAAAATTCCAAACTGGCGATTTATTAATCACCAAAGCCGACCCCTTTAGCCCCGAGGCTTCAGGTGAACCAATTATTAAAGACACTGACCAAACTCAAGGCCCGCGCAACGCCCCAATTACTTTAGTAGAATACACCGATTTTTTATGTCCTTATTGCGCCCAAATCCAACCGCTAATTAAACAAGCACAAGCAGCCTATCCCGGAAAAATTCGCTTAATTTTTAAAGACGCCCCCAACGAAAATTTACACCCCGGCAGTTGGCTAGCTCATCAAGCGGCCTGGTGCGCCCAGAATCAAAACAAATTCTGGCCCTTTGCGGAGTTATTATGGGCACAAGTAAACTTTCAACCCACCGCTACGCAATTAACCGCTTTAGCAAAAATTTTAAAACTAAATCTGGCACAATTTAACACTTGTTTAAGCGAACAGGAAACTCTAAAATGGATTTGGCTTAATAATAAAGAAGCAGAAGCTTTAAATATTAGCAACACTCCCTTTTTTTATCTTAACCAAAAACCTTTAGGTAGTACCCTAACCTGGGAAAGTCTGAAACAAACCATTGATCAAGAATTAGCCAAATAATTTTTATGCCGAAACTAAAAAACATCTACCTAGCCCTAATTGTTTTAGGCTTGATGTTTTTACCCCTAGCGCCGATGCTTGCCGAAACCACTGTTAAACTACAGGTGCCGCTATATGGTACTAACGAAATTAGTGGCGAAGCTAGTACCATTTTGCCCACCTACATCGGCTTGTGGTTTAATTTAGTAGTTGGCACCGCTGGAGTGCTGGCCGCCATTTATATTATGTGGGGCGCTTTTAAGTGGCTAACTGCCGCCGGTAATGCCGCTACCATTAAAGACGCTCAAGAAACTATTTACAGTGCGGTGGCCGGCTTAATTATCGCCTTATTGGCTTATTCTATTTTATATATTATTAATCCCAACTTAATCAAACTACAATTGCCCGGCTTGTCATCCACAACTTATTCTACCGAACCAGCTACTCCCCCAACCACTCAATGCAAGCAAACTCTGCCAACTTCCAACCCCTGTTCCGAGCAATATATTAATTCTGTACTCAATAGCCATCCTGAAATAAAAAAGTTATGCTCTAACATGGATTCCGGTTATATGTCGCAAATTTGCAGAATAGAAAGTTCTGGTGGCGTACCTACCCTGGTTTCTGGTACTGATAAATGTAAAGATGGCACCAGTTTTTCTTATGGACTATTTCAAATAAACATTGCGGCTCAAGGTCAAAACATTCAAGCTATAACCAACTCAAGCGCTTGCACCAATCTAATTATTAATGACAGCACTGGCCAAAATGGCAAACCACTTCAATACTCCAATGGTCGCCAAACCTATGACAGCTATACTGCCTGTAAAGACGCCAATCCTGGTAAATTTTGCTACGTTAGTAAATGGGATTGTCGCGCCTCATCTTCCACCTCGGTAGCAGAATGCAAAAAATTACTTTTTGACCCCGAAACCAGCATTTTACTTGCTTGCAAAATTTATGGCCGAGAAGGTTATAATGCCTGGCCGGTTAGTAATAAAAAATTACAAGCTTGCACTAATTAATTATCTTTATGAAAAAAATCAAATTTATTCTTAGTCTAATACTTGTTCTACTGGTGGCCGGGCTACTACTTTGGCGCTTTATGCTGGAACCGAAAATTCCTAAATTAGTCATTAATACTAACCAAGGGGCAATAGAAATAAATTTGCCAAAGTCAGTTGGCCAAAAAATTAGCACCGAACCACAACGCGAAGATTATTCTCTCAAGCAAACTGACACTTACGAAATATTTGCTTACGCCTTTGGTGGTGATCAAAGTTTTTTAATTTCTCTGAAACAATATTCAGCTGTCGTCAGAACCGAAGCCGAAACTAGCTTTTTAAACTCTTTAGGAATTACTAAAAGCGCCGCTTGCAAATTGGCGGTCCTAGAGTCATTTACTGGTCTACCAGAACTAGCGGGCATTAATTACGGCTTGAGTTTTTGTCCTGATTCCTTACCGTTAAATTAATTTTAAAATATTTATGTCAAAAAAAATCTTCTTCGGTCTAACCCTACTACTCTTAACTTTTACTATTGCTACTCCCCTATTGGCCGTGGATAAAAGTGCCGCTTTACAAGTAGACCTTGGCTACGGCACCGTAGTGGCAAATTTAGAAACTTATATCGGCTGGTGGTATAAGTTAATTATGGGCACAGTGGGCGTGTTGGCCACGATTTATATTATGTGGGGTGGTTTTAAATGGCTAACCGCGGCGGGTAGTTCTTCACAAATTTCCGACGCCCAAGAAACCATCAAAGCCGCCATCGCCGGGTTGTTGATCGCTTTATTTTCTTTTTCCATACTTTATATTATTAATCCTAATTTACTTAATCTAAATACTGAAGGAATAGGAAGTAATGATACTACAACAAGTACCGCCGACAATACTCCCGGTTGTTGCATTAATGAATATGAATCTTTAAAACATTCCTGTTCATATATCATCAAAAGCAACTGTACCACCAGTGATACAGTTAAATTTTACTCTAATACAACCTGCGATAAAGCAAGCAATTATTGTGCATCTACAAATTCATCAGTATATTGTAGAAGTGACTTGGCTGGTTATAGTTTAATAAAAAAAGGAGACCAGGCGACAATAAATGCCGTAAACAGAAAAACTAATTGCAGTTATCTAGAACGTCCAATGTATTCGTCTTATGACGGAAGTGAGGCAACCACTGCTGAATTTATAGCACTTGGTTACACCAGTTACCCACAAAAATGTTTATACGAAAGCTGTACAAACACTATATCCTGCTCTGATAAAACCGACGGGACAGCCTGTGATTATCCTAATCAAGCCGGAACACAAAAATGTTTCCGAGGAGTCTGCAAAACTTGTGTCAATTCTGGAATTAGCTGCAGTAGCGCTTCTTGTTGTAATAGTTTAACCTGTACAAACAACCTCTGCAAATAATAAAAAAATATTTATGCCCAAACCGCAAACAATTTACAGTTGCGAAAAATGCGACGCCCAATTTCCTAGATGGTTAGGGCGTTGTTCAGAGTGCGGCGCCTGGGGCACACTTAAACAGCAATTGACGACTAAACGACCAACTACTTCCACCCAAAATTTGCCCACTGGGCAAATTTTGAATTTAGCCCAAGTTGACCAAACCCAACTCGCTCGCCTAACTTCGGGCTTAGCGGAATTTGATAATTTAGTCGGCCCAACCGAACATCCCGGTTTGGTGCCCGGCTCTTTAATCTTACTATCCGGCGACCCGGGTATTGGCAAATCTACTTTAGTTTTACAACTAACGGCGCACTTTGCCAGTCGGGGTCAAAATATTTTATATGTTTCAGGTGAAGAATCAGCCCAACAAATTAAAACTCGCGCTAAACGGTTAAATTTAAAATTGGAACAACTAAATTTTCTAGGCGAAAGCGACATTGAAACTATTTGTGCTACCCTAAAACAAGTTAAACCGGTTTTGGCCATTATTGATTCTATCCAAACCATGTTTAGCGCCACCCTGCCTTCCGCGGCCGGCAGTCTTAATCAAGTCCGGGCTGTGGTTAGTCAATTATTAGAAACCAGCAAACTAAATAACACCGCCATTATTTTAATCGGTCATATTACCAAAGAGGGCCAAATTGCCGGACCCAAAACTTTGGAACATTTAGTGGATGTAGTTTTATCTTTTGAAGGTGATCCAAATTTTCATTATCGTTTGCTACGAGTTAACAAAAATCGCTTTGGCCCAACCGGCGAATTGGCTGTTTGGGAAATGCAGGCCAATGGTTTAAAGCCCGTCGCCAATCCTTCAGAAATTTTTTTAACCAAACGAACCGAACCGTTAAGCGGTTCCATTATTACCGCCACTCAAGAAGGCGGCCGGGTGTTTATGTTAGAAATTCAAGCTTTGGTTACTAAAACCGCTTTTGGCTATCCGCAACGCAAAGTCGCCGGTTATGATCTAAATCGTTTGAACATGCTGGTGGCCGTTTTAATCAAACGCGCCGAAATTTGGTTGACTAACCGCGACTTACATTTAAACCTAGCCGGGGGCTTTAAAACCAAAGAGCCGGCTTTAGACCTAGCGGCCGCCTTGGCCATTGCCTCGGCCTACTACAATCATCCCATAAGCCCAGATTTGGTCGTTTTAGGCGAGGTTGGCTTGGGAGGTGAAATTAGACCAGTCCCCCATTTAGCCAGTCGCCTAAAGGAAATTAAACGGTTGGGTTTTAAGGCAGTAGTTTTACCCGATAATTCCGAAATCCCCGCTAATTATTCCTTAGATTTAATTTTAGTTAAAACTCTCAAAGAGGCCATTCAAAAAGTAATTCAATAAAAACAATTTAATATTTTCTTGCCATCTCAAACCTTGTCTACCAGCTTACTTGCTGATGTGCTTGCCCACTTATTAAAATAAAAGACGCCTTAGATTTTACTCTAAGGCGTTTGTTGTTATGCATAATAACAATTTAACGACCTGCCGCGCGTTCTACCATTTCCTGATGACGAGCACACAAACGTGCGGTTGGCAAAGACTCCAATCGCTCTAAAGGTATTTCCACCTTTAACAAAGCCTTGGTGTCTAATTTATTAATGTTCAGGCCGTGCTGTCTGACACAACCGGAACAAATTCCGTAGGTGCGAGAGTTAAATCTCTCTAACGCACCGACGATCGCGTTATAGTCTTTAGATGCGATATTCGCGATCATCACACTGTCCTCTTTGATCCTAGAAAGTGCGGCGTGGTCAGTAAAGTCTGCCCGTTCCTCGCTTTCATGGATGGGAGGCCTGGTTGAGTCTGCTTTACGTATAGCAGCTTGCTCCAGAGCATCTTTTAAATTTAAATATGCCGCTAATCTTTTTTTAGAGCTAGCTCGAATAATCAGATCCGGCACCAAATTCCTTTTTTCTTTACTACTTGTTGCTACTGCCATTAAAACACCCCCTAACAACCTAATTTAATTTTAACTGCAAACTGCAAAAATCTGGCTATCTTTCCTCCTTTCTAACTTAGCCAGTCAAGTCAGGTTAAATTTTTAAAAAATCAAAACTGATTATCTTATTCTAATTAAAAACAAAAAATTTGTCAAGGCCTATTCCCAGTGGACAACTGCAGACTGTTTTAATTTAGCTAAAATTTCCGGATAACTATCCAAAGTCGGATCTTGCTTAATTAGTTTAGCCGCCTGCTCACGCGCTAATTTAATTAATTCACCATCGGCCAAGGTGGCTAGTTTTAATTGCCAAAAACCCGATTGTTCAATTCCGTAAATTTCTCCCGGACCCCGCAAAGCTAAATCTTTTTGTGCTAAGGCAAAACCGTCATTGCTTTCTACTACTGCTTGTAAGCGGGTTAAAGTTTCTCGGGCCGCCTCTTCGGTAAACAGCAGACAATAAGCCTGTTCCTCACCCCGACCCACCCTGCCTCGTAACTGATGCAGTTGCGCTAAACCAAACCGCTCGGCTCCTTCAATTACTATGACTGTGGCATTGGGTACATTAATTCCTACCTCAATTACCGAAGTAGCTACTAAAATATCTAACTGGCGATCGGCAAATTCTTGCATAACTTTGTTTTTTTGCTCAGCCTTCAACCGACCATGTACCAAACCCACTTTAAATTCCGCAAAAACTTCTTTTGTCAGTCGCTGATATTCCGTGGTGACTGATTTTACCCCCAAAACATCCGATGGATCAATAATTGGGCAAATAACGTAAACTTGCCGTCCCGCCTGAATTTGTTGTTTGATAAAATCATAAGCCTGGACCCGTTTCGCTTCCGAAACTATTTTAGTAATAACCTTTTTTCTTTCTTGGGGTAATTGTTTAATTAACGAAATTTCTAAATCGGCATAAATTGCTAAAGCCAAACTACGCGGAATGGGCGTAGCTGATAACGACAAAAAATGCGGAATTTTGGCCGTTGATTTTTTAGCTTTTAAAATTTGTCGCTGGGCCACCCCAAAACGATGTTGCTCATCAACTATTGCTAAAGCCAATTGCTTAAACTTAACTTTAGTAGCCAACAAAGCTTGCGTGCCAATAACTAAATCTACCTGGCCTTTTTTAATCAAAGTTAACAAAGCGGCGCGAGTAATGGCGGGCACTTGATTAAATTTAACTGACTTGCTGGTCAATAAAGCAATCCTGACTGGTAACAATTTGGTCTGATCTTGATATAATTTACAAAATTCTAAAAAATGCTGATTAGCCAGAATTTCCGTCGGCGCCATAATCGCCGCTTGATAACCCGCGGCAAAACAATTTAGCGCCGCCACCGCGGCCACTACGGTTTTGCCCGAACCCACTTCCCCCAACAACAAGCGACTGGTCGCTTGCGCGGTCTCTAAGTCCTGAATAATTTGCCAGGCCGCTTTTTTTTGATCGTCCGTCAAAGTAAACGGTAAATTATTAATAAAAGTCTGGACTAATTTTAAATTAAACGGCACCACTGCGGCTGAAATTTTTTTTAATTGCTCCTTGCTGTATTGACCCTGTAGTTGCCAATAAAATAATTCGTCAAATTTTAATCGGCGGCGCGCGGCTTGCAAGTTAGCCCAGTTATCTGGAAAATGAATTTGCGCCAAGGCCCAAGTCCGGGCCGCCAATTTTAATTCTTGTTTTATCGCTAATGGCAAAAAATCCGGCACCATTTTAGCTAATGGCCAAACTTGCCGTAATAAATAACGCAACTGTTTAACGGTCAAACTCTCAGTCACTGAATAGACCGGCACAATTCTGGCGGTGTGCGTTTGCTCGGTAGCTAATTTTTCATAAACCGGATTAACTAACTGCAAACTAAATAAATCGCCGGTTAATTTTCCGGACAAATAGACCATTTCTCCAGCTTGCAAATTTTTTGCAATCCAGGGCTGGTTAAACCAAATTACTTTTAGCGAACCAGTTTCATCCGTGACCAAGCCTTCAATAATTATTTTATGTTGACGAAAACTCCGCCGAGATTGAATCAATTCCACTTTTGCTTTAATCGTAACCGTTTGGCCAACCGTTAAATTTTTGACTGTGGTAATTTGTGAAAAATCATCATAGCGAAAAGGAAAATAAAAAATAAGATCCTGCACGGTGCGGATCCCTAATTTATTTAATTTAGCCGTTAAGGCCTGGCCGATTCGGGGCAATTCGGCCATAGCGGAATCAAGTTTTAACATAAAGCTTTTATCCTTTAATTATAATGACTAAATAGATTTTTTTCAAGAAAAAAAACAAACCCCCAAGGGTTTATTTTCTGGTGCGCTCGACAGGAATCGAACCTGTATTGCAAGCTCCGCAAGCTTGTGTCCTATCCGTTGAACGACGAGCGCCAATTGCTACTTAGGGCTCTATTATAGCCTAACTAAGCCCCAATTGTCAATTGAGCTCTGTTTATAATTTCCACTTACGGGCTAAATAATCAGATAAAGGCTCATCCTGACGGCTTAAATTTTCTGGCAACTGTCGCAATAATACCGCCCGCACTTCCACCGGATCATTATCCTGCAAGGGAATGGCCAAACGTGGGCGCAGGTAACTATCAAATTCAAAATGCAAATCTTTAACGGCTGGCGGTTCGTAAATAATAAAAAAATCTTTAATTTCTTTATACTCAAAAAACTTGTCAGCTAATTTAATTCCGTCTTCGTTAATTTCAAAATTTACAGTCAAGGGATCACGATTTTCATGTAAAGCAACAATCAAAGCAATTATAATTAGGCCCAAAGCAAACAAAAAATTAGCGGTCCAGACTGACCAGATAATTAATGCTAAGCTAATTAAACCAGCGGTTAAATACCAACCGCGGCCGCGATCGTATTGCACAAATTCCGGAAATTGCCAGCTAAAAAATACTTCACCGTGATCAGTGGCTTTTATTTTTTCTTCAACCATTGGCGTAGACATATATTTAAGTTAAAGGTTATAAAATAACCATCTTTATTAGGTTAATTTTACTACTAGACATTATATCACTTTTTTAAAGTTCTAAACAGAGCCCAAACTAAGGCCGACCAACCAAAAACCGCCAGTATTTATTTTAGTTTACTGCGGTTTATCTAAGTTATTTTACAAAAAACCAAAAACTGGTAGCAATTGCCTTAACAGCAAAAAATATCAAAATTAAAGCAAAAATTTTAAAAACTATGGCTACTAAATCCCTTCTTAACAACCACGGGCGTAATCTGGAAAAAATAAACGCTAATGATGCCGTGGCGACTAACCAACCAAATTCAAAAGTGGCTAAAAAAATAAATTGTCCACCCATTATATCGGCTCGCAAAGCAAAAGCCTTGGGAACACAAACTGTAATCCAAAATATCCAAAAAGCCCCACTTAAAATCGTTAAAATAAAAATTTTAAAAAAGGTAAATATTTCTCGGTTCTCCCCCTCTACTCTATCTATTTTCCAAAGCTTGGTTGCCAACCAAATCAAAAAAATCGCTCCGGCAATTGAAACTATTTGAAAGTAAGCCGACGGAATATTTAAAGCAAAAACTAACAGTAAGATTAAAATAGCTACACTGGATTCAGCCAACAAGGCTCTAAAAATAACTCTAAAACTTTTTTTAAATCCCCCCTTAAGCACTTCCGTAAAGACAGCAGTCAACATCGGTCCAGGCACCGCCCCGCCAATTAAACCCAAGAGAAATATTTCTACTATCTGACTAAATATTTTCATAGTTTAACCTCAACTAACAAGGCGGAGAGTACAGGATTCGAACCTGTGCGGCGTTTTTGAGACGCCCGCGGTTTAGCAAACCGCTGCCTTAAGCCGCTCGGCCAACTCTCCATAAAATATTAATTACCCAGTAACCACTTTAGACGCTCCCTGCCCTTGCCGCTTTTTAAAAACTTTTCCTCTTTTTGAGCGAAGTTTTTAGAAATAAAAGCTGCATAATAAACAAGCTGCCATGGTCCATTTTGCTTAGTGAACACGGAATTACCAGTCTTATGCTCAGAAATTCTTCTTTTTAAATCATTAGTAAAACCCTTATATAATTTACCGTTCTTTAAACTCTTTAATATATATACGTAATACATATTAATTCACTCCCAGCCCGAGGCTGGTCGGCCTTGGGCCGAGGCCAACTCTCCCTAAAATTTTCACTATCTTATTCCTCTCTCTTCCGCTCATTACTACCCACTGCGGAGAGAGTGGGATTCGAACCCACGGAACCAATTAAGGTTCGGCAGTTTAGTAAACTGCTGATTTAAACCGCTCATCCATCTCTCCTGGTTATTCTTCAAACTTATCAAAACAACTAATGTAATAACCACTATTGCATTTTAAACTACAAACATAGTGCCTAATTTTATCTTCCCGCCTTCGCTCGTTTTCTGCGGAGAGGGCGAGATTCGAACTCGCGAGACTCTTTTGAAGCCTAACGGTTTTCAAGACCGTCCCATTCAACCACTCTGGCACCTCTCCAAATAATTACTTCAAAGTATCAACTAACAAAAACTTAATTCTTTCTTTTCCTTTCCCACTTTTTAAAAATAATTCTTCAACTAAAGCATCTTTTTTACTAATAAACGTTTCATAATAAATAAGAACCCAAGGACTAAATGCTTTAGTCGACTTTACTTTTCCCCTATTATGATCAATTAGTCTTTGTTTTAAATCAGCAGTACTACCTTTATAGAGCTTATTTATTTTTTTACTTTTCAATATATAAACGTAATACATATTATTATCTATGAGGTTTTTCGGCCCGAGGCCGACCAGCCTTGGGCTGGCAAGACCGTCCCATTCAACCACCCTGGCACCTCTCCAAATAATTACTTTTAAATAACACCTAATGCCCTTATGAAGTTTTTCGGACCGAGGCTGACCAGCCTAAAAAAGACCTTAATACTATAATAAAAAACTTAACCTTTGTCAATATTTTTTAACCCTTAGCCAAAACTAAACCAAACACTTTACCCACTCCCGCTTGTTTTAAAACTTTAGCGCATTCTTGCATAGTTGAACCTGTCGTATAAACATCGTCAATTAACAAAATATCCCGACCAACCAGATCAACTGCCTTTACCAGAACAAAGGCCTTTGTGATATTACCAAAACGTGATCGATGTTTTAATTGGGCTTGTGGTTTGGTATAACGTTGACGCTGTAAAACTTTTTGCACTTGTGATGGCTCAAAAAAATTAATGGCTAAATTATAGGCTTGGTTAAAGGTCCGCCATAAATAACGTTTAGGGTGCAGTGGCACCGGCACCACGATAAAATTTTTAAAACTAAAATCGTTGGCTAGTAATAACGGTTTAAACTTTTGACCTAACAAATCCGCTACTTCTTGAATAAAATTATACTTAAAACTGGCAATAATATTTTGCCAGATCGGTTGAGAATAATTGCCCAAAAACCACAAACCATCTAAATAATTTATTGGCTTAGCCAAACACTGGTGATTAACTTTTTGCAACTGCTGGCAAGCCGGGCAATAAAATTTTAAAATTTGGGATAACAAATTAAAACATTTGGCACACAGCCACTTCCCCTCTTGACCGCAGTTAACACAACTGGCCGGGAATAATATTTCCAGACACTCCTGCTTGATCTTAGCTAACCATGATTTTACTGCCATTTGGCTTCATCCACCAACCATTGTGAACCAACTTTTAGTAACCTAACCACAATAGCTTGATAATAAATTTTATCTGGACCATTAGCACTTGCTTGCTGACGCTGAGTATTAACCAAAACACTGGCGCTATCACTGGTGATATTTTTAACTTGACTACTTAAGGCCTTGGTAGTAACTCCGCTATAAATTTGTGCACTAGTCTTAGCCAAAGTTTTAATTTGAGTATTCAAATAATCTTGCCAACTTTTAGTTGCCACCAACTTTAATTCTTGTAGATTACTAAAATTATTTTGATTAGAATAACTACCAAACCGTTCCGCGAAATCACTGGCCAACCTAGTCACCGAAACAGTCGCTAATTCGGTTTCGGACATTTTTTTAGCTGGCCCTGGCGAGGCCTGATTGTTGCTATTAGTTGCTGAGTTTAAATTAGTTTGATTAGTATTAGCATAAAATTGCGGTCGGGTAATAAAATAGTAAACCAACCACAAAACCGCTAGACCAATTAAGGCTACCACTAAAACAATTATTCCTTGCTGACGTTTAGTAAGATTTAATTCCATAAAATAATTTTAAGCTAAAAATTAAAGATTTTTGGCTTCAGCCTGATTAATAGTTGCTTCGGCAAACTCTCTCTTGGCCGCTTCAATTTCTAATATTTGTCGCGGATCCGAGGTAATTAACTGATCTTCGGTATAAGAGGCCACTACTTTAATCGCCGCGTGTTTATCACCGGCAAAAAATATTCCTTCACCCGGTGCACTTTCTAATAATAACAACTTTTCTCCCTGCGTTAGTAAAAAAGTTTTTTGCACCAAATCAATGGCCGCAGTAGATTGTCTAAGCAATAGCCGCAAAGAAGAATTAGTAATTACGGCCTGCCCCTCAGGTGATAATAAAAAATCATTAACATCCTGTGAAATAGTAGTCACCCCCAAATAGTAATGACGCGCCCGCTTAACTAAAGCATACAAAAATTTTGCAGAATCTTCATACATCATCAGCCACCAAGCCTCATCAATAATTAAAATACGTTTTTTTAATTCCGAACGAATCACATTCCAAATATAATAAATAATGGTATAAATGGCCATGGGCCGTAATTCATCTTCTAAATCACGAATCGAAAAAACTACCAATTGACTACGCATTTCAACATTTGTTGGATGGTTTAATAAGCCAGAAAAAGTTCCTTCGGTATATTTTTTTAAACGTAAAGCCAAATCGGCTCCACCTTCCATCCCTTCTAAAATTTCTTGCAAATCCTGTAAAATTGGCATTTCCGGTTTAGTCTGCAAATCTGTTCCGGGGGTGATGTCTTTTTTGGCATAAGCTTCTAAAATCGCCCGATCCATAATTGAGTCTTCTTGGTGCGTAAATTGTCCCAACATTATTCGCAACAAACCTTTAATAGCAATGGAAGCGCTCAAAATAATATTAGCCGTTGTGCTTTCTTTTTCAACCGACAAGGGCAAATCAAACGGATTAATTTTACTTTCCGAATTTAAGGAAACATTAATATAAGTACCGCCCACCGCCTCGCATAAATGCCGATATTCTCTTTCCGGATCAATAATGATTACATCAGTGCCTAGCATTAGGCTACGCAAAACTTCTAGTTTAACTGCGTAAGATTTGCCCGCGCCCGAGGTAGCAAACACTACCATATTGGCATTGGGCAAAGAAAAACGATCAAATAAAATTAAACTATTATTGTGACGATTAATACCATACAAAACCCCATTATCAGAGGTCAGGTCAGCCGAAGCAAACGGAAAAAAAGAAGCGGCCGGCGAAGTATTCATATTAGCGGTAATTTGCAATTCATCATTTAACAACGGCAAAGTAGAATTAAAACCTTGTTCAGCTTGAAATAAAACTTTCTTAGAATAAACTTGGCGTGAACCAAAAATCGCTTCCACTCGATCAGTAATTTCCTCTAATTCTTCTTTACTAAAAGCATACAAGGTAACATAAATTGCCACTTGAAAAAATCTTTCCACACCTTGAGTTAAATCATCCCGCAATTTTTCCATATCACGCAAGGCCGTTTCTCGCAACGGATCGCGAGGCGCACCTTTTTCGGCATCCGCTGATAACTGGGCCTCTAAATTACCTACTTTATTACGTAATTGTTTTAAAATAATCGCAGACTCCACTGGATAAAAATACATGGCAATATCCAAAGTAGAATCTAAGTTGATAATCGCATTAAACCAACCCATGCTAATATAACGCGGGTAAGTAATAACAAAAATTGTCCGTACAAAACGATCGTTTAGCCGTAAAAAATTAGCCGATACCTCAAATGCGGCCGGCGCAATTAAGTCCCGAATAGAAACTAAACCTTGTCGATAAATCTGTTCCTCTTCTAAGGTTACCTTGGCTTCTTCTAAGCTTTTGGGCGCTACCGCTTTAGCGCGGTCTAAAAAAGTACCGGCCTGATTATCCGCAATCTGATCTTTTATTTGTTTGGGGTCAAACATAAAAAATAATTAGTCTACTCGCAATTCTTCGGGATTAGTCATTTTTTGTTTTTCGGCTAAATCCAAATTATAAGTATTATAAAATAATTCAATCAAACTAACGGTGTCTAGTTGCGCCGCCCGCAAACCAATACCGGACAGCCCAGCCAAAACTTTTTCAATCCGCCGATCTAATTCGTGATAATAAGTGCGGAAACGTTGTTCTTCTAGGCGCAAAGCGGCGGTAGTAAAAAACAAAGAAGCAATCCTTTCCCAGAAACCGCGCCGTTTAAGCGCCTTAGAACTATAAGGCACGACCACATAAAATCTTTTGGTCATAATTTGCCCCAATTTAATCAATTCCTTAATCGCTTGGCTATAATCAGCAATTTGCAATCTTAACAATTCATTGCTCTGTTGCCTTTCTTTTTTATTTAAATCAAGCAAATAGGCATCAATATTTAGTTGGCGCGACTGAATAACAATTTCCAAAGGAAAATCCAACATGTTTAAAAAACCAACATAATTGCCAATAATCGCCTGCTGTTCTTCTTCGGATTTTAAATCAAAATTAAGACTAGAAACCAACAACACGGCCCGCAAAGAGCCGTCCTTTAAAATAACCGTATTTTCTTTAATTTCGGCAATTTCAACAAACCGTTGCGTCGTGGGCGTGGCCGCAGTGGCTTTATGAAATTTTAACGGCCGAGGGCCGGTATTAATACTTTGCGCCATAGTTATTCAATTATAGCAAATTTTACCTAATTTTTAAATTTTTACCAACCTAAAACTGATTTATTTTTTAAGTTCCGAATTTTCCCCCGCATAATAGCCACCGGTATCTACAATTAAAGCCAATTCGGACAAACGAGAAACGCCAATCGCCTTTTTAAACATTGGCTGACTAGGGATTACTGGCATTAAAGGTTGTTTTAGATAACTTTTTAGTTCCGCGGTGCTGTATTTTTTTCGCCAAATCCGTAATCGTGGTTTTTTAGAAGTTTCTACAAAATTGATTAAAAAATAATGAAAGGGTTGACCGTTGATTTTTAAAAACCCTAAAACCAAAACCAACAACCCTAAAACAATCGTCAAAAAAATAAAAAGGCCAATATCAGAAACTTTATATGCAATAAATTCTAAACCGCCGCCCACCACCAAAATAACAAACTGTCGGGTAGTAATCGGCCCAATAATTTTATCTTCTACTTCTAAAAATTGTGGTACGGTAAATGCTTCCATGTTTTTTACTAAATTATTTTACTAATCTGCTAACTCGCTTATCCTAATATTTTAGCTGCTTATTTAATTCCGCCAAAGCCTGAAATTCGGCTAAAGTTAAGGTCGGCTGATTGTTTTGCTGACGAAGGCTAATTGCCTCGCTTAATGCCTGACTAGCTAATAAGGCTTGCTGAATAATTTGTAAATATAATTGATTTACCGGACTACTTTGCCAAGCCTTAATCCCTGCCACTTTTTTCGCAATCCCTTCGGTGGATAACAGTTCGATCTTACCACGAATTTTTTGGCGCGCTTGTTCCGGATCAGGGTTTAACCGCCGAAAATCAATCAAATCAAAGCCGGCTAATTCTTCCACTGGACCTACTAACTTTTTAGCATATTTAATATCTTCAATCACCGGTTTTTGTGGCAATAAATCTGCGGACTTTTTAAAACCCGATGGCGCCTGTGGTTGGCCTGGTCTAGGATTAGCGTTAACCGTTGCCATTCTTTTGGCCTGCATTAATTGATCGGTTTCGGCTACTTGATCGCTAGTCGCCAAAGTTTCCGAAGACTGCCGTAAACTTTCTAGGCTCCGACGTTGACGATCAACAATAGTCAAAAGATTTTCGGCTTGTTCTTTGGTTAAACTTACCCCCCCGGCCGAAGCTTCATGCATTAAAAAGCCTCTAGTTTCTACCCAATCACGAACACCGCGTAAATAAGTCATTAAAATATTAACCAACTTTTTTGTTAACTCCGGTGAAGTCAAGGTTAAACCGGCTAACTGAATTAACCGCTTGGCCTCTTGTTCTAAAATATTTGGTAAATTATCCCGTTGGCGAGCGCTATTCTGATTAGCTAATTTTTTTATTTCTTCCTCATCTTCCGGAAACAAATGCCAATTAGAAACCGGCCGATCTAAATTTTCGGCGGATCTAACTATCCCCTGAGGCCGTGTAGGAAAAATTGTCGCCGGTAACTTGACTGGCTTAATTTCGGTTTTAGCTTCAACGCTAGTTGGCTGAACTATTATTTTGGATGTAATCAAAGGCGCCATTATCGGCTTAGTCGGTGTGGCCGGCGCTTTAACTTCAATTTTAGATGCTGTTTTAATATAATTTAAATGCCCCAAAACCGGTTGAAAAATTTTATTTATTAAAATCGTTTTAATCTCTTTGGCTTGCTCAACGGTTAAGGTAAAATTGGCGGTTAAATAAGTTTCCAATTCTGCTAAAGCCACTTCCTGTTTGGCAATTTTTAAAACCAAATTAAAAGCATTGAGCTGATACTTATCTTTCAACTCTCTTAAAACCCGTTGGGCCGAAACATTAGCAATGGCTTGCCGCAAATTTGGCGCCAAACTATTAAATTTTGCCAAAACTTCTTCGGACATAATAATTATTTTTTATCTTCTTCTTCCAAGGTCGCCTGCGCTAAAAAAGCCTTTTCTTCAGCCGAAATATCCGCCGGTAAATTATCTAAATTAAGGTTAGCCGAGGGTTTAGTTGAGGTTTGAACCGGTTTTACTGCGACTGGCTGATTAATTACGCTTGGCTGATTTGCTACCGCCGGTTTATTTGTTGTCTCTAAAACTGGTTCTGCTAAATATTCCTGGCGATTGGCCGTAATTTCCGGTAAAATTTCATACCAAACCTTATCATATAGCTCATCTTCAATTTCCAAGGCTGCTTCTTCCCCTGCTCCCAATTGTTCCACCAAAAAATCCACTACATCTTCCAGGGCTAGTTCCCCGCCTACCACCAACCAATATAAAGCCGACAGTTGTTTGGGTTCAGCTTTAAAAATTTCATACTTAGCCGGCAAAGAATTCAAAACTTCCTGCACCGCCGGACTTTGATAATAAGTTACTAATTTTTGTTCTTGATCTGCCATAAAATTACTTATAATATTTAATCAAACCCGAGAGTTCGTTCACGATGTCATCAATTTCTTCCTGACTACCAAACATCTTTTTCTGTTCAACTCCGGCCATAAAATTCTTCAATTCACTGCTAGCTCGGTCAAGTTTTTGTTTTTGACCAACATCTCCACTCTTTTTACTTACTTTATTTAAAGCTTTAATTCTGTTCTGTAGACTATGCACAGTTTTATTTAAAACTTTGACATCTTTATCAAAATTTTTCATATTTAATGGCAAGCTAGACAAGCGACGAATACCCTCGGAAAAGGAAATTATACTACGATCCAATTTAGGCAGAAAAGCTTGATTAATTTTGTCCTGCAGAATCGGATGCACCATTTGCCCCGCTACAGCCGCCGCCGTTTTAATCAACTTGGAATCACGATCTGTAACAGTTTCTCTTCTTTTTTGCTCTTCTTTGCCGGAATAATATTCATCAATCTTTTTTCTAAGGTCACCAAACAACATATAGGCGGCCCGATCATATTTTAAAACACTCGCCCCCGTATTGGCAATTTTCCTCACACCGCTCTTTTTATTTTCTTCTTCATAACGAATTCGTTCTAATGGCCGATTAACCACGGTAAAACTATCGTCTATCGCCTTCTGATTATTTTTAGCTTCTTTAATGGCTTTTTCTTTAGTGTCTTTATTGTCTGAAAGAGTATCCCCTAAAGCGCTCGCTTGTTTATCAGTGGCCTTGCTAATATTTTCCAAATCCTTATAAACAACACTCTTCTCTTTTAAATAATCAGCAAAAGAATATTTTTCCTTTCGATCCGGCCTTAAAATATCTGTTTTAGCATCACCCTTAGAACTAGCCACCGACTCCATACTTACTCTTAATTCCTCAGCTAAATTTTTAATTTTTTCGTTTATCCCATAGGCCTGAATTTCCTCGCCTGGTTTTAATTTATCATAATTAAACTTAGCGGCCTGTTCTTTTAATACTTGCAATTCTTGCAAACGATCATCCCAATTAGCCACTTTTAACTCTTTAACAAACATTTCTTCATTTTTTACTACCTCCGCATCCGCCGCAACATAATATTTTTCTTTATTGGCTCTAGTTTTTAAATCAGTGGACTCAATTTCTTCTCTACGCTTAACAACTTCATCACTCAACTTATTACCCGCTAAATCCTCAGCAGTTGAAATAAATTTAATACCAGTATTTGGATCAAATCCCTCGATGTATTTTCTATCGGGGCTATCTAGCAAACCCTTAACATCACCTTTTGGAAGATTCATTGCTTCATAATCTATATTACTACCACTATAGGCAACGGTAGCCATGTTAATTACCTTGTTCAAATCATCAATGGTATTTTTATTATTCAAATCAAAGCCTTCCTTGGCGAATAACTCCGGTTTAGCCAGCATATTTTTGACTGCCTCCATAATTTGCCGGCGACCAGCCGCACCTGCAAAACCCAAATTACCACCAGCTTTAATATAATCCGCAATACCCATAATCTGTTGCGAAACATTAGCCCCCTTCATGCCCAAACTACTATTAGTAATCACAATATTAGACAAATCTTTTTCGGACATATTAGCCACTGTATTACGAACAGAGTTTGCTCCAACTTCAGTGCCTACCAATTGTCCGTCCTCATTTTTGTAACCAGATACTCCCACTAAACCAGCATTTTTCCTGGTCGCCAATCTTTCCATATCATAAGCAAAGGTTTTAAAATCCGCTTCTGGAATATTAAATTGCTTTTGATATTTTTGTAAGCTTTCTCCTAATTCAGAGTCCCCTGCTTCGGCTAAAGAGGTAATTAAAGCCCGAGCCGTGCCAACATCTTTATTCTTTTTCAAAATTTCATGAGCGGCATTGGTGTTGGTAAAATCAAAACCGGATTTTTGTAAGCTATCGCGAGCCGCCATCTGTTCCTCTTGTCTAAATTTCTCAATGGCATCCGCTTTACCACCAAACTTTTGATTCATCTGAGCTTGAATTAACCGATTATCGCGTTCAGTTTTCTTTTCATTAAAGCCCAACACCCCGCCAATTCGCGAATTAGCAAAACGATTATAAGAAGCCCGCGCCGCCGCCGGCACCCGAGTTTTTTCACCAAAATTTTTGGCAATTTTGGTACCTTTCTTTTGAATTTCCCCCATAGCTTTATTAGCTAATTGAGAACCAACTGTGCCAGCCTTACCAGCAGCAATTAAGGCGGCAATTAATAAACCAATAGTTAAAATTGAGACAAATATTTGCTCGGTTGAGGTGTTCAAAAAATCCCCCACACCTTCTCCTGTGCCCGAAACTATACCACCTACCACCTTAAACTTACTACTAATCTCGTCTTTTAAACTACCGGCCGTCACTGATCCCGTACTATCGGTTCCTGATGGACCAATCATAGCATTCAAAAAATTCATAGAGATAAACAAAAACAGGGCGATGGCTGGGCCAACCACTAAATATTTTGTGAAAGTTGACCACCACTGCCCTGAATAAGTTTGCAACGCCGGAAAAGCCGAGGCAAAATAAGCAAAAGGTGATAAAACAATTAAAAACCAAAAAGCGATTATTCTGGCTAAAAGTATAATAAAGAATATTAAGATAACTACACAAGCAATAACCGAGAATATGGCGGCAGTGGCGGCCTTAATAAAATCCTCAACACCATTGCCTAAAGCCACATTAGCTATGGCCATATATCCTACATTAAAAAAAGCAAGAACGCCCACCTTTATTGCAATCGTATTGGTTAGTTGTTGTGCGTTACCAAGCAAAGTTAACATCACTACTTGTGAAGCATCAATTAATAACCCCGTGAACATCTTAGAAAAATTTATCAAGATAGCCATTAACAAAACTTTGCCTAGCAACCTTTTGTAATTATAAGTTTCTACCCTTAAAATGGTGGCCACCGCAATCACTAATAAAAACACAATAAAAAAATTATTACACAAATCTCTAATAAAAACCCAACTTTGAACCACACCATCGGCATTAATAAAATTACTATATTCAGCCACAATGCGTAATAAAAATAAGAAAAAAGTCATCAATGTAGCAAACAGAACTCCTGTAGCTGCTAATATCTCCGTATAAGGAAATAATACAGCCCCAAGTGCAACCTTTGTTATTCCAGCGGCAATCTGGCTACCTGTACCGGCTTCCTGTGTAGCTGGTGTTGTCCCAGCAGTCTGTGCCGACGCTCCGGCCATTGGCAAAACTAGACAACTTAAAACCACCGCTCCCGCCACAAACGTTAAAACTTTCTTTTGATTATTTTTTAACCAGTGCTTCATAAAAATTTAATTATTGACTAACCTTAACCGTGGGCCCTTTTTGCCAGGCATTAGTATCAGTACTGCAAGCATTTTGATAATAACCCCAAGCCGAGGTGCCAAAAGGAGCCAAAACTGCCGAACCAAGATTTAAATTACCGTTGCACCAGCCCCAATTATCTTTTACCTGAATAGCAATTGGCGCTGAACAAGTAGTACCGGAACAAACGCCCGTGCCCAGGCTAACATTCTTTTTCATAGAATAATAATCATAGGTGTGATACAACACCACCGGCGTAGAGGAGCTAGAAGAATCGCGTAACGACACACCGGAAACTGCTGTTTCGGTGCCATCGCCCCAATTAACTTTATAAGCAGTTAACGGCCATTGGTTGGCATCAATTGTAATATTAAATTCCAAACCCGCCGTTTGGGTGCCAACCCCCAAACTAACCACATCAGAAGTCTGCACGCCATTAACTTTTATCTTAGTCACCCGCGGCGCTAAGGCACAGTAATCGGCATCTGGATCAGTCGCATCATAAGGTGGCCGAGTTAAATTTCGTTGATGAGTATCGGCACAAAGATTACCTTCATCAGGAACACTCCATAATTTTTTGTTGCTAATTTCATACTTTTTATCAGTCCAATTCCAACTCCATTCCGCATAAGCTTGGGCAAATAATCTTTTTAAAGAAATGGTAGCCGAATCAATAGTGGCGTAAGAGCCTTCAACAAAATTACTGGGATCAACGTTATATCCATTAATTGACCAATTACCCGCACGGTCAAAACCAACATTACCACAACCGCCATACTCGTTATCGCAAGAATAAAATTCCCCCGCATGAGCCTTGCCACTATAAGTACTACTAGGATCGCCAGCGATATCTACCGGCAATAAAGACCAATCAGTCGGATTATAATCCGGGCTAGGCGCTAAAATGCTGGCAAAAGGCGCATAATCATCGTTTTGCGAAAAATTCTGCACCGCGGTTTTATAACCACTGCCACTCGACACCCGTCCCAACCAGGCCTTGTTTTGACCATTAGGAGTTACCGTTTGAATAATATCCGTACAAAAACTAGCGGCCGTAACTGGCGGATCAGAAATAGTTTTGCTATTAGTCTGACAACAATTATAACCAGACGCTTCCGTGCATTTTAGAGCTCTAACACATTCTCCGGAACCAGCCACAGTTAATAACTGTGAGCGATAAAATAAAATTTTACCAGTTAAGACCACCTCCGTCCCAGCTGCACAAGTAGCTGAAGTAAGATCAACATTATAAACATGGTTAGCATCTCCATCGCACAGAACATGTTGACCAGAACGGAAAGGTAAAGAACCGCTAGTTGCATCCTTGCTGATTACCGAATACCCATAATATTTCTGACCATTATTATCTGTATAAACTTCATCTTGATTATTATAAACAAAAGCCAAGCAAACATCAGAATCAGTGCTAATCTTTTGCACATCGGAGGCGTAACCAAAATAAGGCTCATAACCATCAACTGACAAATAATAATATTTTGTAGCATCACTATTATCATAAGCTTGATACCAAGCAGTGGTGCCATATTTACTAGCCACTCCACTACAATTATTAGGATTATCGCCACCTTCGTTCCAAGAAGCGGTAGCAATTATTCCTTCAAAACGTTTTTGCAAAAGTGTACCGGCCGCGCAGTAATACAACGGCGAACGACCGGAGTAACCACCGTAGCTACCAGTTAACTCCCCTTTAGGCAAGTCAATTGGCCACCACTGTAAACAAATTTTGGTATTTTTACTGTCATATTGCAAGCAATAACCTTTTTGTCCGCGATAAGTAACATTAGTAGCAGTATTGGTATAATCACAACTTAAAGCTGAATCTTCAGGGTATAACCGACAATCGGTGGCCAAGATAGATTTACCATTTATCTTTAAGGCGGGCTTCAAACGTAAATTAGCAAAATAACTTGAACCAGAACCCTCAGCAACCACCCCGGTGCTAACCGCGGGGTTAAAATTAGAAAGTTCTAGTCTTAATTGAGTGGTATTAGCAGAAGTTTTAATTCTAACGGTAAATGGCGTCCAGTCTTTTCTGGCCATCAAATAATAAACACTGTAAGCGCCACGACTATTCATTCCAAAAGTATTAGTCGCACCATCATTAAATGTTTGGTCCAACAACCAAACCTGTTCACTGCTTGGTGAAATCCGCGGATTAGTGGTGGCGTCTTGATTTAAATAAACCTTAGTACCATTATTCTTTAATTCCCACACCTGAACCACCGCTTGAGCTGTGGCGGGATTTAAATTTAAAGTATTAATATAACCAGACACCACGTATTCGCTGTCAGGAAACACGTCAATTAATTCTGACTCTACAATTACCGCTTCACCCTTTTCATAATCACCATAATTAACCTTTAGTACCGGCTTATTATTGGGTGAGGTAATGCCTTCGGTAATTAAATCTGAAGGATTGGTGATGGCCTTAAAATATTTAGTATTCCAAGAACCCAGCGTGCTGGCATTACACCAATTTTGTTTATACTCTTTGGGGGCTATATGATCATCGCAAACCCAAGAGTCGTAACAAATCTGACTAGCTTTATTAGAACAAGTATCAGAACTTAACGGCAACCAACCACGAGGCTGACCGTCGTCTTGCAGGTCCGTAAAATCACCATTTGGCACTTCGGTACTTTCACCTACTTGAGTCATTTGCGCAAACGGGAAATCGCCCGTAAATTTAGATTGATAACCAACCTTGGTATAGCCACTTAGATTGGCCACTAAACCCGGCTGGGTAGGATTATAATTTAATTCAGCCACTTCTTGATTTAAAACTTGCGAACAATTACCTTTTTCGTCCACCGCTTTGCATAAGCCCAAATCTAAACAAACATCTTTGTTGCGATTGGCCGTGCCAATATTACTGGTGCCATCGTTACTGGCAATGGAAGTTTTACAATATAACCAAGTATTACACACCCGATCCGGTGTAACTTTTAAAATAGTATTGCTATCGCAACGATTCCAAATATCCACTTGGCAGTTAGTGCCGGCCGTGCCATTACCATTGTTATCGGGATTAACCGGACTGACGTCGGAATCATAACCATTTTTTAAATAATCACTACTATGACTGATGGCGTAGCTATCGCGATTATTAAACAGCACGCAACCTAGGCCCGGATTAACCACACCGTTACAAGACTTAGCATCTAAATTATCCGCCAGAGTGTAGTAAGGATTATTTTCTACCAACCTTATTTCGGCTATCGCAAAACTGCTTTGTGTTGCTTTAATACCCAAAGTTAGTGCTGTTGCCTGACCAGTATAAACTCGACCACTAAAACTAACAAAATCACTCGGGTTAACCTGATCATTACCTACTACTAAATTGTAAGAATTATAAGCCGGAACCGCAACTAAAGAACCATCGGGAGAAGATAATTGATTAGCAACCGAACTGGTCACAAAAGTTTCAAATCTACCGCCTTCCCCAGCCAAAACCAATTTTACTTTAGCGGACAAAGTATATAAAGTATTAGCTTTAACTTTTAAACCACTGCCAGTAATCACATAAGTATTGCCAGAATTTAAAGCTAATTTACCAGCGCTATCACTATAAGAAATTTCCGCCCCCGCTGCGGTTTTCCAACCACTAATATAATCTTGCCCCGCGGCCGTATATTTTTGACTAAAATCAGCGTTAAATACTAAATTGGAACCATTAATTCCCGCTGGCTCAATTAATTCAGTGCAAGAATTTTGACTGGCCGGACATAACCCCGCGTAGCCGCCGGGTGAGGCAATAGTCGTTAAATCCACTGGTTGAGTCACTGGCGATTCAGAATAACCAACCGTATAAAGTGGCGAGGCGGAATAATTTGGACAGGGAATTAACACTTCACTACCCGCCGAATTTTTACTGCGCACATACCAAGCCGGAGTAGTTAAACCGGCCTTAGTGATATATTCACAAGCCCGACCATTCACCGGGCCAGTGGTGGTGGCGGTATTTAACGGATTGCGGAAAAAGTAAGTATTATCATTGGCGGTAAATTTATCGCAACGGAAATAAGGATCTGAACAAAATACTTGCGTAGGACTATTCAAATCTAAAATTTTATAAGTGGTGCTATAAGTATTGACAACTGGGGCCGTCCAATCGGTTTGGTAATCTTTTTGCCCCACCGCCTGGCAACCCACCGCTTCGGCCGTGCAATATTTTTTACTGTCATTAACCCAATAAGAGATTGTATCCGCCGGCGCATGATAAATATAGGCCGAATCATTCCCGTTAGACAAATTTAAAGTTTGCGCTTCGGGCGAATTGGTGTTGGCGGTATCAATCAAGGCTTCACAACCCGCGGCATCAGCCGGACATAATTCACTAAACTGCCGGAAATACCAATTAACCTTATCAACATCTTGATATTGTTGACACCCCGCCATATAACCGGTAACGCAACGGGAAGGCGTACCTTCTGTTCCCCCGCAAGCGGCGCCCACCTGATCATCCAAAATATTATCGCAAGCCACCGGCACGTTCCAAGAATTTTTTATTAAATAAGTATTGCTACGAATCAACTTGATTAAAATATTATCTAAATACCAACCAGCGCTGGTAATTTTTAAAGCGGTGGTTAAATCACCAGTCACCGTCGCTGGCAAGGTGAAATTATTTTTATAAACTCCCCACTGCGTAGTTGATAAAGTACTGCCAGTACCACTGATAGGATAAATTTGATAATCAATACCGGATAATTGCAAAGTCGGCTTAACATTGGCGTTGTAGGCTTTGGCAATAAAACTGATTTCATATTCTTGACCGGATTGTAATACAAAATTACCCGAAGTAACATTACTAGCAATTATTTTTAAACTATGTCCACCAGCATAACTGGCTTCGGAGCTAACATTAAAGCTACCAGTTGCTCCCGACCAAACCGGATTATTTTCAAAAGTATCTAAAAATATTTGTTTAGTATTATTGCCACTATTGCCTAAATATTGACGGCAACCGGCTAAATTAGCAGCACACTGATTACCTTCATTAGGCACCGCATAATACAAACACTCACTGCCATTCCACCAACCGGCCACACCTACCCAAGTACCGGCGGCATTTACACCACTACAATCTTGCTCGGCCGTGTTACCATTTTGCGGGTTTTGATTGTAATTATTGGTAGTGCGGCGATAAGGATGACAGTTTTCTGAAGAAGTAACCGTTAATGATAATTTACGTTTGTAATTAGCTCCACGCGTATCAAAAAATTCTCGGCAATCGCTGTCGGTAGCCGGGTCACAACTGTCCGTTGAATAAGTGGCTATTTCGTTACAAGCCGTCACGCTGGGTGAGCTGTAAGTTAAATGTGTGCACGGCGGATAACTGGTAATACCACTAGCCTTATCAGCCACGGCGGTATCGCTTTTTCTTAATTGATAAGTTTTTAATTGATAACCAGTAGTATCCGAACCTTCCCAAGTATAATAAGTACCCTCTGTAGCGGCGTTAGGTTGTTGACATAATTTTAACTTAGAATAATATTCTTTGCCTTCGCCGCCCCTAGCTTGTTCATCAACATTAGTAAATTCTTCACAACCAGCCGCTTCGGCCGTACAAGTTTTACCGTTATTAATTAAATATTGATTGCTTGGCGCGCTAAAAGTTGTCCCTTGTTCCACATAGTTAGCATAGCCCACACAACTTGCCGGGCATTGATCAGTACTATGCGTAATAGCCGAAACATCTGGATCACCATTAACCGGCTTATATAATTGACAGCCAATATCTTGCTCGGTGCAGGCGGTGGCATAATTTACGCATTGCGCATTATCGTTGCTCTTTTTTAAACTGCCATCAGTATTATAATCATCACAATAATAATAAGCAGGCGGTTTGGTTAAATATAATAAATTTTTAGTGCCATAATCGGTAACCGCGCTAACCGCTGTTTCGTTACTATTTACTTCTTCCAAAAATATTTGATCTAAATAAATTTTGGCCGTGGCGCTGCCGTTGCAATTACTAAAATTAAAATTAATTGTACCTGGATCCGCCCAAGAATTTATTTTAATAGTTTCAGTAGTAAATTTTTGCCAATCAGTAGTAATATTTAAAGTCGCTTCGTTATTATATTCTTTAAAAGTCTGGTGGGTTTTATTTTGACCTACTTCATTGTTATATAAAGGAGAAGCACTATCGCCAAAAGATAAATTTGCATACCAATGACTAGTAGCGTCTTCCGCCTTACCCCAAAAAGACAAACGATAATAATGATTAGGTTTTAAATAAGGCTTAACCAGTTGACTGGTTAATTGCTGACAACTAGCATCGCCGGTAGGTACCGAACGATTAACCAACGCTAAAACTTTACTGCCAAAAATACCAGTATCTCCTTGGGGTATATCAGCTGTATTGATTACATCGGCAAAAACCGAACCATTAAAAATTTCCCAAGCCTTGGGGTTATTAATATTTACCGTTGAGCCTTCGGTTTGTGCCCAAACGACCGAATTAACCCCCTCTTCAAAACTATTGTTAGCAATTAAATTAGTGCCTAAACTAGGTTTTAAACGAATAAATTTAGAACAACCCGCTTGGGCACTGGTACAAGCTTGCGCATCATTATCTAAATAATAAATTGCATTATAACTTTGACCACCAGACACGGAAATATTGGCTTGCCACAGGCCATTAGCTTGCCACACGCTATAAGGTCGGCAACCGGCTACGCCATTAGTACCATAACCGTCACCAACCGCACAAGACCAAGACACAGAATTTTTTAAATAAGAAACTGTTTGGCCATTTGAATTTTGAAAAGTTTGACAACTGTTATAGACCGGGCTACAACTACTATTTTTACCAAAATCATAAGTCCGACGTTCTTCGGTGCAATAACCATAAAATTTACAAGAGCCATCTTCATTTTCCACAATGCAACTCTGCTCATCCGCGCAATAATCTTCGCGCGATAAAGATAAAGAAGAGGGCGTGTCGCCGTTATCATCATAATCGCCATCGGCGTTAGCATCCGTGCCACTGTTGACCGAGCTACTAGAAACTTTTGGCCCCGGACCTTCTTTACGGCAATAGGCTTCTGGCGCTTTTAACACCCAATTGGGGTCCACCAAGCCTTTGAGTGGCAATAAATCCGCATTACCATAATATTTACTGGCCGGATCATTAACTCCTACTACTTGTTCTAAACTAAAATTTTGGCCGGCAAAATCCCGAATGTATTGGGCCGCTACTTCCCAGCCCACCGGTAAAATTCGATATTTACGTAAAATTAAAAAACTACGATAAGGATAACCATTTTTATAATCTGGCTCTTTGCCGGCGGTGCCCTGCGTGGCTTCAAAACCAAAGGCCTTTTTACCGTCCAGCCAACCTTCAGCCATGGCCTGCTTAACCGTCAAACCCTTTTCAATACCAAACCGGAATTTTTCATCAATGACGCAATCAGTTGGCCCGGGATTAGAAGAATCCGGACAAGCCGTTAATTTATTCAAAATGTCATAAGGCCCGCCAACAATCGGCGAGACATCACGCAGACTAGCAAAGCGAGTTTTGGCGGCTGCTTGACCACTGCTAGCAGAACCAGATTCGTAATTATAAACTGTAGACGAAGAATCGCTGTCGTCATTATTCCAATATAAACCGTTAATTAAATTTTGTAAGACCTGACCAATCAAAGTATTGGTAAAAACCGCAATCGCATCGGCCACCGGTTCCCCCACCCAACTTTTTTCTCGCACCGTAGCATCAGTAATCATCCCCTTAAAAAAGAATTCCGCCACCGCTGCCCCAGGAGTTTTAATTTTGTCATCTTTAGTTTTAATATCCTTAAAACCTAAATTTTGTATTTTTTCTAAAATTGCCAACTGTTCAATCTTATCCTGAGTTTTAAACATTACTTCTTTTAAATCCAAATACAAACTCAGGTCATTTTCTGATTTTAAAACCGTGGCTAATTTTGGTAAATATTGTTCGTCTTTAATCGCATCATCCCAATTACTAATCATTTTTGATATTTTGCAACGACTGGAATAAGTAGTCGGCTTGGTCAAACCTAAGCCCACCATAATATTTATTTGAGTTTTTAAACTAGGGGCGCAAATATCCAAACTAAACAAGGTGGTGCCATTTTGTTTAATGGTAAATTTACCGGCCGTAAATTCACCGCCGCCGCTATTCCAGGCCACGCTTAATTTGTCTAAAAAAGTTCCCGCTAAATTATCCGCCGCATCCGTTAAATAACTAGTCCAACCCTTGGTCACAAATAATGGCTCTTGACCTTCCCCACCCGAAGCAATCCAAGTGGCGGTGTCGTAAGCAATTTGATTTAAAAAATTACCCAAAGCAGTCTTAAAAGCAATCTTAGCCGCTTTGGTTAAACTGTCTTTGAGAGTTTGTTTCGTGGCGGCGGTAGTTCTTGGTATATCCGAAACAACTTTAATTGGAACACCAGGCACCACGTTAGTCGCAGATTCAGGAACTAGCCCTGCCCCTTGCGCCAAAACTAACAACGGTGAAACTAACAAAACTAGACTAAAAAAGATTAAGGCTGATTTTTGAAAAATATTTTTAGTTTTTACCGGCATGTTAATAAAATAAATTATTTGACCGTATTAGTATTCGTTTGTTGCTCCGTTAATTTCTGTATAAATACCTGTTTTAACTGCTCGTCCGTATATTTACTTAATAAATCCGCACTCGCTCCTTTTTCAATCAACAAGGCCCTAATTTGCGAACCCGTTAAGCTTTGTAGTTGGCTAACACTATTGATATTCAAACCGCTATTGGTATTAGCGACTGGAACAGTACTGGTATTATTATCTACTTCCCCTAAATTGCTAGGCACTTGCCCCGTGGCAATAGCGCTGGCCATTTGCTGATAAATAGCCAAAATTTCTGTATCACTTAAAGCATCAACCTGATCTTGCGACACCCCATTTTGTACTAAAAACTGACGAATAGCTTGCGGGTCACTGGCCGAAGGCAAACTGACGTTAGACTGACTAGCTGAACCGGTAGCCGCCGTTGCCTCGCCGTTACTAACTTGTGGAATACAGGTTTGACCTTCAGGACAATTTGGATTATGACCGGACAAAATCTCTTGTTTATCATTAAAGCCGTCGGAATCCGAATCAGCTAAATAGGGGCTAGTACTATAAACCCTTAATTCTTCATAATCAGTCAAACCATCGTTATCGGTGTCCTGCTTTTTTAATTGTTCATCAGAAATTGCCGCCACTTGATTTAAATTTTCGGTGGCAGAATTTTTATTAACCGTAGAGCCAACACTGCTGGCCGTTAAGTTAGCCTTGGTTTGCCAAAAACCAAACACCAAAGTAAAAACACCAAGCACCAAAATGCTATAGGTGATTCTTTTTTCCATCTTTGGGTTAGCGGGCATAATTAGCCAAATCGTCAAACTTTAAGACTTTATCCACTATTTTAATTATACTACTTTTTTAATTTTTTTTCCAAGTCGAATTGCTTATATTATAACACAAATTAGCTTTAGCAAACAAGTTAATTAATGATTATCAAGCCAAGAATCTATACTCCTCCTCGCAATAACAAATTAATTTGTCTGTTTAAACAATTCCAACCAATCCGCCACCGCCAGATCTTGGGGTCGAACCGTTGGCGCTAAACCGGCGGCTGTCAACCAGGCTTTAGTTTGAGTTGAGTCTATTTTCCAACCCGCCGCTAAGTTGTTATGCAATTGCTTGCGCCTAGCCGAAAAACCAACCTTAACTAAATGAAAAAATTTTTTTTCATCAACCTGCGGACTAGCCCTTTTTACTTTTAATCTAACAATTGCACTATCTACTTTTGGTTCCGGCCAAAAGCAACTAGCCTTGACATAATCAATTATTTCCGGCTCCGCGTAAAATTGCGTCGCTACTGATAAAATACTCATCCCCTCGCCGGCACTACTACGCGGTTTGGCACACAACCGTTGCGCCACTTCTTTTTGCACTAACAACACCATTAGTTGAGGCTTGGGCTGATAGGCTAAAAATTTTTCAATCACCGCCGAAGTAATATGATAAGGTAAATTAGCCACAATTTTATAGGGTTGCCCCAAGGGCAATTCTAGCTTTTGCGTAATTTCTTCATTTTTCAAACGTAAAATATCTTGCGAACAAATAAGTAATCGCTCCTTATTGCTAAGTTCGGCTGATTGCTGCAAATATTTTGCCAACCGAACATCGGCTTCGACCGCTAAAACTTTTTTCGTTCCCGCCAGCAAATGACCGGTCAGAAAACCCCAACCCGAACCAATTTCTAAAACATAATCTTCGGCCGTCAGCTCCGCCGCTGTAATAATCTTTTCATAAATATTTTCGGCAATCAAAAAATTTTGCGACAAACCCTTGTTGGGTCGCGCCTGATAAATTTTACTAAGATATTTAGCTTGAGCAATTAAAGACACAAATTTTTTATTTATAACAAAGAATAAAGTAAGGCCATAACCGCCGCCAGACAAAAAATCATACTAAAGCCCCCATCAAAAATTGAAATTAAAGCAATGGCTAAAACTGCCACCATAATTTTGCCTAAGACCAAGGAAGCTTCATAAAAAACCACCCCGTGCATTACACTACCCTGCCGGGAACGTTCATAAATAACTGACACTAACGGAATTGACAAAGAAGCTTTAGAAATTCTAGATAACGCATCCACCAAGAATACCCCAATGGAAGTGTTGACCGCAATCCGCAACAGCCAGGAAGCCGAACAAAACATCGTGCTAAGTCGCAACACCGAATATTTATCTTTTTTATCTGTGGCCCGACCAACATAAAAAACCAATAAGGTGGCCACTAAAGTAGATAAGGCTGCTAAGCTACCCACTGACAAATAATCTTTAAAAATAATCACAATAAATACCGGCCAAATAATCAAGGCGATTAATTCTTCACCATAACCCAAACAAGCTATTAGTTGTCGCCGATTGGCTGGCTTAAACATGGCTTTGTAAGTATCTAAGTAGGGAAATTTACGAGGAATAAATTTTTCCGGCGTCATTAAGGTTGGAATGTTGGATAAAATAATTAAAAATGACACCACTACAAACAACACTTTAAAACCAGCCATTTTAATAATCAAACCGCCCATCAAGGGGCCTAAAATATAAACCAACGAATCTAATACCATTAAATTAGAAATTTCGCGACCCTGTTCGTCTTGCACGCTATGGTGTGCAAAATTAGCATGATAAGCCGGCCAAAACAAAAATTTTTGGACGACTAGTGCCGGCACCGCTAGAAATAACAAACAAGGATATTGCCCGGCCCCAAATAAACACAGATAATATAATACTAAAAAAACTGAACCATAAAACATAGTGTGCTCAAAGCCCCGCTGTTGCGCGATATGTGCACCAACCGGTACCGTAAAAAAATACAACACATAAACCGCCAACCAAAAAAATAAAATCTGCCTTAAGGAATACCCTAAAGAATAAAGATAGATGGGTTCAAAAATCATAACCGCCGAGATGGCAAAATCTAAAATAGCCACCATGGCATACATTTCTCGCACCTCGGAAGTTAGTTTACTGGCTAAATAAGGACGAAACATCCCCGTAAACGAATTTTGCATAATAAATAATTTAAAATTGAAAAGTCAAAAAAATTAAAGTAAAATTAAAAATTATTAATTTTAATATTTAAATTTTAATTTTAACTACTCCCTGTCTTAAAATAATAATTAGACTTTTTTTAATTTCCGCTACCGTCGAAGGTTGGTTCCGCCGAGACAGTTTACCGCCATCAATAATTAAATCTGGCTGGTGGGGCTGATTTTTAAATTGCCCTAAAACCTCTTTGGTATTATAGCATGGTACTTGACCCGAGAGATTGGCCGAGGTTGAAACCAAAGGCTTTTTTAGAATCCAAGCAAGGCGCTGAGGCAGGCCAAAATTGGGCACCCTAAGCCCTACCTTACCCCGTCTGGCTGTAGCTAATTTCAACCCGGTCTGTTTTACCGGTAGTACTAAATTAAGCGCCCCGGGCCAGTATTTTTGCGCTAAGCGCAATGCTAGCGGGCTAAATTTAGCATACCGTTTAGCCATCGCTAAATTAGCACAAATATTGGGTAACGGCTTAGTTTCTCGTCGTTGCTTAATTAAAAATATTTTTTTAATCCCTTTAGCGTTAGTCGCGTCGCAACCCAAACCATAAACTGTGTCCGTAGGATAAACAATCGTGCCACCACTATGCAACAAATCAATTATTTTTTTAAGTTGCACCTTAGTAATCTTGTTCTCTTTAATTATCTCCATTTTGCCTCTTGCTTTTTAAATTTTAAATTGACTCGTGTCACCGGTTTGGCTAAAAATTATTTTTTAAAAAAATTAAGCTTCAATCTTGCTAATAATCTCCCGATATTCTTTTAGAGTTGCCTTGCCTAAATAGGCCACTCCCATCGCTTCGTAGCGAGGTTGTTTGTAGGCGGAGGTGGAATAAATAGTAATCCCCTTACCCTGTAAAGCTTCCGCAATCTCAAATCCCTCATCACCGCTGTCGCCGGAAAGATTATGATCTAAAAACAAAACTTTGGGCAGATGTTTATCAACCGCCGCTAAAGCTTCCTCTACATTATGACATTCGGCAAATACCACTCCTGATTCGTCCCGAAAAGCTCGGGCCAGAGAAGCTAAATAATCGCCCTTATCATCAATAAACAAAGCCTTGCTTAATTTATTGCGATAATCGGTAGACGTCCGTTCTTCAATGGTGCCCGGCTCTTTTTCAGAAGGAGCTATCCCTGATCCACGCCAATCATCCTCCTCCTTTTTTTGGTCTATGGTAATTTGTTCTGGTGTTTTTTCAAAAAATTTTTTGCCAAACATATTTCCAAACATATTTTTTTAGTTACCCCGTTAGGGATTAATAATTAATTAACTTTTAATTTTTTTTTAACCACTGATAAGCCAAATACCAAAATCTGTTAACCACTGAATCATAACAACCAGGATAAGTGCTAAATTTTTGACCGGGAGCAAAACCTTGTTTAAAACGGGTAATCCCCGCCCAAGATTTTTTAGTTTCCGAAACTCCCCAAAAATCATAAAATTTCTGGCCGGCTGCTTGCGCCTCTAAAATGGCTTGCCACTGCAATAAATAAGGTGCCATTAAATTTTTATCAGCATCCGCCGAAGCCCCATGCAAATAATAAGCCCAATTGCCACTTTGCACGACTAAATTAACTGCAATAATTCTACCCTGAAAATCAGCTAAATACAACTTGACTTGGCCCCGTGAAGCAAACTGCTTAATCATGGCTTGATAATATTTTTGCGAATGCGAAGAAATTTGTTGTCTAGTTGAAGTTTGTTTTATCAATTCCCAAAAGGCGGTAAAATCTAATTCCGTAATCTGGCTGGCTACTCTAACTTGCACACCATGCTTTGACGCTACCGAAATATTGTAGCGCGTTTTACTTTTCATTTGCGCTAATAATTCGCTGGCCGGCTTAGTCAAATCTAAAATTAAAGTTTGTTTAGGTTGCACTTGACCGGAAGCGACTAGTTGTCGATCAACCGCGGGTAACTGATAAGTCGGTTCTAACCGAACAAAAACCGCTTGATTATTTTTAGCTAGTTTTGTAACTTCAACCAAAAAAAAGTTTAGTACTGCAGTTTGTTGTGACTGGTTTAAATTATTTTTTAGTACTGGCCCGCGCGGACAGTAAAGATAACTAAAACCCGCCGGCAAGCTTTCTTTAATTATTTGAGCCACTAATAAAATTGCTTCGCCGTCCATTACGGCCAGGCGCCAAACGGTTTGTTTTAGGGACTGTTTAAATTCACCCCATGGCCAAGCCTGCAACAAGCCACCATCTAAGGCTTGCTGACTAACAAACTTGTCCCAAAGATTGCCCTCTTGATTAGTAAAATATTTGACTAACATAGTTTCATTATAAAGAAATAAACTATAAAATAAAAGGCCATCAAGCTAGCGCCTAGTTTATTTTAAAAATTAAAAGACCCGAGCAAAATAAATTTGCTCGGGGGGTTTTTGTAGGGGATGCATCTCATCCCCCAGTCGCGGCTATTTGGCCGCGAATTTCGCCTTCCTTAGAAGGCGATAATTGCTGGATAACAATGTTGGAAATGTGGACTAGGCCGGCGACCTTTCCTTCATTGCATATCCTCCTTGTTTTTGAAGGTATTTAAAGATTACAGCAAAACTTTAAAATAGTCAATGGGGGTTATCCACAGGATTGATAAATAAAGCAAGCAATTAAACAGGTGCAGAAATAACAACAAAAAATTCGCCCCGTAGCAACGAGGCGAATTTTAACAACTTATTAAATTATATTTTTTTCTTTTCTAATTTTGATTTTGTGCAGACTTCCCCTTTCACATTTAAATAAGATTTTTTATTGCCAAAATTGGCAATTTCCACTTCTTGCGATATTTTCCCAGTATTGTCTACTTCCATATTTACTTCCTTACCCAAAGCCAGGGCTACCAACTTTAACTTATCAAAATTACTCATACCCATAATACCATCTTCCCAATTTTTTAATTTGAAAACGACCTTACCTTCCTCTGCAGACAATAGTTCTCTTAAATTATCTTCTGAGGCTAATTCCAGCAACACCTCTTTAGTTATATCATCAATTTTAAAAACATCATACGTCTGTTTTGCTTTTAAAGCGCCTAAGGCTTTAGTAGCGCCATCTTCATTGCCGGCTAATTTTAGTAACCGATATCTTTCGTAATCTACTTTTAATCTTGGATCACTATTAATAATCTCCGCTACATCCTTTGAGCGGTCAATATATTCTTGCTGTTCCTCTTTAGGTAAAGCCGAAAAGTTTTTTTGGGCCTCTTCGGTAGAAAAATCGCGTTCACCTTTCATCATAATTTTAAAATTAAATTATTTAAAAGTTTAGTTTATCAGTCTAAAATTAGTATAGCACAAATTAAACAAAAAGTCAACTAAATTACGATATTTACTAATCTATTTTTGATATAAATAAACTTTTTGATTGGTTGATTATCTAACCATTTTTGTATTTTATCCGAGGCCAACACTTTAGCCTTAACCTCTTCCTCAGAACTTTCGGCTGGTAAGGTAATTTTATCGCGCACCTTGCCGTTAATTTGTATTACTACTTCAATTTCAGTCTCTAAAATTAATTTTGGATCAAACTTGGGCCAGGGTTCTAGACTAATGGATTTTTTATGACCAAGTTTTTCCCATAACTCTTCCGCTAAATGCGGGGCAAATGGCGATAGGATGATTAAAAACTTTTCCCAAACTTCTTGATCGAGGTCATCTGCCTGATTTTGCAAAGCATTAACTAAAATCATCATTTGTGAAATGGCCGTATTAAATCTAAAATTTTCAATGTCTTCGCCAACCTTTTTAATAGTTTGATGTAAAATTTTTTCTAGATCTGGATTGCTCTCCTTACCAATCCTATCTGACAAATTATAAATTTTTTCCAAAAACCGGCGCACGCCAATAATACTTTTAGTATTCCAGGGTTTAGCATCTTCAAACGGCCCCATAAACATTTCATACAACCGAAAAGTGTCGGCGCCGTATTCTTTTAACACTTCATCAGGATTAACCACGTTGCCCCGCGACTTAGACATCTTTTCATTGTTTTCTCCCAAAATCATGCCTTGATTTTTTAACTTCATAAACGGCTCGGGCGTAGAAACAAAACCCGCATCAAACAAAACCTTATGCCAAAAACGCGCATAAAGTAAGTGCAACACGGCATGTTCCGCCCCACCGACATAAACATCTACCGGATTCCAATAATTTATTTTTGCTAAATCCCATTCGTATTTTTTACTTTGAACTTTGAACTTTAAACTTTGAACTATTGCGTATGCGAGGTAATACCAACACGAACCCGCCCACTGCGGCATTGTATTAGTTTCGCGTTTAGCCTTGCCGCCACAACGCGGACATTTAGTATTCACCCACTCCGGCACATTAACTAGCGGCGACTCCCCGGTACCCGAAGGTTCATATTTTTCCACTGCCGGCAACTTAATGGGTAATTCTTCTTCCGGAACTGGTACCCAACCCAAATTTAAGGCTGACACAGAGGGAAATTCTTCTAAAATTTCTGGCAACTCTGTCGTTCCCCAACGCGAACTAAAATGTTTTTTGTCTTTAAAAACTACTACTTTGCCGTGTAATTCTAAAAAATCCTGTTGCATCGTCACTGGTATATAAGGATCATCTTGAGAAAAATATAAGGTTGTTTTGGCCACCAAGTTATTTAATTGCGCGAAATCAACCTTAGCCCCGCCAAAAAGCTTAATGGTATTAATTTCATTATCCGTAAAATCATATTGCTTCACGTGTTGCCAATCGGAACTGTGGCCAACTGGTGCCACTAAAATTAATTTTTTAACTGGTAATTTATTCTTTAAAATAAATTGCATGGCGGCCGGAGCGCCCAAAGAATGACCCACCACGAATAATTCATCGTCAGTAGTCAAACCTAATTTGCTCAACGGCTTTAGCCAATCATTTAATGCTAATTTTTCAGCTTTAGGTAAATCAGGAATAAGCACCTCGTATCCCCGATTTTCCATTTCTCGTTTAAAATAGGGAAACCAATTTTCTTGGGTATTGCCACCAAGGCCATGAATTAATAAAATTTTTGGCTTGCGCTTAGCACAAGTCTCGCAATAAACTAACGGAATCGGTTCGCCCCAATAACGTTGCCGCGAAAAAATCCAATCGCGGAGTTTATAGTTCACTTGTCGCTTGCCAATTAATTCTTGTTCCAACCAATCCGCCATTTTTTCGCGTGCCTCGGCCGAAGTCAAGCCAGTAAATTTTTCAGAATTAGTCAACACGCCGTCTTCCGTATAAGCTTCTTTAATATTATTAGTCATCTCTTCTAAAAATATTGCTCTTTTTAAATCATTTTTACCTTGACGGCGTTCTTTAACTGCCGTTATCCGATAACAATCAGCTAACCATTGTGCCTGAGGCACCGGATATTTTATATTATTTATTTCTACCACTTGATCGCCTAGGTCATGATCAAAGGTACCTATTTCTAAAATAATTTTGCCTTTTTGATAAATAGAAACCTTAAACTTCTCATTTTCTTTATCTTCAATCTTTTGATAGCCATTATTTTCCACTACTTCTTTAGCGGCCAAAAAATCTTTAACCAAAACCCCACAATCAACATCAGCTGGTAAATCAAAAAACTTACCATAATAGCCAGCCACCCCAAAAGTACCGTTAAACCAAACTTTAATGTTTTTTGCCTGCAATAATTGGTTGACTTCTTGAACCACCTCTAACATTTCGGATATTTGTTGACTTTGATTCACCTCACCCAAAACTGGCACGATAGTTGGCGTAATTCCAATCTTATGTTTTTTTGCAAATTCAAAATCCCGTTCATCATGCGCTGGCACGGCCATCACGGCGCCGGTGCCATAATGCCCTAGTACAAAATCACCAACGTAAATGGGAATTTCTTGTTTAGTAAACGGATTAATCGCTTTAACGCCTTGTAATTCTACACCGGTTTTTTCTTTATTTAATTCGGTGCGCTCTAAATCCGACTTACTTTGCGAATCCTGAATATATTTTTGTACCTCTTCAATATTTTTGATTTTTAAATTTTGCTCTTTGATTTCGAGGAGCGAAGCGACGAGCGGATGTTCCGGCGCGATGACACAAAAAGTCATCCCAAATACCGTATCAATTCTGGTGGTATAAACGGATAATTTTTGATTAGTAATAGTTAGTGGTAAATCAAACTGTACGCCTTCCGAACGACCAATCCAATTGCGTTGTAAAATTTTAATTGACTCTGGCCAATCTAATAACGCCAAATCTTTTTCTAACCTGTCAGCATAATCCGTAATTTTTAAAATCCATTGCCGAATTGATTTTTTAACCACCGCCGTGCCACACCGATCACACTTGCCATCCTTGACCTCTTCATTGGCTAAACCCGTTTTGCATGATGGGCAAAAATTAATCGGCGCCTGACTTTCGTAAGCTAAACCACGGTTAAACAATTGTAAAAAAATCCATTGGGTCCATTTATAATACGCCGGGTCCGTAGTATTCACTTCGCGCGACCAATCATAAGAAAAACCCAAGGCTTTAATTTGGCGCCGAATGTTATCAATATTTTTTTGCGTAGTCACCGCCGGATGCGTGCCAGTTTTAATGGCATAATTTTCGGCTGGCAAACCAAAGGCATCCCAACCCATGGGGTGCAGTACTAATTTGCCTTGGGCACGTTGGTAACGAGAGTAAATATCCGTAGCGGTATAACCTTCAGGATGCCCCACATGCAAACCTTCACCCGACGGATAAGGAAACATATCCAACACATAGACGCGCTGATCTTTGGGAATTTTTTTATCTTCTTTGACCGCAAACAATTTTTCTTGCTCCCAAATTTTCTGCCACTTAGCCTCAATTTCTTGATGATTATATTTTTGTTCCGCCATACTTTATAACTTTATACTTTTTTACTTTAAACTATATAAACTAACTGACTTTGCCTTTACTTTATCATATTTCCCCCAAGAAAAAAAGGCCTTACCTTAAGACCTTTAAAAAACCCGCGACACTAAAATTTATAAAACCTTTTTAAGATACTGAGCGGTATAGCTTTTTTTAGACTTAACTACTTGTTCCGGCGTGCCTTCGGCCACTACATAACCACCACGTTCGCCGCCTTCCGGGCCCAAATCAATTACCCAATCACAAGATTTAATAACATCCAATTGATGCTCAATAATTAAAATTGAATTGCCTTTATCTACTAAGCGACTTAAGACCTGTAATAAACGTTTAATATCTTCAAAATGTAAACCCGTAGTGGGCTCATCCAAAATATATAAAGTGCGACCAGTAGCGCGACGTGCTAATTCCGTTGCTAATTTGACCCGCTGGGCCTCCCCACCCGAAAGCGTGGTGGCCGCTTGACCTAATTGTAGATAACCCAAACCAACTTCGGCTAAAATATTTAATTTATCAACAATTTGTGATTGGTCTTTAAAAAAATCTTTGGCTTCGGTCACGGACATTTCTAAAACATCGGCAATATTTTTACCTTGATAATGAATTTCTAAAGCTTGCTGATTGTACCTACGACCGTGGCATTCTTCGCAGGCGACATAAACGTCTGGCAAAAATTGCATCCCAATTCGGACCTGGCCTTCACCGGCACAAGCCTCGCAACGACCACCACCTTTAACATTAAAACTAAAATGACCTTGCGAAAAACCTCGCACTTTAGCCTCGGGCAAAGTGGTAAACAAATCACGGATATGCGTAAAGACGCCGGTATAAGTGGCCGGATTAGACCTGGGCGTACGGCCAATCGGCGATTGATCAATAATAATTACTTTGTCTAAATTTTCTAAACCTTTAATTTCTTGATGTTGCCCCGGCAAATCTTTAGCCCGATAAAATTTTTGCGCTAAAGCTTTGGCTAAAATTTCAATAATTAAGGTGGACTTACCAGAACCCGAAACACCGGTTACCCCCACCAACATCCCTAAAGGAATCTTAACATCAACATTTTTTAAATTAAATTCTTTGGCTCCTTTGATAAAAATTGCTTTGCCATTACCCTTATGGCGCTTAGCTGGCGAATCAATTTTTTTCGCGCCGGACAAATATTGGCCGGTTGAAGATTTTTTATTCTTTTTTACCTGGGCCGGCGTACCTTGGGCAATAATTTCTCCCCCAAACCGTCCGGCGCCGGGGCCAATATCAATTAGATAATCAGCCGCTTCCATCATGGCCTCGTCATGTTCAACCACAATTACCGAATTACCTAAGTCTTTTAATTTTTTTAAAGTATCAATTAATTTATCATTGTCTCGTGAATGTAGACCAATTGACGGTTCATCTAAAATATAAACCACTCCTTCTAAGCCCGAACCAATTTGGGTGGCCAGCCTGACTCGTTGTGCTTCCCCGCCCGATAAAGTGCCAGCCGTCCGATCTAAGGTTAAATAATACAAGCCTACCCGATCCAAATAATTTAAACGTTTGATAATTTCTTTAAGTAGTTGTCGGGTAATTTTTTCGGTCGCGCCACCCGCCTTTTCCATTTGCTTAGTTAATTTGGTAAAAAATTCCAAACTCGCTTGTACAGATTGCGCTGTGAGCACCGCAATATTTAAATTTTCAACCGTTACCGCCAAGGCTAGTTTGCTTAAACGTTTGCCACCGCAACTTGGACAAGTAAAGGTGCGCATGCAAGCCTCAATTTCTTTTTGTAAATATTCGGATTTAGTTTCGGCATATTTGGTGGTGAGATTTTTAATTACGCCTTCAAAAATTAAATTTTCTCCATCTATTAAATACTTTTTATCACCTGTTCCTTGTAAAATAATCTCTAAAGACTTTTTGCCTAATTCTGTCACCGGCACTTCTAAAGAAAAATTATTTTCTTTGGCGACGGCGATTAATAATTTCCATAAGCTGGTTTGCGAAGAAAAATTTCGTGCCCAGGGCTTAATCGCACCTTCGGCTAAAGTTAAACGTTTGTTAGGGATAACTAAATCTGAATCTACTTCTAATTTAGTGCCCAAACCACTACAAACTGCACAAGCCCCCGAGGGTGAATTAAAAGAAAAAGTCCGTGGCTCAATTTCTGGTAAATCTAAATGACAGTTATCGCAATGTAAATATTGATTAAAATTATATTCCTGATTTGGTTCAACCAATACCTTAACAAAGCCTTTGGTAAAATCCAAAGCCACATTAATTAAATTTTTTAACATTGGATCTTGCCCGGAATTTTTAGTCAAAACATAACTTCCCAACACTACTTCCAAATTATGACTTTTTTGTTTATCAATTACATTTTCCGCAAGCTCCTCCGCTTGATAAAAAATGCCATCCAAACGTAATTGTTGATAGCCCACCTTGGCTAGTTGTTTTATTTCGGTCAAATGTTCCCCTTTCTGATTGCGCACAATGGGCGCTAAAATTTTTAGACTACTACCTAAAGGCAGGTCGGCAATCCGCATTAAAATTTGCTCCGCGGTTTGTCGTTCTAATTTTTGGTTACACTCTGGACAATGCGCCGTGCCGATCTTGGCATAAAGCAGTCGCAAATAATCATAAATTTCGGTAATCGTGCCAACTGTTGAGCGTGGATTATGAGAAACTGAGCGTTGATCAATAGCAATGGTTGGCGACAAACCTTCAATCTGATCAACGTCTGGCTTATCTAATAAATCTAAAAACTGTCTGGCATAAGCTGACAGACTTTCGGCATAACGCCGCTGACCTTCGGCATAAATAGTATCAAACGCTAAAGACGATTTACCGGAACCAGAAATCCCGGTAATTACCACCAGTTTATTTTTAGGAATTTCCAAACTAATATTTTTTAAATTGTGTACTCTGGCACCGTGTATTTTTATACTATCTGGCATAAATTAAAAATTGAATTCAAATTTTTTTTATTAAACCTTCAAGTTATCCACAGGGGTTAAACAATAATCTTTTCCAGTATACTACAACTTTGCTTAGGGGTCAAGCGCGAAGCGTGCTCTCCTAAAAACAAAAAGGGGTGGTTTTTTTATTAAAATCACCCCAATTCACGAAATAATGCCGGCGGGTGTTTTGGCAAATTCCCGCCATAAAATTTCGGCCTTATACGGATAGACCCATCCAACCCCGCTGATCAACGGCTGATAAAATTTTTGCGATTCCAAAATTTTACGCTGACGCTTGGGTTCTGGCAAAAAACACACGGTCCGCATGTTATCCAAATTATCTACCAATTTAGTAAGATGGACATACAAACCGCCTTGAATAATTTGTTGATGATAGGCTTCCTGTCGCTTAAAGTCGCAGGGTTGACCAAATTCATCAATAAACCTTGGGTCCCCTGGTCGCGGCTTAGAAACCACCATCACAATAGTCGAAACTCTTAACCCCAAATTATCCGTAATTTCCTGATAACTGGAGGACTGACCGGTTTTCTCGCTTACCCTTTTTTCGTCCTCAGTCTCAATTACATCATGCAATAGATAGGCCTGCAATAAAAAAGCTTTTCTAAGATTCAATTCATAATGCAAGGTCTTGAGGCCACGTAATAAGTGACAGCAATAATCTTCACCAGACAACCGATACTGGCCTTCATGAGCTGCTAAGGCTTTCTGCCAAGCCCACTCTAAACCGATAATCTCTGACCGACGATAACAACCACTGACCCGGCTAACTAACAACTGAAATTCTGACAACACCAACGGGTTGATTGCCATGTTTTATCCCTCCTTTTGGTTAAATTCCTAACATCATAACAGCAAAAATTTTTGCTGTCAATTAACCAAAAAACACTGCCGATTTGCTGGCCAGTGTTTTAATTATTAACTATTTTATTTTCTTTTTACCGCTTTTTTAATCAGTTTAATAAGCTCGGGAAATTTGGCTATTTTAAAATGTCCGTTTTTGCTTTCGTAAAAAATAAACTTAGCCTGGCTTAGCTTATTTTGATATTTTTTAGCCTGTACCATTGGCACTACCGGATCATCTTTAGAAAATAACAAATAAAGATTTTTAGAACTTTTTTCCAACCTTGATAAATCTGCTGATAATTTAAACCCCCCCACCAAATCGTCACTTGGCAAGGTGTTATCAAATGGCGGACAAATTAAATAGGTGGCTAAAATTTTTTTGGGAAATTTATTTTCAGACAAATACTTAGCCAAAAAAATTCCCCCCAACGACCCCCCAATTAAAACTAAGTTATTTCGCAACAAAGGAAAATATCGTTCAAAATAAATTTTCCACTCAACATACTTTGCATCATCAGCTTTGGGCATTCGGGGCTGAATGACTTCAAAATTTTGACCCAGTTTTTTCTTTAAATAATCATCGGACCAACGCACTTTTTCCTCAATAGATATCTTTCGGTTTTTTAAAAAACTTAAATAATCACGTTTATTTTTAAAGGTGGTACCGCCAGAGATATAAACTACCTGGGTTTTGGTTTTTGGCATACTTCACTACATTACTTAATTACTTTTTGCTGAATTTTTATTATACTAAATTATACTTCTTAATATTCTCGTCAGCAATTTGCTGTAATTTAGCAATCACCTGCTGCCCCGCTTCATCTTTAAAAAGATGAGCAAAGCGTTTTTGCGGTTTCAAATATTCCGTCACTGGCACCGGTTTAATTTTTTGGACTTTAGTAAACTGACCGTTAATAATTTCTAGCAACGGATATAAACCGGATTGCACGGCTAATTTAGACAATTCTACCGTCAAAGCTGGATCATAGCCCCAACCTGGCACGCAAGGCGTTAAAATTTGTAAATACTTAGGGCCAACTATTTCTAAAGATTTTTTAGCTTTCGCTTGAATATCTAACGGGTAAGCTGAGGTGGCTGTGGCAATATACGGCACGCGATGAGCCAAGGCCAAACCAATCATATCTTTTTTAATTAAATTATTACCTTCTGAATTTTTACCGGGTGGCGTAGTAGTAGTAAACGCGCCCAACGGTGTGGCTCCTGAACTTTGATAACCAGTGTTCATATAGGCCTCATTGTCATAACAAACATACAAAATATTTTCTTGCCGTTCCCATAAAGCCGAAATAAAACCCAGACCAATATCATAAGTGGCACCATCTCCACCAACAGCTACCACTTGAACCTTTGTTAAACCTTTTTGCTTAAGCGCCGCCAAAACACCCGAAGCCACTGGCGCCGCATTTTCAAATAAAGAATGTAGCCAAGGAATTTTGTAAGCCGACAAGGGATATTGCGTGGTAGTTACCTCCGAACAACCGGTGGCGTTAGTCATGATCGTATTAGGACCTAACGCAGTTAGTAAGTGTCTAATCGCGATGGCTTCACCGCAACCCGCGCAAGCCGAATGACCAGGATTATATAAATGAGGAAAAGTTGATTGGTATTTCATAGATAAAATTAAAATTCAAAAATCAAAATGTAAAATAAAAATTTAAAATTATACTACCTTTATCCAACAAAAGTTACGGCCGTGGTTGTGGCCTTTGGTGCCAATTTAATAATTTTTTTAATGGTTTCTTTAGTCACATCACGACCACCTAAACCGACGACAAAACTACTAATCGGCGCTTTAAGTTTTTGCCCGGCATGAGCCTTAAGGTCAGTGGCTAAAATTCCTTGACCACCCAAAGAAATATCTTTTTCCACAACGGCAATAATTTTAGCCTTAGCTAAAGCTTTAATAATTAATTCTGTAGGAAAGGGGCGATAAGTGATAATTTTTAAAATTCCCACTTTAACTCCTTTGGCCCGTAATTCATCCACCACCTCACGCATCGTGCCGATTACTGAACCAAAAGACACTAACACAATTTGCGCATCGGCTAATTTATAACCATCAATCAAAGTATTACCCGCGCGACCAAAAACTTTTTTAAACTCCCGGCCAACTTGTAAGGTATTTTTTTGTGACTTAATTAAATCCTCATGCAATTCCTGTCGAATCTCAAAATAATCAGCCGGGCCAACTAGCGGCCCAAAAGTCTGCGGTTTTTGGGGATTCAAAAACTCAACCGGTCGGTAGGCGGGCAAAAATCTTTTAATTTTAGCGGCCTCGGGAATATCCACTTCTTCCGTCAAATGAGTCAGCACAAAACCATCTAAATTAACTATCACCGGCAATTGGGTGCTTTCCGCTACTTTAAAAGCTTGCACGTGCAAATCACAAGCCTCCTGATTATTTTCCGCATACCAAAATTGCCAACCGGCGTCGCGAACTGTTAAAGAATCCTGTTGATCATTCCAAATGTTAATCGGCGCCGAAACCGAACGATTAGCACAAGTCATTACCACCGGCAACCGCATCCCAGCAATATTAAACAAAACTTCGGTCATCAATAACAAGCCCTGTGAAGAAGTGGCGGTGTAAGTGCGCACTCCGGTAGCCGCTGCCCCTAAAACAATTGAGGCCGCCGAAAATTCTGACTCGGCTCTAATATATTCCGCCGTTAACTTTCCGGCGGATTTTAATTTGGCTAATTCCTCCACCACGTGAGTTTGCGGGGTAATCGGATAAGCCGAAATTACCTGGGGCTGACAATTCGCCACCGTTTGCGCCACCGCCTTTAAACCACCAATAAATATTTTCATAATTATTATTTGTTAGAATTTTTAGCTTCCTTGGCCATAGTGATTGCCTTAACCGGACATTCCCGGGCGCAAATACCACAACCTTTACAATAAGCTAAGTCTTTTTCAGCAAAAATTTTACCGGCTTTATTTTTTCGACCGGTTAAAAAACAAATACCTTCGGGACAAACCCAAATACATTTTTGACAACCAATACACTTTTCGTGATCAATTTCGGGATACTGATTACGCCAATTTCCCGTCAACTGTTGAAGTGAACTACCGGGCTGGCAGGTTAATTTATATTTCATAAGGTATTTTTTTAATTTAAACTTTTTTACTTGATTGAAACGCCAAGTTTGCCACTAAAATATTTTTAGCGGCCACTTCGGAAGCAAAGTGATTTTTAATCACCTGCAAAACCGCTGCCAACTTAATTAGCTTGGTCTGGCTGGCAAAAATCGCCAAAGTCGCCACATTAGCAAAGGGTTTACCCATAATTTTTTGCGATAGCCCGCTGGCATCAAAACAAATTTGTCGGGGCTGATTAATCGCCTGTGAAGTATTAATAAAAACCTTACCGTTAGTTTTTAAACCTAATTTAATACTTTTATCCAACAACAAAGTATCATCTAAAATAATTAAATAATCTGGCTGATAAACTTGGCTACGTAAAGTAATCACTTTTTGGTCCAACCTAACAAAAGATCTAATTGGTGCACCCCGACGTTCTACCCCAAAAGCCGGAAAGGCTTGCGCCTGATAACCCGACAAATAGGCGGCTTCGGCCAATAATTCAGCAAAAGTTACCACCCCCTGCCCTCCCCGACCATGAATTCGTATTTCAATCATAAAAAATTATTTATTTTTTTCTAACAAATTTATAATAATTCCTTCAAAAGTTTCTACTGGTGGCACCCCTTCGGCCAACTGACCATTAAAAAAGAAAGTGGGCGTGCCCTTAATTCCTAATTTAGCTCCTTCAGTCAAATCTGCCTGCACGGCAGCTAAATATTTTCCACTATCCAAACAATCGTTAAATTTGACCACATCTAAATTTACTTGCCGCGCGTATTCTTTTAAAGCTTCTTTACTTAAATTAGCTTGATTAATAAAAACCTTGTCGTAAAACTGCCAAAATTTATTCTGCTCGTGAGCACAACGGCCGGCTTGGGCCGCCAAAACCGCCTGTGGATGCAATTCTGCCACCGGAAAATCCCGCCAAATGAACTTAACCTGGTCTTGATACTTAGCCATCATTTGACGCCAAACCGGAAAAGCTTGAGCACAATAAGGGCATTGAAAATCACCAAACTCCACTACTACTACTTTAGCCTGCAAATTACCCCAACTTGGCGCGGAAGTAATTTCAAGCGTTTTTCTTAAAGCCAAATTATCAACCGTAATGGGCTTAGCTACAACTGCTAAAGAATTAGTGTTATTTACCACCTGTTCTTTGATATCTCCTAAATAATAAATAGTTTGGCTGAATAAATAAACTGTTACACCGGCCGATGTAACCAAAAATAACCATAGTAACCAAGCCCACCAACGTAAATACCACCGGTGGCGCGGTTTAATTTCATTAATCAAGGGATTGTTGAATTGTTCA
>JBAYJR010000009.1:0-64929 GCA_041665005.1 Candidatus Buchananbacteria bacterium
ATTGATACCCCGGGGCATATTGATTTTACAGTAGAAGTTAAACGTAGTTTGCGGGTGCTTGATGGCGGCGTCGTTATTTTTGATGGCGTAGCGGGGGTTGAGCCGCAATCCGAAACCAATTGGCATTATGCCGATGAATATAGTGTGCCACGCTTATGTTTTATTAATAAAATGGATCGCATGGGGGCGGATTTTTATGCCGACTTAAGATCAATTCATGAACGTTTGACCAAAAATGCTTACCCGATGCAATTACCAATTGGTTCGGCGGAAACTTTTAAAGGATTAGTTGATTTATTAGAGCGCAAAGCCGAAGTTTATTTTGAAGATGATTCTGGTACCAAATGGGAAGTGCAAGAGGTCCCGCCAGAAATGAAAGAAGATGTTGAAAAGTATCGTCATCAATTGGTGGAAGTAGCCGCCGAGCAAGATGATGTTTTAATGAATAAGTATTTAAACGGTGAAGAATTAACTATTCCCGAAATTAAACGGGGTTTACGGTTGGGCGTGATTCGCAATAAATTTGTGTTGGTTTTGTGCGGTTCGGCTTTAAAAAATAAAGGCATTCAATTTATGTTGGATGCGGTTAATGATTATTTGCCGTCACCTTTAGATATTAAACCACCAACCGGCATGGATGTTAATGATATTGAAAAAAAGATCCCGGTGGTGATTGCCGACAATCAACCATTTGTGGGTTTAGCTTTCAAAATTGCTTCTGATCCTTTCGTGGGCAAGTTAGCTTATTTTAGAATTTATTCCGGAATTTTAAAATCCGGTTCTTATGTAGTAAATAATAGCAACGGTGAACGCGAACGGGTTAGTCGGATTGTTAGAATGCATGCTAATTCTCGCGAAGAAGTTGATGAAGTTTATGCGGGAGAAATTGCCGCGATTGTCGGTTTAAAAAATACCACTACCGGGGATACTATTTCTGATCCCGAACATCCAATTATTTTAGAAAGAATCGTTTTTCCAGAGCCAGTTATTTCGGTAGCGATTGAGCCAAAAACTAATGCCGATCAAGAAAAAATGGGCGTGGCTTTACAAAAATTAGCCGAAGAAGATCCAACTTTTAGAGTTCATACCGATGAAGAAACCATGCAGACAATTATTGAAGGCATGGGTGAATTACATTTGGATATTATTGTTGATCGCATGAAGCGCGAATTTAAAGTAGAGGCTAATGTGGGTAAACCACAGGTAGCATATCGAGAAACGATTAAGAAAAAAGCGGAAGGTGAAGGTAAATATATTCGTCAGTCTGGCGGTCGTGGTCAATATGGCCATTGCTGGTTACGCATTGAACCATTAGAACCAGGCAAAGGTTTTGAATTTGAAGATAAAATCAAGAGCGGTTCTATCCCTAGAGAATATATTGCCCCAATTGGTAAGGGTGTTAAAGAGGCCTTGGATAAAGGTGTTTTAGCCGGCTATCAATTAATTGATATTAAAGCCACGGTGTATGATGGTAGCTATCATGATGTTGACTCTTCCGAAGCCGCTTTTAAAATTGCTGGTTCGTTAGCTTTACAGGAAGCGGTTAAAAAAGCGGATCCAATTTTGTTAGAACCAATTATGAAAGTAGAAATTATTACTCCCGAACAGTTTATGGGTGATGTTATGGGCGATATCAATGCTAAACGCGGTCAGATTATTGAAATGCGAGATCGTTCTGGGGTTAAGGTAATTGATGCTAAGGTGCCTTTAGCCGAAATGTTCGGCTATGCCACTCAATTGCGGTCCATGACTCAAGGTCGCGCTAGTTATAATATGGAATTGGAGCGTTATATGGAAGTGCCAAAAAACGTGGCTTTAGAGATTATTGAAGGTCGTAAAAAGTAACAAAATATATGGATAAATTAACTCGTTTGATTAATTTGATTCAAAAAACTGGGGATAAGTTGGTGATTACTGATACAGCCGGTAATTCGGCTTATGTTATTATGAACCTTAAGGACTATGAAAGATTTATCCTAGGTCAATCTGATGTTGCGGACTTGACAGAAGAAGAATTATTGTCTAAAATCAATCGTGACATTGCTTTGTGGAAAGCTGGTCAATCAAATGATATTTTGTCTGATTTAAGCCAAAAATTAGCCAAAGAGGAGTTAGAATCAGTGGCTAATAATCCCTTGGAAAACAATACTGATTTTGTAGAAAACAAAGATAATAATAAAGAAGATCAATATTACATTGAGCCAGTGGAAAACCTGTAAGTATCAAGATTTGACAGAAAATAATTTTTAATTTATAATATTATTGCTTTTTAATTAATAATACATTTAAATACTTAAATTTTAGCGGTCTGGCTAAAACCCTACTATAAGCTGGGGGACCGCTTGAAGGAGAAAATAACCATGGCAATCTATCAAAGAACAAAACCTCATGTTAATGTAGGCACAATTGGTCACGTAGACCACGGCAAGACCACTCTAACCGCGGCTATCTTGAAAGTGTTAAAAGACAAAGGCTACGTCTCTCAAGATAAGGGCGTTGATCAAATTGATAATGCTCCCGAAGAAAAAGCTCGCGGTATTACTATTGCGGTGGCTCACGTTGAATATGAATCCGATAAACGCCATTATGCTCATATCGATTGTCCAGGACATGCCGATTATATCAAAAACATGATTACCGGTGCGGCTCAAATGGATGGTGCTATCTTGGTAGTTGCCGCGACTGATGGGGTAATGCCTCAGACTCGCGAACATATTTTATTAGCTAGACAAGTTGGCGTGCCTTATATTGTGGTTTTCTTAAATAAATGCGACATGGTGGAAGATAAAGAGTTGCTAGATTTAGTAGAAGAAGAAGTCCGCGATTTATTAAAGAAATATGAATTCCCTGGTGATACTACGCCAATTATTCGTGGTTCAGCTTTGAAAGCTTTAGAAAACACTGCCGGTCCAGATGGTGATGCTGTCATGAAGTTGATTCAAACCTTAGATGAATATATTCCTGAACCAGCTCGTGATACCGATAAGCCATTTTTGATGCCAATTGAAGATATTTTTTCCATTGAAGGTCGTGGCACGGTAGTCACTGGTAGAATTGAACGTGGTGTAGTTAAGTTGAATGATGAAATGGAAATTGTTGGTTTAACCGCCACTCAAAAGACCGTAGTTACTGGTATTGAAATGTTTAAAAAACAACTAGAAGAAGGTCGCGCGGGCGATAATGCGGGATTGCTATTACGGGGAACCAAAAAAGAAGAAGTGGAACGTGGTCAGGTAATTGCTAAACCAGGTTCAATTACGCCGCATACTGAATTTGAAGGACAGATTTATATTTTAACCAAAGAAGAAGGTGGTAGACATAAGCCATTCTTTAAAGGATACAAGCCACAGTTTTATATTCGTACTACCGACGTTACTGGTGAAGTGGAATTGCCAGAAGGCACCGAAATGGTAATGCCGGGCGATACGGTTAGTTTGAAGGTTAAATTAATCAAACCAGTTTCTTTGGAAGAAAAAGGCAAGTTTACTATTCGCGAAGGTGGACGCACTGTTGGTGCTGGTACTGTCGCTAAGATAATTAAATAATAACGGGAACTATTGGTTTAAAACCCACGTTCTTTAGCAATCACATGGTCAAAGGAAAAGAGACAATCGTTAAAACTAGTCCTGCTACCACCGAAGGTGGAGAGAAGCAGAAGATTCGTATTAAAATTAGAGCTTACGATTATAAAATTATTGATCAGGCCGCTAAGACTATTATTGAAGCCATTAAACGTTCCGGAGCGGAATATCAAGGCCCAATTCCTTTACCAACGGAAAAGAAAAAGTACACGGTTAATCGTTCTACTTTTGTTCATAAGAATGCTAGAGATCAGTACGAAATGCGAACGCATAAAAGAATTTTGGATATTATAGAGCCCACGGCCAAAACAATTGATTCTTTAAGTAATTTAAACATGCCGGCCGGAGTGGATATAGAAATTAAAATGTAATAACTTAGGCTTAGCGAGGTAAATAACCCTAAATCAGGAAGTGCTTACCGGGCTGAGGTTAAGATGAAGGAATTGACAAAGTGATAACATAAAATTTTACTAACATTTACCGGTAGTTCGGGAGCCGGGATTAGTTCCGGCTTTTGTTATAGAAAAAATATTAATTTATTATGAAATTTATTTTAGCTAAAAAAGTGGCCATGACTCAGGTGTTTACTCCTGAAGGCAAGGTAATCGCTGCTACTAAATTGGTGGCTGAACCTTGTAAAATAGTGGCCTTAAAAGACCAAAAATCTGACGGTTATTTAGCCGTTCAGGTTGGTTTTGGTAAAAAGAAAAAGGTTTCCAAAGCTTTGGCTGGTCAGCTAAAGGGTTTGGGGAACTTTGCTCAGCTAAAAGAATTTCGTTTTGATAAAAAGGGTGAAACAAAATTACCGGAAGTTAAAGTGGGCGATGAGGTTAAAGTTTCAGTTTTTGCGATTGGTGATAAATTAAATATTACTGGTTGGGCCAAGGGCCGAGGTTTTCAGGGGGTAGTTAGACGTCATCATTTTGCGGGTGGACCCAAAACCCACGGTCATAAAGATAACCTTAGAATGCCTGGAGCAATTGGTTCGGGCGGTATTCAAAAGGTATTTAAGGGTTTAAGAATGCCTGGTCATATGGGTACGCAACAGGTTTTTTTACAAGGTTCAAAAGTTTTAGAAATAAATGAAACGGATAATTCTTTATTAGTCTCTGGTAGTTTGCCGGGGGCGCGTAACGGTTTATTAATTATTACGGCTTTGGGCGAATTAAAAATTGCTCAAGTGGCAGAATTAGTTGAACAACCAGTGGCTGAAGTGGTCACTGAGGCGTCAGTAGTAACCGAAGCTCCGGTTTCAGTAGAAGAAGTAAAAGTTTAAAGAAAATTTTAATTAAATATGCAAGTTAAAGTTTATAATCAACAAGGTAAAGAAGTCGGAACCAGGGAACTACCCAAGGAGATTTTTGCGGTGCCAGTTAAAGAATCGGTGGTTCATCAAGTAGTAACGGCGATTTTAGCCAATTTACGCGAACCCTGGGCGCATACTAAAACTAAGGGTGAAGTTCGGGGTGGCGGTAAAAAACCTTGGAAGCAAAAAGGGACTGGTCGGGCGCGACATGGTTCTTCTCGTTCACCAATTTGGAAGGGTGGCGGTGTAACTTTTGGTCCCCGCAACGATCGCAATTATAAACAAAAAGTTAATAAAAAGGTTAAATCTTTGGCTTTAAGAATGGTGTTATCGGACAAAGCGTTAGCGGAAAAGATTACAGTGCTTGAAGATTTGGTTTTGACTTCAGTTAAGACCAAAGAATTGGCCAAGGTTTTAAAGACTTTAAAATTAAATAATGTTTTGATTATTTTAGATAAAAAGAATGATGAGGTAAAATTATCGGCTAAAAATTTGCCAAAGACTTCTGTGGTTTCGGCCAAAAGTTTAAATATTTTAGAAATGTTGAAACGAACCAATTTAATTATTACTAACGCCGCCGTAGAGCAATTGGTTGAAACTTACGGCAAAAAGATTAAATAAATTTATGAGTATTTTAAATAATATTTTTAATAAAGAAGAAGAAACTAAGGCTAAGCCGGCTAAGAAGGTGGTGACCAAAACCACTGGGGCGGTTAAGGTTAAGCCAGTAGCTACAGAAAAATCAGTAGAAGTAGCGGATATTAAGAAATCTAGCCATGGAAATTTAGTTAATCAGCATTTATTAGTTAGGCCAGTTATTACGGAAAAATCCGCTAATTTAGCGGTACAAAATAAGTATGTTTTTGCGGTTTTGGCCAAAGCTAATAAAACAGAAGTTGCTAAAGTAGTAGCGGCTATTTATGGAGTCACGCCAATTAAGGTTAATATGATAAAAGTTCGTGGCCGGAAAGTAAAATATGGAAAAACTTCTGGTGAAACTAAAGCTTGGAAGAAAGCCTTAATAACCTTAAAAGCCGGAGAAAAAATTGAATTTTCTCATCAGAATGCTTAATTGTTTAGTTTATTAATCAAATATGTCAATTAGAATTTATCGACCAACTAGTCCCGCTCGTCGCCAAACCAGTGTTTTGGATTTTTCGGGATTGACTAAAAAACGCCCAGAAAAATCTTTAATTTCCACCAAAAAAATTCAAGCCGGTCGTAATGTTAGTGGAAAAATTACAGTTAGACATCAAGGTGGTGGCGTTAAGACTTTTATTCGTTTGGTTGATTTTAAGCAAGATAAATTTAATATTGTTGGTAGGGTTGCAGCCATTGAATATGATCCTAATCGTAGTGCTTTTATTGCTTTAGTTAACTATGCTGATGGTGAAAAACGCTATCATTTAGCGCCACAAGATTTAAAAGTCGGTGATAAGATAGTTAGTTCCTTGCAACCATTAGAAATAAAAGTGGGCAACCGCACAGTTTTAAAAAATATTCCAGTCGGTTTGTTTGTGCATAATATTGAATTGGAGCCTAGAAAGGGCGGAAAATTGGTCCGTTCAGCAGGTTTGGGTGCTCAGTTGCAAGCTTTAGAAAATGGTTTTGTTACTTTAAAGATCCCCAGCGGTGAAATTAGAATGGTTAGTGAAAATTGTTTAGCAACGATTGGCATGGTTTCTAATTCTGACTGGCAAAATATTCGTTGGGGTAAAGCTGGTCGCTTGCGTCGCAAAGGCATTAGACCTTCAGTTCGTGGTAAAGCGATGAATCCAGTGGATCATCCTCATGGTGGTGGCGAAGGTGTTAACCCAATTGGTTTGAAATATCCTAAGACACTTTGGGGTAAACATGCTTTGGGTGTTAAGACTAGAAAACAGAATAAAAAATCAGATAAACTAATTATTCGTAGAAAGAAATAATATATGTCTAGATCACTAAAAAAAGGGCCCTGGGTTGATCCAAATATCTTAAAAAAGATTGGGCGGGTTAAGATTGGTGAAAAAGTAGTTATTAAAACCTGGTCTCGGGATTGTACAATTACCCCAGAAATGTTAGGCTTTACTTTTGGCGTGCATAACGGTAAGACTCATATTCCAGTTTTAGCAGTAGAAAATATGGTTGGTCATAAGTTAGGAGAATTTTCGCCAACTCGTAAGTTTGTTAAACATGGTGGTAAAATGCAACGAGATTTAGAAGTTAAACAGGCTGCGACTGCGCAAGATGCCGCCAAAGCCGCTAAGGCGACGGTGGAAACTAAGAAATAATTTTTATGCAAATAACTGCTACATTAAATTATTTAAGAATTGGTCCGCGCAAGGTGCGTTTGGTTACCGACTTAGTTAAAGGTAAAGATGTTACCTTGGCTTTAGCGCAGTTAAAATTTATTCCTAAAATTAGTAGTCGGCCAGTGGTTAAATTGATTAATTCGGCGGTCGCTAATGCTAAAAATAATTGGCAGATTGAAATTGATAACTTAAAGATTAAAGATATCCAGGTAGATGGTGGCCCAGTGCTCGATCGTTGGTTGCCTAAAGCGATGGGTCGAGCGACACCAATTAGAAAACGCACTAGCCATTTAACAGTAATTTTGGAAGAAAAGGTTTTAAGTGCAAAATCTGCCAAGCGGGCAGTTAAAAATACTGTAGCAGTAAAAACAGTTAGTTTGGAAGAGGCTAAAAAAGCCGAAAAAGAAAGTGTTAAAAATAAAGCGGTAGCTGATAAAGCCAAGGGTCAAGCCGGTTCTACTAAGCGTCGCTTGTTCAGTCGTAAGACTGGTTAATAAATTGTTAGACAAGAATAAATTAATATGGGTCAAAAAGTCAATCCAAAAATTTTCCGAATCGGTATTATTGATACCTGGAATTCTAAATGGTTTAGCGTTAAGAATTACCAGCAGTATTTACGTGAGGACGTGGTAATTAAAAAATATTTACGAAATAAGTTGCGTGAAGCAATGGTAGCTAAAATTGACGTTGAACGCTCTCAAAAATCTTTGACAATTATTATTCATACGGCTAAGCCCGGGGTAATTATTGGTCGGGGTGGCGCGGGAATTGAAGAATTAAAAAAAGAAATTAAAAATAAGTTTTTACGTGATAAAAAGACGCAAAAGTACACTGTCGACAGTTTAAATATAAATATTTTTGAAGTTGATAAGCCAAACCTATCCGCCACTATTTTAATGCAACAGGTGATTACGGATTTAGAAAAAAGAGTTTTGTTTCGTCGAGCGGTTAAGGGGGCAATTGGTCGGGCAGAAAAAGCCGGAGCATTGGGAGTAAAAATTATCGTCGCTGGTCGGTTAAATGGGGCAGAAATTGCTCGAGATGGCACCCTATTTTCTGGTAAACTACCTTTACAAACTTTACGCGCAGATATTGATTATGCTAGAGGTGCAGCTCAGACTATTTATGGTAAGATTGGGGTTAAAGTTTGGGTTTATAAAGGGGAACTATTTGCTAAGGAAACAAAAGATAAAGAAGTTAAAGAGTTTAAAGAAGAAAACGTTAAACCTAAGAGTCGTAGTAAGAAGATAAGTAATAAATAATTTATGTTGGCTCCAAGAAAAACAAAACATCGCAAGTGGCATCGCCCAGATATCAAGGGGAATGCTTGTCGTAAACGCGAACTTAGTTTTGGCAGTTTTGGCCTACGGGCAGTAACTGGCGGTTGGGTTTCGGCTAGACAAATTGAAGCCGCGCGTCGGGCGATGACTAGATTTATTAAACGTAACGGCAAAGTTTGGATTAGAATTTTTCCGGATTGGCCAATTACCCAAAAAGGTTCTCAGTCAACCATGGGTGGTGGTAAGGGTGTGCCAGAATATTATGTCGCCAAAGTTTTGCCAGGCACAGTAATGTTTGAAATGGATGGAGTAGCAATTACCGACGGTCGCGAAGCGATGCGGTTGGCTTCTCATAAGTTATCAGTCAGGACTAAATTTATTACTAAACAAGACTAGTTATGAAAGTCAAAGAACTTAGAGAAAAATCACCAACAGAATTACGCAAAGAAATTGCTGAAGAGCAGGTTAAATTGCGAGAATTAAAGTTTAAAATCGCTTCTAAACAATTAAAAAATGTTAGAGAAATTAGAGTGGTTAGATTAGGAATTGCTAAAAGATTGACTATTTTAAAAGAAAAAGAGTCTAAACAATAACTTTATGTCACCAACCAAAATTTTTAGAAAATTTATCGGAGAAGTGGTTTCAGCTAAAATGCAAAAAACCATTGTGGTTAAGGTTGTGACCTTAAAATGGCATTCTAAATATGGTAAGCAGTATAAAGTTTTTACTAAATACAAAGTGCATGACGAAAAGAATGAAGCGAAAGTTGGTCAGATTGTAGAATTTGTAGAATGTCGACCTTTAAGCAAAGATAAGCGTTGGCGTTTAGTAAAAATTGTTAAATAAGTTTTAAGTTAATTATATATGGTTCAAGAAAGAAGTTATTTAGTCTCAGCAGACAACACCGGCGTTAAACGCATGCAGGTTTTTAAGGTGCACGGTGGTTACAAAAAACGCTTTGGTCATTTGGGTGATATTGTTACAGTAGCCGTTAAAGAAGCGATTCCTCACAGCATGGTTAAAAAAGGGGAAGTTTTAAAAGCGGTTATTGTTCGCACCAGAAAAGAAACTCGTCGAGCGGATGGTACTTATGTTAGATTTGATGAAAATGCTGGGGTTATTGTTGATCCTAAGAGTAAGGAACCCAAGGGGACGCGTATTTTTGGTCCGGTGGCTCGTGAGTTAAGGGCTAAGGGTTTTAGTAAGATAATTTCTTTAGCTCCTGAGGTTTTATAAAAAGTTTAAGTTTAGATATTTATGAAAATCAAGAAAGGCGACATTGTAAAAGTTATTACCGGTAAAGACAAAGGTAAAACCGGTAAGGTGTTGAAAGCTGTGCCAGCCGATTTCAAGGTAGTGGTGGAGGGTTTAAATTTGATTATTAAACATCGCCGACCGCGCAAAGAAAATGAAAAAGGACAAAAAATTCAATATCCAGCCCCGTTAACTTTAGCTAAGGTAATGTTGGTTTGTCCGCATTGTAGTAAGGCGGTTAGGGTGGCTTATCAAATAGGTCAGGATAAAATTAAACGAAGAATTTGTCGTAAATGTAAAGAAGTTATTTAATTTATTAAGTTATGAAAAACAGATTAACAGATAAATACATTAAAGAAGTAGTGCCAGAATTAAAGAAATCTTTTGGCTATACTAATAATTTGGCAGTACCAAGATTAGAAAAGGTAGTGTTGAATGTTGGTATTTCCTCTAAAAATGCTGATCCGAAGTTTTTAGAAAATGTGGAAAGCGGTTTGCAACGTATTTCTGGTCAAAAACCAGTGCGTACTTTGGCTCGGCTAGCAATTTCTAATTTTAAGATTAGACAAGGGCAGGTGGTGGGTTTAATGGTTACTTTGCGCGGTCAAAGAATGTATCAATTTGTTGATAAGTTGGTTTCAATCTCTTTACCTCGGGTTAGAGATTTTCGTGGTTTGGAAGCCAAAAGTTTAGATGATAAAGGAAATTTAAATATTGGTTTTAAAGAAAACTTAGCCTTTCCTGAAATTAAGGCCGACGAAATGGAGCGCACCTTTGGTTTAGAAGTAGCCATTAAAACTACAGCTAAAAACAAGGCAGAAGGCTTAGCTTTATTAAAGTTATTAGGATTTCCTATTAAGTAGTAAGTTATTTATATAAAGATTTATGGCTACTAAAACTTGGGTGGTAAAATCACAGAAAAAACCAAAGTACTCTACTAGAATAGTAAGACGCTGTTGGCGTTGCGGTCGTAAAAATGGCTACATGAGAGATTTTGATTTATGTCGTATCTGTTTCCGCGAATTGGCCGATGGTGGGCAAGTACCAGGGATAAGGAAGAGTAGCTGGTAATTTATAAAATTATTAATTAATTTATTTAAATATGACTGATCCAATTGCTGACATGCTTACCAGAATTAGAAATGCTCAGCTAGTAAAAAAGCGTGAGGTGATTTTACCTTTCTCTAAAGTTAAATTAAACATTGCTCAGCTATTAGTACGCGAAGGATTTTTAACTTTGGCTGAAAAAGTAGATAATGGTTTTGGCGAAATTAAACTAGGCTTAGGTTATACGGAAAACGAACCGATTATTCGCAGTTTAAAAAGAATTTCTACGCCTGGTCGCCGAGTTTATGTTACCAAGGAAGAATTACCAAATGTTTTGGGTGGTCAAGGTTTAGCGGTTATCTCTACTTCACAAGGTTTGATGACAAATAGAGAAGCTAAGAAAAAAGGTTTGGGTGGAGAATTAATTTGTGAAATTTATTAAAATTATATGAGTCGTATTGGCAAAAAAATCATTACTTTACCAGCTGGCGTTACCGCTAATTTGCTTGGTCAAGAATTAAAGTTTAAAGGCCCTAAAGGGGAACTATTTTTAATGTTACACCCCGATATTAAGGTTAATTTAACTGATAAAGAAATCACCACTAGCGTGTTAGCAGCGGGAGAAAAAAAGCAAAGAGCTTTGTGGGGTTTGTTTGGCAGTTTAATTAACAATGCAGTAATTGGGGTTAGTAAGGGATATGAAAAGAAATTAGAAATAAACGGCATTGGTTATAAGGCACAATTAGCTGGCAATAAAATGATTTTAAATTTAGGTTTCTCTCATCCTGTGGAATTTATGTTGCCGGCGGGTTTGGTAGCATTGGTTGAAAAGAATATCATTACTTTAACTAGTCCCGATAAAGATTTACTGGGTCAGACCGCGGCTAATATCAGAGCTTTAAAAAAACCAGAGCCTTACAAAGGTAAAGGTATTAAATATGCCGATGAAATTTTACGTAAAAAGGCGGGTAAAGCGGCTAAGGCGGTTGGTGCTAAATAATTTTTCAAACTAATTCATCTTTATGAGTAAAATAGCAAAAAAGAAACAAGTAAACAAAAATAGACGTCACCGTCGGGTGAGGGCGAAGATTTCTGGTACGGTTGTTCGACCACGATTGGCAGTTTATCGTAGTTTACAGCATATTTACACCCAATTAATTGATGATGAACAGGGTAAAACTTTGGTCGCTGCTTCGGATTTAGAAATTAAAGATAAAAAAATTAAAAAAACCGAAAAAGCCACCAAAGTTGGGGAATTGATCGCCAAAAAAGCCGCGGCTAAAGAAATAACTCAGGCAGTTTTTGACCGAGGTGGTTCCAAGTATCACGGTCGGGTTAAGGCAGTAGCCGAAGCGGCCCGAGCAGCGGGGCTAAAGATTTAATTATCCAAAATTATTAATATTTTATGATTAACCAAGTTAAAGAAAAAGTTAAAGAACAATCAGAAAAAGAAAAAGGCAGACTGGAAACCGAAGACACGCGGGCGGCTAAAGAATTTGAGCAAAAGATTGTTGATCTAGCCAGGGTCACTCGTGTGATGGCCGGTGGTAAGCGTTTGCGTTTTCGTGCTTGTGTTTTAATTGGTAATCATCAAGGTAAGGTTGGCATGGGTCTAGCTAAAGGTGCTGATGTTACTTTGGCGGTGAATAAAGCGGTTAATCAAGCTGAAAAATCTTTATTAACGGTGGCAATGGTTAGAGAAACTATTCCTCATGAAGTAACCGAAAAATATGGAGCCGCTAAAATATTAATTAAGCCGGCTCCTAAAGGTACTGGTATTATTGCTGGTGGTGCTGCTCGTCAAGTTTTAGAATTAGCCGGCGTGCCAAATATTGTAGCTAAGATTTTGGGTAGTAATAATAAAATTAATAATGTTAGAGCTACTTTGTTAGCTTTGAGCAAGTTGAAATTGTCTAAAAAATCGTCTAAAAAGTAATTTTAATTTATGTTAACTTTAACTAATTTAAAACCAGCGGTGGGTGCTAAAAAGAAAAGTCAGCGAGTTGGTCGTGGTAATGCTGGCAGTGGTACTTATTCTGGTCGTGGTCAAAAAGGTCAACGAGCAAGATCTGGTGGCCGAGGCGGTTTAAAGATGTTGGGCTTGAAACAGATTGTTCGACGGATTCCTAAGCAACGCGGCTTTAAGAGTATTTATGAAAAGCCCTCAGTAGTTAATCTGCAGGATTTAGAAAATAATTTTGCCGACGGCGAAACTGTCACCGCTAAGAAAATTTTAGAGGTCGGTTTAGTGAAAAAGATTAAATGGGGCGTAAAAATTTTAGGTAAGGGCAAAATAACTAAAGCTTTGAAAGTAAAAGCGGTGAGTTATTCAGTTAGCGCTAAAGAGGCAATTGTCAAAGCAGGCGGCCAGGCACAAATTAGTAAAAACTAAACAGCTTTATGTTTTGGGAAAAACTATCACAACTTTGGAAAATTAGAGATTTGCGCAACAACATTTTAGCCGTGGTTGGTTTGTTAGTAGTTTTTCGGATTGCAGCTCACGTACCAATTCCGGGAGTAGATGCTACGGCTTTACGGAATTTTTTTAGTTCCAATCAAATTTTAGGCTTGATGAATGTTTTTTCTGGTGGTGGCATGGAAAATTTTTCAGTTGTGATGTTAGGCGTTGGCCCATATATTACTGCTTCCATTATTTTTCAGTTGTTAGCTATGATTGTTCCTAAATTAGAAGAATTATCTAAAGAAGGAGAATATGGTCGGCAAAAGATTAATATGTATACACGTTGGCTAGCGGTACCTTTAGCAGTATTGCAGGCTTATGGCATGATTATAATGTTAAGACAGTCTTCGGCTCAGATTGTTACCAGTTTAGAGCCTTTTAGATTAATTACTACAATAGTGGTAGTAACAGCTGGTACGATATTCTTAATGTGGTTGGGTGAATTGATTTCGGAAAAACATATTGGTAATGGTATTTCTTTGTTAATTTTCGTTGGCATTGTTACGCGAATCCCTACGGCCATACGCAATGTTTTTAGTACTTATGATCCCGCTCAAATTTTTAACCTAGTTATTTTTGCAGTAGTCGCTGTCGTTACTATTGTGGGTGTAGTTTATATTACAGAAGCCCAACGGAATATCCCGGTTTCTTATGCTAGACGAGTGCGCGGTAACCGGATGTATGGTGGGGTTAATACTTATTTGCCTTTAAGAGTTAATATGGCCGGGGTAATCCCAATTATTTTTGCTATTTCTTTAATTTTATTTCCACCAATGGTAGCGCAATTCTTTTTGCGAGTTAAGACTGCCTGGGTGGCTGGTGCTGCTCAATGGGTGATTGCTATGTTTAACAATCAGTGGTTTTACGGCATCATGTATTTTGTGCTAGTCTTTGGCTTTACCTATTTTTATACGGCTGTTATTTTTCATCCACAGCAAGTGGCCGAAAATTTGCAAAAAGCAGGGGGATTCATTCCAGGTATTAGACCAGGTTTTTCAACAGTTGAATATTTACAAAAAACCACCAGTCGTATTTTGTTAATTGGAGCCTTGTTTCTAGCTACTATTGCCGTGTTACCCATGGCTTTGCAGCCCTTAACTGGTACCAAGGCTTTAACTATTGGTGGCACTAGTATTTTAATTGCGGTTTCAGTAGTAATTGAAACAGTTAAACAAATTAATGCGCAATTAACCATGCGTGACTACGAAGAATTATAATTATTTTTTTAGCCTTAGACCAAAGATGCCAAGCCGGCATCTTTTTGCTATAATATAACTAAGTTAAATTCCTAAATTTTATTTTTTATGCCTAAGAAAAAAGCTAAACGGCCATTTAATGTGTCTATAATCGGTCCGCCTTTATCGGGTAAAGGTACACAAGCGGATAAATTAACTGAGGTTTTGCAATTACCACATTTAGTGATGAGTCAGCTATTAAAAGCAGCCGCCAAAAAAGGTGATAAGGAGAGTAAAATTATTCAAGAAACTATGGCACGCGGTGAATTGGTTCCTTCTAGTATCCAGTTTAGAGTTTTACGTGATGGCATCACGCATAAAAATGTTAGTCAAGGATTTATTATTGAAGGCGTGCCACGTCGTTACCAAGAGGCGTTATATTTTAATTCATTAGTTGATGTTGATTTTTTAATTCACATTGCTTTACCGGTTAAAGAATTAATTAAGCGGGCTAGCGGTCGCAGGCAATGCAGTTGTGGGGCGACTTATAGTTTGGTTTACAAACCGCCTAAAAAAGCCGGTCTTTGTGATTTATGTGGTCAAAAATTATTTATTCGGCCGGATGATAAACCGGCAGTGATTAAACGTCGAATGGTTTTTTATAATAAAGAAATTAAAGGCATCGCTAAACTTTATCAGAAGGAAAATAAGTTTATAGAAATTAATGGAGCCCAAAGTATTGAGCAGGTGTTTCAAGAAATTTTGCGTAAGATAATTTATTTTTTGCAAAATCAATAATATGATTATTATTAAGACTCCAGCCGAGATTGCTTTAATGAAACAAGGGGGCAAAATTTTGGCTGATATTTTAGACCAAGTAGCTAAGACGGTTAAGCCTGGAGTCACTACCCAACAACTAGATGAGTTAGCCGAAGATTTAATTTTAAAAGCTGGGGGTAGACCAGCTTTTAAAAATTACCAGGTTTTTGGTGACGAACCACCTTTTCCTACTACTTTATGTACTTCTATAAATCAAGAAATTGTTCATGGGCCAGCGAGGCCGGCTAGGGTGTTACTTTTGGGGGATATTATTAGTTTAGATATTGGGATGGAATATCCCTATACTGGTGTTAAATCGGGTTTATACACTGATATGGCCACCACGGTAGCGGTGGGCAAAATTTCTGCCTTGGCGCGTAAGTTGTTAAAGGTTACTAAGGAGTCGTTGTTTTTAGGATTAGCTCAGATTAGGCCTGGTCAACAAATTAAGGATATTTCTTTGGCGATTCAACAGTATGTTGAAAGTCAAGGTTTTAATGTGGTTAGAGATTTAGTCGGCCACGGGGTTGGTCAAAAAATTCACGAAGAACCAAGTATTCCTAATTTTTTTCAGGCTAATCATCCAGAGATTAAACTAAAGCCGGGCATGACTTTGGCGATTGAACCAATGGTAGTGACCGGAAAGTATCATACTAAGACTTTAGCTGATGGTTGGACGACAGTGGCTCTTGATGGAGGTTTGGCCGCTCATTATGAACATACCATTGTCGTAACCAATGATGGTTATGAAATTATTACCAAATAATTTTTAATTATGTCTTTTTTAGGTATTGATTACGGCGAAAAAAAGGTTGGCTTAGCTCTGGCCGAAGATGGTAGATTGGCTTTGCCTTTATTGATTTTAAACAATGTTAGCGACAAAGTATTGATTACAGAACTTTTGACAGTAATTCATCGTTATAAAATTAAAACTATTGTTTTGGGCTATCCTTTGTCTTTAGCTGGTCAAGCAACAGTTCAGACTCAGAAAGTATTAGCTTTTAAACAGCGATTAGCTAATTTTTTTAAGTCGGAAATAATTTTAGCGGACGAAAGATTTTCCTCTAAAATAATTAAATCTGCCCAGCGCGGTTTACGAGTTCGTCATCACGATGATGCGGCCGCCGCCGCGGTAATTTTACAAAGTTATTTAGATCGTTTGCGATAATTATGCACTATTTAAAAACGGAAGCGATTATTTTGTCTAAAAAAATTCGGGGTGAATTTGGGGTAGTAATAAATTTTTATACCCCCGGCCACGGCAAACTAGAAGGCGTCGTCTCGGGCGCCAAAAAGATTTCTAGTAAATTAAACGCTCATTGTGAGCCACTAAGTTTAAGTGAATTAATGCTGGCTCGGGGGGTTAGCGCTTGGCGTGTAGCCGGAGCAGTGACTTTGCAAAATTTTGAACCAGTAAATAAATCCTTTGAGCAAATTTTTGCCGCTCAATATTTAGCTCAGTTAACAAACAGCTTACTTGACAAGGAGCAACCAGAAAAGCAAATTTATTTTTTGTTAAAAAAAACTTTGGAGCTTTTGGCTAAGCAAGTTAAAACCGAAAAAGTTTTGTTATTGGTAGCGGCCTACTTGTTAAAATTAGTTGCGATGTTAGGTTATCAGCCAAATTTGAAGACCTGTTTAAGGTGTCAAAAAAATTTACCAGCCCAAAAGAATATTTTAGAGTTGTTAGCGGGGGGATTTTATTGTCCCACTTGTGTTAAGTTGGATAAAAAGGTAAGTTATAAAAGAGTTAATCCGGCAGTAATTAAAGTTTGGCGAGTTTTGTTGCAAGATGATTTAGAAAAAGCTTTACGGTTGCACTTAAGTTTAACCCAGGTCAGGACCATTTTTTCTTTGATTACAGAATTTAGTCAAATACATAGTCAAAAATCAATTAATTTTTTGTGGTTGTAGGTAATTTAGGTAATTTTTTGGCTTAAATAAGCTATTTTATTGAGTTGATAATTTTTCAAAAATAAGTTATAATAAAAATAAGTTAAAGCTTATTTTTTTAAATAAATTTGTTTATATGAGTAAAATTGATATTGTTAGCACTATTGGCAAGGTTGGAGAAAAGATCGAGGTTGAAGGGTGGGTACATTCTCGTCGCGATCATGGCAAAATTTTATTTATAGATTTACGTGATCGGAGTGGTTTGTTGCAAGTAGTTTTTTTACCTCAAAACTCAGTCTGTTATGAAACAGCTCAAAAATTGCGACCAGAGTTTGTAGTTAAAATAACTGGTCAAATTAATGAGCGGCCAGCTAAGTTAGTTAATGAAAAAATTCCGACTGGTAAAATAGAAATGTTAGCTGAGAGTTTAGAAATTTTAAATGAAGCCAAGACCCCACCTTTTGAATTAGATAAAGACACCAAGGTAGTTTCTGAAGAACTTAGATTAAAATATCGTTATTTGGATTTACGTAGCGAGCGGATGAAAAATAATGTGGTATTGCGTCATCATATTGTAACGACGATGCGCGAATATTTAAATAAGCATAATTTTTTAGAAATTGAAACCCCTTATATTACCAAAGGTACACCCGAGGGCGCGCGTGAATTTATTGTGCCCGCTCGTTTGTATCCGGGACAATTTTATGTTTTGCCACAGTCGCCGCAGCAGTTTAAACAGCTATTGATGGTCTCGGGGATGGAAAAATATTATCAGGTTGCTCGGTGTTTTCGTGATGAAGACCAGCGCGGTGATCGTCAAGCAGAATTTACGCAGTTGGATATTGAAATGAGTTTTATTGAACAAGAAGATATTTTGCAGTTGATTGAAAAGATGTTAATTGAGCTAGTAAAAAAAGTGACCCCGCATAAAAAAATTCAACAAACGCCTTTTCCGCGCTTAACTTACGCCGAAGCGATTAGACAGTATAATTCTGATAAGCCAGACTTAAGAAAAGATAAAAGTGACCAGGAGGAATTAGCTTTTTGCTGGGTGATTGATATGCCACTGTTTGAATATTCCGAAACCGAAAAAAAATTGGTCTCCGTACATCATCCTTTTACTTCACCAAATTTAGATGATTTGCACTATTTACAAACCAAACCCGAAGAAGCGCGAGCCTATGCTTACGATGTGATTTTAAATGGTTATGAATTAGGCGGTGGTTCAATTAGAATTCATCAACGGGACCTGCAAAATAAAATTTTTGAGTTGTTAGGCTTAACGGCCGAAGAAATTCAGTCGCGGTTTGGTCATTTATTAGAAGCGTTTGAATATGGCGCGCCACCACATGGGGGAATCGCTTTGGGGTTAGAGCGTTTAGTGATGTTATTAGCCGATGAACCAAATATTCGTGAAGTAATGGCTTTTCCTAAAACTGGGGATAATCGCGATTTAATGATGGGTGCCCCGTCGTCGTTGCTTGATAAGACTTTGAAAGAGGCTCACGTTAAGGTGGACCAGAAATAATTTAAAGTTTAAAGGTTAAAAATAAAAATTATAAAGTGTCGCTTGGGCGGCACGGAATAATTTTACTTTAATTCTACAGTTTGATATTTGTACTTTGCATTAACTATTATGATAATTTCCCGACTTCAAAAGTATATTCTGTTACAAAGTTTGGGCAGTAAGAAGAATATTGACCGTAAATTTTTTCGTCGCTATTATGAATCAGTTAAAATTAGACCAGGTAGTAATAATTTAGCAAAGATCATTACCCAAAGCACCGAAAGGTTGATAGATAAAGGCTTAATGATTGGTTTTGGTCGGCGGACGCCACATAAATGGTTTATCACTGAAACTAAGTTAACAATTAAAGGTAGAAAACTAGCTAAAAAGTTATTAGGGGAGCAGCAGGAACTACCTTTTTGTGTAAAATTTAAGAAAAAATAATTTTTTACTTTATTAATTTTTTAATCAAAATATTATGATTTCCAAAAAAGTCCTCAGTTATTTAGATAAAAATAAAATTAAGTACGAAAAATTATTACACAAAACCGTATATACGGCCTATGATTTAGCTAAAACCTTAAAAGAGGAATTGAAAAAAGTGGCCAAAACTTTATTAGTTAAAGTTGACGGTCGCTATGTGTTAGTGGTAATGCCGGCTCACTATCGTTTAGATTTGACTAAAGCCAAGAAGGCATTTAAAGCCAAAAAGATTGAATTAGTGCCAGAAAAAGTTATGTTAAAAGTGTTAAAAATTAAACCCGGTAAAATGACAGCCTTCGGTAAATTACATAAATTAGAAACCTGGGTGGATAAAAGTTTAACCAAAACCGAAAAGGCTATTATCAGTGCTGGCAGTTTTACCGAAAGTTTGCGTTTAAAAGTTAAAGATTTTGTCAAATTAGAAGAAGCACGTTTAGCCCAATTGGCCGAAGTAGTTAAATTAGTCGCCAAAACTAAGAAAAAGAAGAAGTTGGCATGATAAATTTTAAACTAGAAAAATTTGAGGGCCCGCTAGATTTACTTTTGCAATTAATCGAGTCGGAGCAATTAGACATTACGCAAGTTTCGCTAAGTAGGGTAGCGGAACAGTATTTAGAATATATTAAAACTAGCACCGCACTGAACCCGGAAGAATTGGCAGACTTTTTAGTCGTGGCTGCTAAGTTGCTAATTATCAAATCTAAAATTTTGTTGCCAGATTTGGGTTTAAGTGGCGGTGAGGAAGCGGATACTTTAGAGCGTCAGCTGAAAATTTATAAAGAATTTTTAGAGGCCTCAAAACTAGTTCATCAAATTTTATTAAAGAAATGCTGGTCTTTTAGTCGGGAAAAAATTTCTTTATTAAATACGCCGACATTTTATCCACCGCCAGGAGTAGACCAAAAAACTCTAAACCAAATTTTTTTAAAAGTTTTGGGTAAAATTCAGCCAATTATCGCGTTGCCAAAAAAATTAATTGCTAGAACAATTTCTTTACAAGAAAGAATTAAAAGCATAAAGGATAGAATCTTGCAGGAAATGGTAATTAAATTTAATAGTTTAATGGGCGATAAAAATTCTAAAGTAGAAAAAATTGTTAATTTTTTAGCAGTTTTAGAACTAATTAAACAACGGGAAGTTTCGGCCGAGCAAGGTGATATTTTTGAAGATATAATTATTAAGCGTTTACAAAATAATTAAGTTTTATGTCGCTAGTCAATCAATTGGAAAGTTTGCTGTTCATTACTAATCGGCCAATGTCGGCCAAGCATTTAGCTGAATTAACTAATCAGAAAAAAGAAGTGGTTATTTTAGCGTTGGCGGAATTAAAGATTAAGTATAGTGGTGAAAATAGCGGAGTTTGGTTGTCAGAAATTAATCAAGAGTATCAATTAATAACTAACTCCGAAAATACTCAATTAATTAGTGAATTTATTAAAGAAGAAACTACTGGCGAATTAACCCCAGCCCAGTTAGAGGCTTTAACAGTGGTTGCTTATCGGGGCCCAATTTCTAAAGCGGAGTTAGAAATTATTCGGGGGGTTAATTGTACTTTGATTTTACGAAATTTGATGATTCGCGGTTTGGTAGAAAACGTGACTGATAAAAAATTAGGCACGGTTTTGTATAATGTTACTTTTGATTTTTTAAAACATTTAGGCTTAGCGTCAATCAAAGAACTGCCAGACTATGAAAAGTTGAATAGCGACGACAATTTGAAAAAGTTGCTAGAAGGCATGCAACAACAAGCAGAAGTTGGAAATTAATTTTTATTAAGGCTTAAAGTAATGCTACGTTATTTTTTAACTAATTTAATTTTATCCTCCATCGTTTTATTGCCAATCGGACCGGCTAACGAAAGTGCTCCTTCGGTTTTAAGGCTTAATCAACTACCTTTGTCGGCTCCGGCTTCAGTGGCGGTAGTACCAAAAAAAATTAAACCAGAAAATTTGGGAGTTAAATTGGCCTCGGCAAGTGCAGTAGTACTAGATCAGGGTAGTGGTCAATTTTTATACCAAAAAAATTCTAATGAGCTTTTGCCATTAGCAAGTATTACTAAATTAATGACGGCAATGGTTTGGCTAGAGCAAAAAATAGATCCTAATCAAGAATTAGAAATTTTAGCAACTGATGCTCGGGAGGGAGGAGTTGCTTATTTAGTCCCCGGCGAAAAGATTTTATTAAAAGATTTATTAGCGGCTAGTTTAATTGCTTCGGCTAATGATGCAACGGCCAGTTTAGTGCGCAGTACTGGTTTAACCGAAGTAGAGTTTGTTGCTAAGATGAATAATAAAGCTAAAGAATTAGGTTTAAGTCAAACTTATTTTACTGAACCAATTGGTTTAAATGATAAAACTGTTTCCACTGCTAGGGAGGTTAGTATTTTGGCTTTAGCGGCGTTTGGTCGGGCAGAAATAAAAAACTTGGTTAGTCGAGCCGAATATGAATTTAAGCCCAGTGGCAAGACCGCTCGTTGGTTAAAAAATACTAATTTGTTGCTGGGCGGATTTGAGGGTTGGCCTCAGGAACTAAGGGTAGTGGGTGGTAAAACCGGTCATTTATTAGAAGTTGGTTATAATGTGGTTTCGGCCATAGCTAATCAAAAAGGACAGCAGTTAATTATTGTAGTTTTAGGAGCCCAAACCGCGGAAGCTAGATTTCAAGAGAGTAAGGTTTTAGCTTATTGGACTTTTAATAATTATAATTGGGATTAATGATTAATTAACAATCATTGACCATTAGACTAAAATAAACTATAATAGTGTGGTAAAAATAAACCTATTTTATGAAAAAATATTTTGTCGCGGCTAACTGGAAAATGAATTTATCGCAGGTTCAAACTATTAATTTGGCTCAACAGTTGGTAGCCCAAGTTAATAATGATCAGGTAGAAGTAATACTGTGCCCAACTTTTACGGCTCTAGCAGCAGTTAGTGAAATTTTAAGCCAATCAAGCCTTAGTTTGGGCTCGCAGGATGTTTTTTGGGAACAGCGCGGAGCGTTTACGGGTGAAATTTCAGCTGAGCAGTTAAAAGAATTAGGAGTAACTTATACGATTGTTGGTCATTCTGAAAGGAGACAACATTTAACGGAAACGGATTTAATGGTTCATCAAAAAGTTAAAGCGTCATTGGCACAAAATTTAAAACCAATTATTTGTGTGGGCGAAACTTTTGAACAAAGACAGGATAGTCAGCAGGATTATGTTATTATTAAACAAGTTACTGCGGCTTTAGCGGGTTTAGAAATTAAACCCGAAGATCAAATTATTGTTGCTTATGAGCCGGTTTGGGTAATTGGCACTGGTCAAGCGGTTTTGCCAGAGCAAGCTAATCATATTGCAAAAGTGATTAGGCAAACCTTAGTTGATCTGTTTCCATTAGTGCAGGTGAAAAACAATTTTCGGATTATTTATGGTGGGAGTGTTGATCAAAATAATGCCGTTGGTTTTTTGGCCGAAGAGGTAATTACTGGTTTTTTGGTGGGTGGCGCTAGTTTGTCTGCTGAAAAATTTTTACCTTTAATTAATCAGCTAGTTTAAAATATGTTGGTAAAATTGGCCAGAATTGTTAAGAGCGCACAAAAACACAATTATGCAGTGGCAGCTTTTAATGTGGCTGATATTGAAACAGTTAAAGGAGTAATTTTAGCGGCCGTCGCGCAAAAGTCTCCAGTGATTATTCAGGCTTCGGAAAGCACTATCAATTATACGCAAGTGGAAACTATTGCAGATGTCGTTAAGGATTTGGCTAAAACTATTGGCAAAACAGTGCCGATTGCTTTGCATTTAGACCACGGCCACAGTTTGAATAATATTAAGGCGGTTTTACGCAATGGCTTTTCTTCGGTAATGCTAGACGCTTCGGCGGCTAATTATCAAAAAAATATTAATTTAACCAAAAAAGCCGTTCAGTTGGCGCATCATTGCGGTGCTTGGGCGCAAGGCGAATTAGGAACTCTGCAAGGCAGTGAAGATAAAATTACTACGGCGGTTATTAAATCGCAGATGACCGATCCAGCGTTAGTTAGGGAGTTTGTTGGCCAAACCGGGGTTGATGTTCTGGCGGTTTCTATTGGCAATATCCATGGTTTAATTAAAATGACCAAGCTTAAAGCTAAATTAGATTTAAAACGGTTAAAAGAAATTAATCAGCAGTTGCCGGGCGTGCCTTTAGTGCTACACGGGGCCTCCGGTTTACCGGCCGGTCAATTAATTAAAGCGTTCAAATTGGGGGTTAAAATTATTAATATTGATACGGAAATTCGTCTGGCTTTTACTAAAGCCTTGGATCAAAGTCGCAAGACTCAGGCTCAAGAATATGATTTACGTAAATATTTTGCCCCAGCTATTTTGGCTGTGCAAAAAGTTTGTGAAAATAAAATTAAACTATTAGGTAGCGCCAATAAAGCTAAATTTATATGATGTATAATATTATTCCGTTAGTGATTATTGTGGTTTGTTTGGCGGTTATTATTTATTTAGTGGTCAAAAAATTTCCGGCCCTGGCTTCAATTGATTTACAAAGTATTCCTGAAGAAAAAGCTAAACAGGTTAAGGATCGGATTATTCAGCAAAAGTTTGAAAAAAATTGGCAGCGCACGGCCGAATTTTTCGTTAAAATCGTTATTCCAATTTTAGGTCGGATTAAACTAATTTCGGCTGAAATTTCTCGGCAGGTCTTGGGTTGGGAAAAACGTTATCAAAAAAGACACGCGATTACCGTTAAGCATATTACTTCTAGTCATAATAAGATTAAAGATAATTTAAATTTGGTAAAAAAAGCTTTAGAGGAAAAAAACTATTTAGAAGCGGAAAAGTTGTTTATTGAAATTATAAAATTAGATCATAAAAATATTGAGGCTTACTATGGTTTAGGTGAACTTTATTTAGCACAAGAAGATTATCGGCAAGCTAAAGAAACTTTTGAGTACTTAAAACAACTGCAGCCTAATAGTGTGAGTGTTTTAAAAAATTTAGGTTTGGTGGCGCAAAAAAGTGGAGACTTGTCGGCAGCTGAAAGTTGTTATTTAAAAGCGGTTAGTTTGGATAAAGATAATGTGGAATTGTATCTACTTTTAGCTGAAATTTATCAGGCGGTTGGTGACAATATGATGGCATTGCAAAATATACTAGAAGCCAGCAAATTGGAAGTTGATAACGCCAAGATTGTTGACAAATTGATAGAAATCAGTATAATAGTGAAAGACCAAGCCGCTGCTAAGCAGTATTTAGAGAAGATGAGGTCAATTAATCCAGAAAATCAGAAGATTGTTGATTGGGAAGAACAAATTAGGGAGATGTAAAAATAGGCCGTTGTAGCTCAGTTGGTAGAGCAACTCCATGGTAAGGAGTAGGTCGTCGGTTCAAATCCGACCAACGGCTCAGGATTGTTAGTCAGTGCTAGAGCAGATTGTTCCGTTCAAGCGGGACTAATGGCTTTGGGCTAGAAAAGCAGTTTTTTGTATTAAGCGGGTATAAATTCTAGGGTGGGTAACAAAGCGGTCAAATGTGGCAGACTGTAAATCTGCTGGCCTTGTGCCTTCGTTGGTTCGAATCCAGCCCCACCCACGTTTAGCCAGAAGTAATTTTAAGGGCCAAAACTTGGTTAAGCAATAGCCGTCTTAGCTCAGTTGGTAGAGCAACGGTTTTGTAAACCGTAGGTCCTCGGTTCGAGCCCGAGAGACGGCTCAAATTTTATTAAAATTAAATTTATTATTATGTCACAAGAAAATCTAATTAAGTTAGAATGCACGGTTTGTAAGAATGTAAATTATCATTCCAACAAAAATAAGAAGAAAATAAAAACCAGGCTAGAGACTTCTAAATTTTGTAAAAACTGTAAAAAGCATACTCCGCACAAAGAAACCAAATAACCAAATTCGGCTTACGGCTCAGCCGTAGGCCGTTTAGCTATGGGGGGTTCGTATAGTGGTAGTACAATGGTCTCCAAAACCATTAGCGTGGGTTCGATTCCTACACCCCCTGCATTTGTAAAATACTCAATTTTTTAGGGCTATCAGCCAGTAGCTGATAGGGGTTTTTGTATTTAACCTCAGCCAAATTTTTGTTTTCTAACTTCAGGTTCCAAAGTAAAATTTTTATTAACCAACCCTTTTGATAATCATTCCCGGTAAGAAATTCTTTTTTGGCTTTGTTAGCAGTTAAAAAGACTTCTTTTATGCGTTCCAAAGTGCTAACCCCCACCTTGCCCGCCTCTTGGTCAAGGCTTTTTAGTTGTGCCTCAGTGGCAACCTGTTCGTTGTTTAAGGCCTGTAATTTTTGTTTATAGACCTCTTCGGGTATTAATTCGGCCAAGTAGCTATCTAACAACTTGTCTTGCTTCTGACGGACTAAATTAAGCTGAGAAACAATTACCACTTTGGATGATTCGAGATATTGTTGGTCACCTTGTGTTTTTTGTTTGGCTGCTTGGTAGGCGATATCGATTAATTCTTCATCAAAGCGTAAACGAGCAAAAACTTTAGCCACTAATTTATCGGCCTGCTCTGAGCGCAAATATTGTTTATGCTGCTCACAATGACCTTTGCCGTTAGTGCAGTAATAGTAAGTATGTCCTTTTTTGAGAGTAGCGGTGAGCAGGCAGCCGCAGATGTTGCAAGTCATTTTTCCTCTAAGAAGAAAAGGGTGTTTTTGTTTTTTACTTCTGTTGCCGGTCAATACCTCTTGGCAGGTATCGAAAACTTCTTTGGAAATTAAAGGTTGATAACTACCCCTATAATATTTGCCGTCTCGCTCCATAATGCCGGTATAAAAAGGGCTTTTAACAATGCGATAAATTATACTACGATAAAGTCTTTTGCCGGAATGAGAACGCAAGCCCTGCTCATAAATCAGGTCAGAAATGTCTTTTAGGCTATAACTGCCAGTAGCAAATAACTCAAAAATCTTTTTAATTAATGGTGCGCGGTCTCGGTCAATAATAACTGTGTGATTAGTCTTGTCATTTAAGTAGCCCAGCGGAGCCACGCCCGGCCACTGACCTTTTTCTAATTTAGCCCGATTACCCCTTTTGACGTTTGCGCTTAGGTCATCAATGTATTTTTTAGCCATGCCAAAATTCAAACTCATCATGAACTGGTCATCAGAGATGTTTTTAAAAGTTTTTTCGGGAGTAATTATTTCAGAAATCAAACCCCTGTCCATAAACCAAGATAATTTTCCGCCGTCAAAAGCATTGCGCGCCAAACGGTCTAATTTCCAAACCAACAAAGTGCAATTTTTATTTTTTTCAAGATACTCCAACATTTCTTCAAACACCGGCCGGCCAGGGGACTTAGCCGACATACTTTCTTTATAAATTTTACCAACCACAATACCAATTTTGTTGGCCAAATTCATTAGCTCATTCAATTGTGAATTAATAGAGAGAACTTGTCTCTCTTCTGATTCTGATGATTTACGGCAATAGATTATATATTTCATAAGTTTAAAGAGGTTATAATCAAAATTCTACACATATTTATTAATTAAAGCAAGAACTTCTTTTTCTAATTCAGGGAAATCAAACAAATTATAACGGCTGTAATTCATACTGATTAACCTCTCAATTGCGATATCATCTTTTTTATATTCTAAGGTTTCAGGAATCATTTTAGAAAAAACCATCTCTACGATTTCTTCAATATAGATATCCCTGGGTTTTATTAGACCATCGCTGACAAAATAACTTTTTTGACCTTTTTGGCGATAGGTATTAGCAAAATTTTTAGTCATATACTTCAACAGGTAACCAATTATTTTATTAAGGCCATTTTTATTTTTAATTACTTTTACCGTTTCTATCCAAAAATAACCCTTACCCCAAACATTATTTATCCGGTCATAAATTCTTTCCATGTAAGGCAAATTAAAGAAAAGGGCATGATAATGAATTTTACCACTTATCGGCATTAATTCATGGACGACTAGATATCTTAAGAAAGTTTTTTTACTTTCGATTCTCGTCTTTTGGCCTTCCTTTCGATTAATTTCATAATTCAGAATTTGGATAAATCTAGTAAAATCCGGATTGGCTTGTTTGAGAGTAGTAACTCCTTCGGAAAAGGTTAAGGTGAAATAAATTGGTGGGTAAGGATTGCCATAATATTTGAACCAACGCCAAGAATTAGCGCAAATTAAGCGTCTTGCCGTTCTTCTGGCCCGTTGAGCAGATTTGGTTCTGCTTTCTTCCTCAGAAACTTTTTCCTTAGTTTCATTTTCTTCGTCATCTTCGTTATTACGTCTTTTTATTCTAACTCCTAACCACAAACTTCTGAGAAAACTATAAAATTCAAAAACACTTCCCGAAATCACGAGTTTGTGTTTTGTAGTGTAAAATGGCTGTAATTCGTACATACAAGGAGAAATATGTCTGATTAAGTGATGTCTTAATCAAGTGTAACCACGAAGAAATAAAAACATTTTTCAAATGTTTTTATTTCTCTTCTTGGCTTAAACATAAATATAAATCAGCCAAAGAATCTAAATACTCATCAGCTTGCCCAGACGTCAAAATCACTCCGTTCCTTTGCCGGAAGTATTTAATAATCCTATCTTTAAGTTCTTGGCTGTATTGCATATGTAATTTCAACATAGCATACAGCGAAATAGGCAAAGACTTGCTAAAAACTAAAAAACGTGTAAGATAAGAGAAGAAATCAATTTTAACCCTCGGTAATTATATGTCCATGAATAACGAAAAAGATATAATAAGCCCAACATTCTTTGAAGGCTTGTTGGCTTATAAAAAATCAGGCCATTCTTTGACTTATATAAACGGCTACTATTCCTGCGCTTTAAGACAAAAGGGAAAATGTAAAGACAATAGGGAACAGAGTTTTAAAGCTAAAGAATTGGATTTAAAGTTTGCCAATCTTTTAGATAAATGGCAGATAGATGAAAAAACGATGGAGAATGAAATATTACCGGAGATTAGAAAAGTTTCTAATAAGGTAAAAGAAGAAGGACTTAAGGTTATTAGAAAGAAACAAGAAAATATGCAGATAACAATTGATGCAATGAAGAAAGATATAAAGAATAAGAAAAAAATCAGTAGTCATGATCTTGCCTATATTAAAACTTTATTTATGGACATGATGCGCAGCTATTTTCCTTGTTGCCTAATGGCTCATGCTGGCGTTGGATTGATTAGTCTGCATGATAAAGATAAAAGTGGATTTACCACCATGTTTAAAAGAGTTTACATATCTGATACAGGAAGGTTTGAATATATAGAACTCGAAGGGCTAGGTGAAGCGGTATTAAATTTTTTAGAAACAAAAATGCCGGGTTTTACAAAAAGACTCGGCATTCCAGTAAGAGGATTTGGTCTGAAGAATACAAATTTATCAGAAGCAATGATTTTTTTTAAAGACAATAATTTTCGCAATGGTTTAAGCTACTCTATCTATAGGTCTAAACACTCCGAGGACAGATATTTTGAGTTAATATTTCGTCTTTCTAAAAACGGAAATCCAAAGCAAATAATACTTTTGTGCGAACAATTATTGTATTTTCATTGGCAGCGCGCTGGCGCCTATTTTCGCAACTTCGTTTTAGTAACTGATAATAACTTTGACAGAATAAAGGTTGGTAAGAATAAAAAGATCAGTATTAAATAGTTTATCTTTATTTTAATTAAGTATGCCCTCAGAAGTTAGAGAGACAGGCAGTTTCTTTAAGATGTTTACAATTTTCCAGGTTTTTGCTATACTATTTTACATAAAATAAGGCACTAATATGTATTTAATTAAACGAGCAAAAGATCAGTTAATTAAGCTACTTTTAGGGAATAAAGCAGTACCAAGGGGCCTCTTTGATTTGGGTCACTATTTCAGCATATATGGGCCTATTACATTTAAGGAAGATAATGTAAGTGGCAAGATTATAGCCATGAGTACTAATTTCAAATATGGCTCAATAGTTACTTCAGGAAAAGATAAAACAGAATTGGATAAGAACATTAAAGATGCTATATTGACTTCTTTTGAAGTTCCCTCCTCCTATGCAAAAGAAGCAAGACTGCGAAAAGTAGCAGGGGAGCAGATGGAGTATGCCCTCGCTTAGTCAATTACCAGGCAATACGAGAAGAGCAGAATTAATCAAGGCGCTCCGGCGTCTTGGTTTTATTATCAATAAAGCTGGCGGTAACGGCAGCCACTATAAAGTTACGTGGCCCAGAACTCAGAAGTCAGTCACCATACAGTCTGATTTAAGAAAAGACGTGTTAAGCTATGTCTTAAAGGAAATAGAGGCATATAGTGGCATTACTTGGGAGGATATAAAAAAAGAACTATAGAAATAAGACAAATTTATGTTTGATTCAAAATTAGCTCAGAATAAATACATTGTAGAAAATTATCAAGAAATAACCGATAGTCGCATAGATGACGATCATTGGGATATTCCTTGCACAAGATGTAAAGTTGTGCGAGGTTTTGTCGTAACTGAGAAGAGCCGAAGTTATGATAGTACTAAATACGATTCGCAGATATCACTAAGCCATCCCTATACCATGACATTTCATTGTCCGGTGTGTAAACTCTTTAAACTCTGGGTCGTTTTTAAACTTGACTTTATAGAGACCAGAGAGGATGGAGAAAAGTACAATGTTAAAAAATACTATAAGGTGACTTCTCTGCCCGGTGAAGGAATAGAAGATATTGACGAATTACCGGTAGAACCACCTTCTTTAAGGGTTGCCTATAAACAAGCGATTAGAGCCATGGATGCTAATGCTTATATTGCGGCGGCAGCCATGTTCCGTCGAGCATTACAAATTATCACCAGAGATATATTAGGCGTAACTCCAGGAAATCTAGGTACTGAATTAATGGAAGCAGTGGGTAAAAAGTATAACGGTGCGACGATAACAACTGATTTTAGTGATATCGGGTATATAATTAAAGAAGCCGGTAATCAAGGCGCACATCCCGATCAAGATTCAGATCTATTGGATTTTTCTCCAGAAGATGCATACGATTTACAAAAGATTTTTATGGAGTTAGTAAGTGATCTTTTTGTTGTTCCGGTAGCAAACAAAAAGACACGAGAAGATTTCTTAAAACGAAGAAAGATTCAATAATATATTTATTATTTCCGCATCATCCCTTAGCTTTAATATTAATAAAAATATATGGGATTATTCTCGTCACCAACAGAAAGACAATTGGAAAAGCATTATATTGAAATGTTTATAAATACAGTTGGTCTACCACCAACTGAGGCCACAAAGACTGTTAAAGATATTATTGCTAAAGCAAAACAAATAATTAAACAAACCGGGGAAGACAAATTTCCTGCAGACATAGCAGAAAGAATTATTTCTGATCCGAAAATGGGGCCCGCATACGAAAGGAGAATTAAAGAAGGAGTCAGAGACGAAGATATCAGATGGTGGTGGAATTTACAACCACTAGAAAGGCATGTAATGTTACAAGTTGATGAACTTCATAGGATGGCTTTATTTATAGAAAAAATGAAGGAGGGCAAGTCAGCAGAAGAGGCAGCGGCGATAGGAAGAAAATATCATCCGATGTTTGGTGATACTAATGATACTACTCATACGAGTGGTGATGATAGGCCTCTTCCAGAAGAGTTAAAAGACAGGATAAATATTTACATTGAAAAGCGAGGAAAAACTGAAGAATTTAAACAAGATATAGAGAAATCAACAACCCTCAACGCCTTAATAAGAAAAGAAATTAAGGCAGGTAACCTATAAAAATGTTCCAACATTGTACCATAACGCTTCAGGCATAGTGGCCTGGAAAGAATAGTTTACAAATCAAAACGAAGACAATTAATATGGAAAAAAATAAATTAGTTTTATCAATTTCAATCCTATTAGGGTGTATCATTGTTGGGGGCTTTATTTATGCTGTACAAGTTAATAAACAGAGGTCTATTGAAGGGCAACAACTACTTGAGCGACAAGACGAGAGGACGCAAAAGGATTTAGAAAACAAAAGAGCCGAATTAAAGCTAAAACAAGACGAATGTGAATCTTTATCGGATGGAGTAAGAAAGCGTTGGAACAATATAATCGGTGTTACTTATGATAGTGAGTTTTGGAAAGACTGTATTGTAACTTATACAGATACTAAAACCGGAGAAGTACAAACATCGCCACTAAAATTTATGCAAGATACTAGGTAGCGGGGTTACCAAAAATGTCAGGCGAGAGCCAGCATCAATGCAATATAAATACAATTTTTGTTAAGCCCCCAAGGTTTTTATTGTTTTTAACATAGTTCCAACATTGTCCCACAGCGCCTGCGAGCTTGAGCGCTTTTGCGAGGTGACCGACGTCCCTGTGGAGTGCCCAAACAAAAAGTTGCCTAATGGGCGACTTTTTGGTATAATTATTTTATATGGAAAAAGAAAAGACAGATGCTTTAATTAAAAGATATCAATTGGAACATTTAGTTCCTTTTGGATTGACAGCCATCTCAATTTATTTTTGGTGTAATTATTTTCAGCAAAGTAAATTTTATTTTTTTGGTTTATTTATTAACTTTGTTGGACTGATTATCTGGTGGTCTGCAAAATTAACCTTGGCTGAAAATTGGAGTGCTGGTTATGGGAAACCACAAGTAAAAAAATTGGTAACCAGCGGTATATATTCAAAAATCAGCCATCCCTTATATTGGGGAATAAATTTATGTTTAATTGGTTTAGTTTTAATATATCCAAAAGTTTGGTTTGCAACAATTGATTTACTAATTGTTGTCTATTTTTTTGTAAGGATGAAAATCGAAGATAAGTATTTAACAAAAGCAGTTGGTAAAGAATACCAAGATTATAAAAGAAAAACGTGGATTTAATAAATTTTAACAAGGCGTTAGTTTTTTTCGGGGAGTGACAAGAACGTTCCAACGTTGCCCCACAACGCCTGCAAATTTTTTGTATTGCAGAATTATTTGTTTATAAATTAAAAACCCCAATCATTATTGATCAGGGTTTTTTGATTTTAATCTCACTTGAAAATATTTTTCAGTGATTCGAAAAAACTTACTGGTGCTGGTTTGGGTTTGTCCGGCGGAGAGTATTTATTAGATAAAATTGTATCATCTCTTGTCACTGCTGCACGAAGAATTAAGTTTATAACTTCCTCGTCATTAAGTGTAAACAATCGCCGGGAACCACCATGAGTGAATTCATATTTTTCTTCAGCTGCAGAGTAGTTAATTGGCAAACAATAGGCCAAAATAGTATATGCACGGCAGGCGGCAAATGGTTTTTCTAAAAAAGCTATACATCCAAGTCCTACATCCGAGCCACTACCTCTTAATGCTAGACGGCAACCAAAGTTTGTTTTTTTTAGTTCAAGTCTTAATTTTGGATCTAGTCTTTCATTCAGAGCATTAAATTTTTGCCACAGCAAATTCATATTATTTTTGTGTGAATTTGCCTCATAATCAGGCGCTATTCTCTTTTTGATTTCTTCTTCTTGCCAGTCCACAGTAGATTCCTCCTTTTTTGATAGTTTATTCTAACGTTTAAGTATAGTAAAGATGTTAAATTTTGTCAAGCCGTTTGTGACACTAACCGTATTATCCTAGTTCTAACATCCTCTATGATGCCCTGCAAGTTCCAGAAGTCGCTTAATAGGCGATTTTTTGGTATAATTATCATTATAAAAAACAAGAGTAAATAGTTAAAATACTGGACATGAAACAAAGAGCTAGAGCAATCATTGTTGAGGGAAATAAAATCTTACTGATTAATAGAATAAAAGGAAAAGAAAACTATTGGGTTTTCCCTGGTGGTGGTATTGAACCTGGTGAAAGTAAAGAAGAAGCCTTGATTAGAGAGTGTCAGGAAGAATTGGGGCTAGAAGTTAAAGTAAAAGATTTAATTTTAGAAAGAATGTCTGATAAGCCTGGGATGGAAGAACACAGAGAATATTTTTTTACAGTAGAGGTGCTTAGCGGAAGGTTGGGATCGGGTAAAGGACCAGAATTTGAAAAAGACACAAATTATAAAGGACAATATATAATTAGTTGGGTGGATATAAAAGATTGGCCGGATATTAATCTTAAACCATTTGAGGTTAGGGATTTGGTTCTTAAGAATTTTTAAATATTTATGGCGAAAGAACATAGTTTAATTGGTAATAAGGGCATTGATGATTTAAAGTGGGCTCAGGATTTATTAGAGCGGGATATTGTTGAAAGCCTTCAGAAAATTAATGGCGAATTAGAAAAATCGCCAGAAGAATTGAAAGCGATTGAGAAAATTAATTTTTATCTTAATCAAGAATTAGCCACGGTGGGGCTTGATGCGGTTATAGTTGTCGAGCCGGAACGGATTCATTTTTTACCCCAAGAGATCTATAAGCAAGAAGTATTAAAAGAACACCAAGATAGCCCTGGTATTGCTTATGGTGCCATACATAAGGCATTAATTAATGTCAATGATTCTAGTAATCGTCTAGTTAAATATAAAACTATTTTGCACGAGATGGTTCATTTGGGGTCTTTTATTAAATTACAAATTAAAGCCGATACAAAGGATCTTTATTTATTGAGGGCGGGCTATCAGAATTATCATCCACAAGAGCCAGTCCACGAGCATTTTGGAGGGCTTAATGAAGCAGTTACAGATTTAATTACTTTCAGAATTTGGTATAGAAACCGCGAAGCCCTAATGAAAGAATTTAGTATTAGTCAAGAAGAGGTAGCAGAAGCTAAGCCCGCAAGCTATGAGGCTTATTTTCAAGTTTTAGTTAAGATAATTAAGGGTGTAGCAAGTCAAAATAATTTAGTAGAAAATAAGATTTGGGATAAATTGGTTAAAAACTATTTTACAGGCGAAGTTATGTTTTTGCGCGAGGTAGAAAAAACTTTTGGCAAAGGATCACTTCGGATTTTGGCAGCTATGGGTTCGGCAGAAAAAGTGAATTCTGAAGAAAATTATAAAAAACAAAGTGAATTTTTTTCTAATATTAATGAAGAGCGTCGGCAAGAATTAGCCAAAGAAATTTTAAGTGAGCAAGAGTGGTTGAAATATCAAGAAAGACGTAACTAATTTTATTGGGATTATAATTAGTATGAGTTTTTGTAAGTTCTAGAAAGTCGCCAGTGTGGCGATTTTTTGGTATAATAGCTATAGAGAACAGTAGGTGATTAAGGTGATATTAAAAAACCTTTATTCTAGAGGTAATGCCTTGGGATTTTACGGAGTTGCCAATTAATTAATAATTTTTTTAAAAAATGGAAGAAAAAATTTTAGAAAATTTGGCCTTGCAGGATAAAAAACTCGATAACATTTATCGTTCAGTGGAAAAGACGCGGAAATATTTTTTATGGACGTTGATTATTACAGTCGCTATGGTGGTCTTGCCGCTAATTGGAATCGCCTTGGTGATTCCCGCTTTTTTGCAGTCGTTTAATCTTACGGGTTTGGGTTTATAGTTTTTATTTTTATGAAAATAACTTTTTTTGGCGCCGCGCAAAACGTTACTGGTTCAAAACATCTTTTGGAATCGGGAGATTGCCGGCTACTGTTGGATTGTGGTATGTATCAAGGCAAACGACAAGAAGCTTACGACTTGAATCAGTCGCTACCGTTTAGCTCAGAGCAGGTTAACGCGGTAATTTTATCTCATGCTCATGCGGATCATTGCGGTTTGTTGCCATTGTTGGTTAAAAATGGTTATAATCATAAAATTTTTGCTACTTCCGCGACCGTTGATGTGGCCCGGCTAATTATGCTCGATTCAGCCAAGATTCAGCAGTCTGATTATCAACATTTAACCGAGTTGGGGCCAGCCAATAAAAAAGTATTATTACCGTTGTATACAGCCGAAGACGTAGAAAAGACCTGCGCTCAGTTTGAAATTTTACCTTACGCAAAACAAACTAAAGAGTGGCACCAATTTAATCAGTTTTGCCGTTTTAAGTTATATGAGGCTGGGCATATTCTGGGTTCGGCCGTAACAGTTGTCCAGGTCACCGAATCTGGTGTGGTTAAAAATTTAGCGTATACCGGAGATTTAGGCAATACCAATGTGCCACTTTTGCCCGAGCCAGAACAAATTGTTGAACCGATTGAAACTTTAATTAGTGAGTGTACTTACGGTGATAAAAATCATCAACCACTAGCGGAAGTAGCCGGCCGGTTAAAAGAAATTATTCGCGACGCGGTTAAACATCAGCGTAAGATTATTGTTCCGGCTTTTGCTCTGGGGCGAACTCAGGAATTAATTTATATTTTGCATAAGCTTTATCATCAAGGGGAAATTCCTATAATTCCCATTTATTTAGATAGTCCTTTGGCTAGCAGTATTACCGAAGTATTTTCTAAGCATAGCGAAGATTTTGATCAGGCCACTTGGACAGATTTTCTTAGTCAGCATGAATCACCATTTGCTTTTCAGAATTTACATTATGTTCAGACCAATGAGGAATCAAAAGCTTTAGCTAATTCTCATGGTCCCTTTATGGTGATTGCTTCTTCTGGTATGGCCGAAGGGGGACGGATTTTGCATCATTTGGAATGTAGTATTGGCGATCCAGAAGCTGTTATTTTAATAACCGGTTATCAAGCTGAGCAAACTTTGGGTCGGAAAATACAGGAGGGTTTGACGCCGGTGAGAATTTATGATCGTTTACATGTTGTTCGGGCCAAAATTTTAACTTTTAATGAATTCAGCGCTCACGCTGATCAAACGGGGTTGTTAAGTTATATTTCCGCCCTTAAGGGCTTGCAAAGAGTTTTTTTAGTGCATACTGAATTACCCCAAGCAGCAGTGTTTAAAAATTTGCTTAAGCAACGATTTCCTAAGTTGGAAGTGATAATTCCGGCCAGGGGAGAAAGTTTTGAAATTTAAGTTTTTAGCTAATGAAAAAATTAATAATAATTATTAGCGCCGTCTTAATTTTATTTATTGCCTATTTGGTGGTGGTAAATTACACTATTTATCAAAGAATTAGCAAAGTAGGGTTGACCATGCCAGATACCCAGGGGGAGTATATTATTGATAATCAGCAAAAGGAGCAAGCGAGGTTTGGTTATTCCGCTTTAGGTGATAGTTTAACGGCTGGGGTGGGAGTAGCAAGCTACAAAGATTCTTTTCCTTTTAAGTTGGCACAAAAGTTGGCGGTTAATCATGGTTCGGTTGTTTTATATGATCGGGCCTATCCGGGTGCCAGAACCAGCGATTTGCTTAAAAATTTATTACCCGCTGCGATTAAGGATCAGCCGGCCATTATTACTTTGCTCATTGGAGTGAATGATATCCACGGCCGGGTGTCTAAAATAGAATTTGCTAAAAATTATGCAGAGATTTTAGGACAACTTAAAACAAAGACTAGGGCTAAGATTTTTGCAATTAGTATTCCTTATTTAGGAACTGATAGTTTGTTATGGCCGCCGTTTAATTGGTATTTTAAGGATCAAACCATCGCCTATAATAAAATAATAAAAAAATTAGCCGCCGAAAATAATATTCAATATATTGATTTGTACACGCCGACAGCTGAAATGTTTAAAAACCCAGTTTGGGTTGCAACGGATTTGTTTCATCCTTCGGCTAAAGGTTATAACTTGTGGACGGAAATAATTTATGCCAATTTTAATAATTGACCCGCTAGTTTCAACTAAAATATTTATTGCGATTTTTGTTTTAGGGTTACTGTGGTCATTGCGCCGTAAAAATTATGCGGAATTATTTCCGCCTAGGCTAACTCAAGAGCTTAAAGGGTTGGCGATTTTAGCGGTGGTTTTTTCTCATGTGGGTTATTTTTTAGCGACTGATCATCGTTTTTTATTTCCGCTGTCTATTTTGGCCGGCGTGGGGGTGGATTTATTTTTATTTTTATCCGGCTATGGTTTAACGATTAGTGCTCTTAAAAACAAATTGTCCGCTGGCAAATTTTATTATAAATATTTTTTAAAATTATTAATTCCTTTTTGGTTGGTAACTTTTTGTTTGTTATGTTTAGATTTCTTTTGGCTGCATCTGGTTTATACTTGGCCGTATATCATCCGGTCTTGGTTTGGTATTTTTACGCGCGCTGATCTATTTTTAGACATTAACTCACCATTTTGGTTTTTAACGCCACTGCTCTTTTATTATTTAATTTTTCCGTGGATTTTTTGCAAACAACATCCCTGGTTGACGGCGGTTATTATTTATGTCGGCTCGTATTTTGTTTTACAACTAAATCTTCCGGTCTCTAGTGGGGTTTTAGATTTGTATCAGTTGCATTTTTTAGCTTTTCCGTTGGGTGTCGCCGTAGCTGCTTTATTTTCTAAGTTTGGTTATGTTAAAGATTCGTTAGCAATTAAGCGGGGATTTATTTTTGCCAAACTAAAACCGCTAGTTGGGTTAGAAATAATCCTGGCTAAACTTAGAACACCCGGAGTTTTTTGGCAAAGCTTAAAAATTATTAAGCAGCTAGCTTACTATGCAGTTTTAATTGGTTGGTTAGGATTAATTGGTTATTTGGCTTATCATTCGGGGGTCGGCAAAAGTTTAGGCACGGAGCGCTTGATTAGTTTAATTACAGTTGGTTTGATAGTTGGTTTTTTTGTAATAAATAAATTTGAAAGCAAGCTGCTTGTTTGGTTTGGTTTTTATGCTTATGAAATTTATTTAATACATTGGCCGCTAATGTCGCGCTATGATTTTTTGTTTAAATGGTTACCTGGCTGGCTGGCGATGATTCTTTATCTTGGTCTTTTTTTAGCTTTGGCTGGGGGGTTGAAAAAAATTTCTGATAAAATTCAACGGCTAAAAATTTTAAATTGAGATAATTATTTTATTTGTTCTAGGGCTGTTTTTTGGTTTAAATGGTTAAAAATGGTTTTAACTGCCTAATTAGGCAGTTTTTTTAATTAAATATCAAAAGCGGTATTTAACTTTTTTTGATTAATGCTTTAGAAACCCATTGATTAATACCAATCCGATACCAACCATTTTTTTCTTCAAAAACTCGGACGGCGGTGCCTTTGGCCAGTTTGGTAACAATAGAGTATTTGGTGGCGGGGCCACGGCGGACATTTAAGTCATTAGTATTAGCTGTGCCGCGCGATAAAATAGTTATCGCTCCCATCATTAGAGGTAGGGTTCTCACTGGTTCTACAAAAAATTGTCCGGGTAAGTTGTAGCCGCAAGTGGCGCTACCGCCACCGTCGGCTTGTAGTTGATGTTCGGGCGGGATTCCGGCTGCCGTTAGGGCTGCGCTGGCCTCTTGTATAGTAGCTTGCTGACTGCAATAGATTAATAGTTCGGAGTTGTTGGCTGAAACACCTAAAAATAATCGTGCGGTAGCCACACTAGTGCCTTCGTTTCTAGTAACGGTTGGGGCAAAACCTTCCAAGGCTTGATCGCCAGTTTTGGCGTCAATAAAAGTCGCGGAATTAAAATTTTCAATTAGTGCTTGGCCAGTTTGGTTATTAATAATTAGCATGCGTCGTTCTTCGGCTAAATCAGCAATTGGTCGACTGCCACTAGTAATTAAAGTGGTAGTGCCGACTAAGGATTTTAGAGCAAAACTTAAATCAGTGGTGGGTAAGGTTACATTAAAAAAGGGCGCGCTCCAAATAAATTTAGCGCCCGGAGCAATTTGTTTATTGGTTTCGGCTACGGTCCGCAAAAAAGCAAAATTATGGAAATCATTAGCGGCGGTAGTAGTGGTGCTGCTAGCCAAGAGTTCACTGGTGGTAGTGTTGGAATTAGTTAAATTGGCAGTTATTAAATTAGAAATAAAATCAGGACTAGCTAAACCCCAATCAAGAGGAGTGCTAGAAGAAGTGATAAATTCTATTTGATTTTGTGGCAGATAAATTTTAGTTAAAAAATCTAGTGAACCATTGCCATCGGGGGCTTTAAAAAATGAGGCCACTCCCGGTGCTTTAGCCCAAGTAATTGCAGTATAGCCATCTGGTGTAGTAGGCCTCCAAGTGGTTTTGGTTGTTGCTGCTGCGGCCAAAGTGGGGTTAGTAAAAATAGAGCTAACGATAAAGGCTAGAATAAATAACGGCGCTAAGGATGATTTTTTCATAAAATATTTTGGCTAAAAATAAAATTTAATTATCATTATTATAACACAAATTAAAAAATTATTCTGAGGCTAGTATCGTTTATTTTTTTGGTTTTGACAATAGAGTCAAAAAGTGGGAGAATATAGTTATTATTTTTACGTGTTTGAACAATTAAAAAATAATTTTTAATTAATAAGGTCCGTGGCCAAAACACAACTCGATGTATTATTTGTATCTTTTAAAATGTTCTGATCAAACTTTATATGCCGGTATTACTACTGAGTTAAAAAGACGAATTGATCAGCACAATAATTCTAAGCTTGGTGCGAAATATACTGCTTACCGCCGACCAGTTAAGTTGGTTTATAGTAAAAAGTTTCGTAATCGTTCTTTAGCCACCAAAGCGGAGAGTGAGATGAAAAAGTTATCACGACTGGAAAAATTAAAGTTAATTAGATTAGCTAAGCAAAGAAGGGGGTAGGCCGCTTTTTTTGTTTTTGACAATTAGACTAAAAACTGGCACAATTAATAGAGTTTAGTCAATTTATAATAAGCCAAATAAGCAATTAATGATTTATGAAAAAAATAACCGAACAAACCGAAACCAAACGGGAAAAAATAACCAAGCGCGCCGAGGATTATTCTAGGTGGTATCTTGATGTTATTCGCGAAGCTAGTTTATTAGACGACTCACCAGTTAAAGGTTGTATGATTATGCGTCCTTATGGTTATGCTATTTGGGAAAAAATTCAAAAAATATTAGATGCTAAGATTAAAGAAACAGGGGCGGAAAATGCTTATTTTCCGTTGCTTATTCCCAAGAGTTTTTTGGAAAAAGAGGCCGAGCATGTAGCGGGTTTTGCTAAGGAATGCGCGGTGGTTACGCATCATCGATTGGAAGTAAATGCTAAGGGTAAATTGGTTCCGGCGGGGGAGCTGGAAGAACCACTGGTGATTCGTCCGACTTCGGAAACGATTATGTATCATACTTTTGCTAATTGGATTCAATCTTATCGAGATTTACCCTTATTAATCAACCAATGGGCCAATGTGGTTCGGTGGGAAATGCGGACGCGTCCCTTTTTGCGCACTACGGAATTTTTATGGCAAGAAGGTCATACGGCGCATGCTAGCCAAGCAGAAGCCGAGCAAAAAACTTTACAGATGATCGGCGTCTATCAAAAATTTGCGGAAGAATTTTTGGCTATGCCGGTAATTTGTGGTAAAAAAACGGAAGCGGAAAAATTTGCGGGTGCGGATTACACCACGAGCATTGAAGCGATGATGCAGGATGGCAAGGCGTTACAGGCTGGCACCTCGCATATGTTGGGTCAAAATTTTGCCAAAGCTTTTGCTGTTAAATTTTTGGATCAAGCCGGTGAACAAAAATATGTTTGGCAAACTAGCTGGGGAGTCAGCACGCGCATTATTGGTGCTTTGATTATGATGCATAGTGATGACAATGGTTTGGTGCTACCGCCAAATATTGCCCCTATTTCCGTAGTAATTATTCCGGTCTGGGTGACTGACGAGGAAAGGATAAACGTTTTTGCCAAAGCTGAAGAAATTTCTCAGGCCTTGCAACAGCAAATCGGTCTGACAGTAAAAATTGATACTCGTGAAGGACGCCCGGGGCCCAAGTTTTTTGAATGGGAGAAAAAAGGTGTGCCAGTGCGCATTGAAATCGGACCCAAAGATTTGGCTAATGATTCAGTAGTGGTGGTGCGTAGGGATACTAGTAAAAAAGAGACGGTTTTAATGGCAGATATTAACGATCATGTTAAAAAATTATTAGACGAAATTCAGACTAATCTTTTTCAGAAAGCCTTAGAGTTTCGTAAGGCCCATACTTACAACATCAACACTTGGGAGGAATTTCAAAAAGCGGTTAAAGCCGAAGGTGGTTTTTTGCTAGCCCCCTGGTGTGGTCAGGCTAAATGCGAAGAAAAAATTAAAGAAGAAACTAAGGCGACGATTCGGTGTTTGGCTTTTGATCAACCCCAAGAAGTTGGCAAATGTGTTTATTGTGGTGAGAAATCTGAAACTCGGGTGATTTTTGCCAAAGCTTATTAAGTTTAGAGTATAAATAAATTTTAGCAGCGTTTAAATTTAAAGTATGCCCCTTGAAGAATTGCAGGTGGTCAAGAAGCTAAAAACTTTGGTGCAGGTTAGTCTCATGACTAAAAAACAAATAGTAGAGGCAGAAGAAAAAAACGCCAAAGAGCATCGGTTAACTAATCAACTACAAGAAAAAGCGGACGAAGTTAAAGTTAGCAAGGCCCAGCAGGAATTAAAAGTGGAAACCGAAATAACCAATCAGACTTGTTCGGGGATGGCTAGGGTGTTAATAGTCAGCTTAGTACTTAATCTTATTTTTTTTGCAATTTTAGTATTAACTTGGTAGGAGTTTTGGTTAAAATAAAAAAGGGTTACGTCAGTTAAAAAACTAAATTTGGTGAGGCTAGGGGAAGATTCAAAAATCGCCAAGTCGGCGATTTTTTATTTTTTAAAATTATTTATTTTTAATAAAAAAAGAGACGTTTTAATTTTTAAACGTCTCTTGGAATATTTAGATTTATTTGCCAAGCAGGCCGAGCGAGACAATTAAATCATCAAGTTTATTGGCGATGGCTACTTCGCCGTATTTTTTTTGGTGGTCGCCACTTAAACCTTCGTTGAGTTTATAAATTTCCTCAACTTCGACTACAGTTGGCAAGCCTTTTGATTCGCCTGTTTGAAAAAGTGGAAAATCATATTTCAGTAAAGCGACTTTACCTTGATAATTTTGTAAGAAAATTTCAATCCGTCGGTGATTGCTACCACCGCAACAATAATTATCAAAAGCGGTTAGCAGTTCTGGGTGTGGCAATTTTCTTTCAGCTGCTATAATTTTATTGAGATTTTCCACGATTCTTTTTTTGATCGTGAATCCGGAGTAATCCTGGATCTCAATTTTATACTCTTGGCAAAGTTTTTCCAAGAAAAACAAAATTGCAAATTTTAGCTTTAAATCAAAACAGGAATTGTTACAAATGGCAAATCGGTGCCATTCGTGCAGAGGAGTAAAATCCTCTAGTATATTTTTAGTCCCAGGTCTTTCTAAAGTTAATCGGTTTCTGGAGTTTTTCCAACCGATTAAAATTCGGAAAGGTCTAAGGTCAAAACCACTGTAGCTGGCGCCAGTGGCCAGGTAGGTTTGAGGTAGTTCTGCTCGGTCGTCATGTATTGACATTAGAAGGCTCATAATAGCCTGCCCAATTTCCTGTTCAATTCTTTTTTGCTGTCTTTTTTCTCGTCTTTTTACTTTTTTGTTATCCTCTCCCAGAATACTTGTTCTGGAAGAAATTAGCTCCAGGTTAAAGGTTTCGCAACTTTTTACAGGTTGGTTAACGAGTTGGTTGGTTTTAGCCATAGCAATGGCCTCCTTTGATTTTTAATAAACTTAGCTTAGTGGATAGGGCGATTTTTGTCAATAGTCTTAAAGCGATAAAATAAAAAAGCGCATTAATGAAAATGCGCTGGTTCAAAATAACTCATTAGAGTTACAGCAATAACTGATATGCCGATCATCAAGGCAATTGTTTTGCCAAGCATTACGGCCAGATCTTTTATTAGATCTGATTTTTTATAGTTCATAATTTCCTCCTTTGATTTGATAAAAATTTAGCATAAAACTATATTTTTGTCAAACATTGTTAGTTTGTGATGATTGTTTAAAACGGTTGAGATCTGATATAATTAAAACATTATGTGCAAGGTTCCCATCAAATATGTGGTTTTTTTGTTAGCGGTATTTTTTTTAATGTCCGCAAGGATTAATTTTGCGTTGGCCCAAACCAGCGCTTCACAGTTGCTAACAGAACAGCGCACAGAATTAGAACGGCAACTGCAGGCGATTGAACAGGAAATTGTCCAATATCAACAACAGTTGACAACTACGCAAGCGCAAAAAAACACTTTAAATAATAAAATTAAAGAATTAAAAACTAAACAAACTGGGTTAACTTTACAGATCAAGCAGAAAAATTTACAGTTGAAGAAATTAGAGGGGCAATTAACGCAAACCCAGGAGCAACTAGAAAAAAATCAAAAGAAATCTTTAGATTTGCACGAACAACTGGTCCTGACCACGCGGCAACTTTTTTTATTTGATCAGTACTCCTGGTTGGATATTTTTGTCTCGGTTAAAAGTTTTTCTGAATTTTATAATTATTTACACGCCTATGACGTATTAAGCGACAAAGTAACTAAATTGGTGGCGCAACTGCAGGAAGTAACTGGACAGCTAAAAGATCAAAAACAAAATTTATTAGATCAAAAAGAAGAGCAGCAAAATTATATTTCAATTATTAATTTACAGCAGTCGCAGTTGACCTCTAATTTAAAAGATCAGAATAGCTTGTTGCAACAAACTAAAGGCCAAGAAGCTAATTATCAGGCAATTTTGGAACAGACCAAGAAGCGAGCGGCCGAGATTCGTGGTCGGATTTATAGTTTGTTTGGTGTCACCACACAAGTTACTTTCGGTGAGGCAGTGCAGATTGCTAATTGGACTGCTAAACAAACGGGAGTGCGTGCTGCTTTTTTGTTAGCAGTGTTAACGCAAGAATCAAATTTAGGTAAAAATGTTGGCACTTGCAATCGCGTAGGCGATCCGCCCGAAAAAGGTTGGCAGGTAATTATGAAACCCGAACGCGACCAAAAACCCTTTTTGCAAATTACGGAAGAATTAGGTTTGGATCCAGATGTTACGCCGGTTTCTTGTCCAATGCGAGATAAAAATGGCAATCAGATTGGCTGGGGTGGAGCGATGGGCCCGGCTCAGTTTATTCCCTCTACTTGGTTGGGGTATCGTAGTAAAGTTGCAGCCTTGACTGGTAAAACAGCCAACCCCTGGGATATTCGTGATGCTTTTGTGGCCGCGGCGATTAAGTTAAAAGCCGATGGAGCGGGTACGGTTAGCGGTGAGTGGGCCGCGGCAATGAAATATTTTTCGGGTTCAACTAATACTGCTTTTAGATTTTATGGCGATAATGTGGTCGCGGTGGCTAAACAATATCAGCAAGATATTGATGATTTAAATAAATAATTTTTGGTCCAAATTATGAATAAACGGCGTTTAGTAGTTATCAGTTTAATTATTTTGGGTCTAAGCGGCCTAATTTTTTGTTATCAACAAATTAAAAATAAGCAACTAACTAAAGAAGCCTTTCCTGAAAAAACTACCTATAGTAAAAACTTAGAAATAACTGCTCAGGCGACTTATGCGGCCTTGATGACTCAGGCTTTAGTAAATAATAATTTAGCTCAACAAATTTTTTTAGCCGCTAAGCCAGTTTATGATTTGAGTAAAATTAGGACCGGTAATAATTTTAAATTAGTTTACGAAGTCAAAACTAATGAGTTAAAACAATTGGTTTATGCGATTGATACAGAGCAAGAATTATTGGTAACTAGATCAATTAGTACCACCACTCCGGAGTGGTTGGCTAAAATTTTGCCGATTAATTATCAGATTAAAATTAAAACCGTCGCGGGCACGATTGATAGTTCGTTATATGAATCGGCGTTAGCGCAAAATTTAGATGAGCGAGCGGTGATTGCTTTTGCTGATGCTTTTCAGTGGAGTGTTGATTTTGCTTGGGAAGTAAGGAAAGGTGATACTTATAAATTTATTTATGAAGAGCGCTATCGCGATGGCCAGTATGTAATGCCGGGCGAGGTTTTAGCCGGAAAATTTGTTAATGACGGTAAAACTTTGTATGCTTTTTATTATCAAGAGTCCGCTAAGAATTTTGGTTATTTTGATGAACAAGGAAAATCCGCGCAAAAGATTTTTTTAAAAGCGCCGTTAGCCTTTAAATATATTTCTTCAGCTTTTACTACGGGGTTGCGTTATGTCTCGGCATTCAATGTCTCTACCGGTCATCGCGCGGTGGATTATGCGGCCACTTATGGCACGCCAATTCGGGCGGTTGGCGACGGCACGGTCAGTTTTGCCGGTTGGAACGGTGCTTATGGTCAGATGGTCAAAATTAGGCATAATGCCACGTATTCAACTAATTACGGTCATATGTCCAAAATGGCTGTGAAGGCCGGTCAGCGGGTCAAACAGAGCCAAACCATCGGTTATGTAGGGTCAACCGGCTTTTCTACGGGGCCGCATTTGCATTATGAAATGGTCAAAAATGGCACCAAGATTAATCCGTTAAAAGAAGTTTTTCCGCCTAGTCAGGGAATTAAGGAAGAAAATAAAGCCGCTTATTTAGATGCTATTGCTAACTTAAAAAGGCAATTAGAACAATAAAATCGCCGTTAAAATTTTTAATCATTTGTCATAATTATTTTATTAAATAATCGCCAAAGTGGCGATTTTTTGCTATAGTAACAATTAATTATATGCAGTATTAATCACTTAGTTAAAAATTATGAAAAAAATTTTTTTGCTGTTAGGTTTGGTTTTAATTTTAACTGGTTGCACCCCAGTTGCTAAACCAGGCACTCCGGCTACAGCCGGCAATAGCCAGACCATTTATACTTTTGAACAAGTGCGGGTTGCTAGTAGTAGCAGTAAGTGTTGGACAATTATTCAGGGTAAAGTTTATGATTTGACGGGTTTTATTAATCAGCATCCTGGTGGCAGCGAAATGATAGTTAAATTATGTGGCCAAGATGGCACGACGGCGTTTATGGCTAAGCATGGTGGTCAAACTAATGCCGAACAGGCCTTAGTCAATTTACAAATAGGAGTATTTAAATGAAAAAATTTTCTGCTTATTTATTGTTAATTTTAAATTTTAGTGCCATTATTTATATTTGGCTGGGGCATTCAAATTTTTTACTATTTAAAGCGGGTTGGCCCGGTCAATTGATTGCTTATGGCCGACTGGCGGGTTTGTTGCTAGAATTTTTTATTTTATTAGAGTTGTTATTAATTTCCCGTTTGACTTTCATTGAACAAATTTTTGGTCACGACCGGCTTAATTTATTACATCGCCGGGTGGGTTACGGCTTGTTTAGTTTTTTAATATTGCATCCAGTGCTGTTAGTTTTTGGCTACAGCCAGGTCGTAGGAGTAAATTTTGTAGCGCAATTTTTTAATTTCCTTAACCAGTGGCCGGAAGTCTTTTCCGCTTGGCTGGCGTTGATTATTTTTATAACAGTAATTACTGTCTCTTTGCCGATAATTAAGAAAATAATTAATTATGAAAATTGGCATTTAGTCCATTTGTTGGCTTATGTAGCAGTGGCTCTGGCTTTTAGTCACCAGCTTAAAAGTGGAGATGTTAGTTTTGGCGGAGCGCTAGTTTACTGGTTGGCCTTAAACGTTTTGGCAGTTGGTGGTTTATTGGTCTATCGTTGGTTAAAACCTATTTATTTGTGGTGGTATCATGGATTTTTTGTGCAAAAAGTCGTTCAAGAAAATAATGAGGTGGTTTCTGTTTATCTGTCGGGAAAAAATTTAGATAAATTTAAATTTCAGGCGGGACAATTTGCTAATTTTATTTTTTTAACTAAAAAGTTATACTCGCCACATCCGTTTTCTTTTTCGCAAGGTTTTAATGGTAAAAATTTAAGAATTACGGTTAAAATTTTGGGCGATTTTACCAAGAATGTGCTACAAATACCATTAGGTACTAAAGTAATTATTGATGGTCCGTTGGGCTTGTTTACGGTTCCAGCACCTAGTGCTAAAAAATTTTTGTTTATTGCCGGCGGGATTGGGATTACGCCGATTAGGGCTTTGTTGGAGTCTTTAACCAAAACCGGAGCTGACAGTATTTTGTTTTATGGTAATCGTCAATTAAATACCCTGGTTTTTAAAGAAGAATTAAGACAGTTTAAACAAAAAAATTATTTTATTATTTCCCACGAACAAATAGCCGAGGGGATAGATTGTCGTCGTGGTTTTATTGATCAAGAAAAAATTATTAAATTAGCACCAGATTATTTAGAGCGCGAGGTTTATCTCTGTGGCCCAACCCCAATGATGGTAGTAGTGGTTAAAATTTTAAAGAAACTGGGCATCGCTAAAACAAAAATTCATTGGGAAAAATTTGGCTATTAATTTTTTATAAAATCAATGGAAGACAATGAATTAATTAGACAGTATTTGGCCGGCGATGAGGCATCGTTTGATTTGTTAGTGCAAAATAATTTACGCTCGGTTTTTAATTTTGTCTATCGTTATTTAGGTAACCGGCTGGATGCGGAGGATGTGACGCAGGAAGTTTTTTTGCGGGTTTGGCGTAATTTAAAAAGGTTTTCTTTGGATAAAAAATTTAAAACCTGGGTGCTGACTATTGCTAAAAATGCGGCCTTGGATTTTTTAAAAAAGAAAAAATTACCGCTAGCAACCTTTTTAGATGATACTGGTCAAGAAATTTCCGCCGCTGAATTACTTGTTGACCCCAAGCCTTTGCCAGATCAAATTATGGATCAAGCTGAACGCCAGCAACAGCTGGAAGCATTAATGAAATTCTTAAAACCAATTCAACGGGCGGTGTTAGTCCTGCATTATCAAGAGGGTTTAACTTTTCAAGAAATTGCCGAACTTTATGCTCAGCCACTTAACACCGTTAAAAGTTATCATTATCGAGCCTTAGTGGTTATTAGGGAAAAATTAGCCAGTGAGTGCACCAAAATTAATTAATTATCGTATATATTAATATGAACCCTCAAGACTTATTTAAAAATTTAGGCCAAGTTGAGCCAACTGAGCAGTTGTTGGCTAGTGTTTTATTGACTATTAAACAAAAGAATATCAATTTGGCTAAACGGAAACTGTTGTTCCAAGGCCTGTTGTTGGCTGTTTCTGGTTTGGCGTTATTTCCGGTTAGCGGATATTTGCTTAACGAAATTAAGCAATCGGGCCTGAGCCAGTATCTGTCTTTATTATTTTCTGATTGGTCGGTTATTAGAACCTATTGGCAAGTTTTTGTTTTTTCTTTAGCCGAAACTTTGCCGCTGGTTAGTTTAACCGCTACTTTAGCTGTAGTTTTTATTTTTTTTAATGCTTTACGTCAGGCGGTGGCCGAAGCTAAAATTATTCACTTAATTAATTAATTTAAAATATATGGATATAAGTAAAATTTTTCAAACCAAAGCTTTTAAAATGACTCTTTACACGATTGGGGTCATCGTTATTTTGTTAGTTTTTTTCCAAGCCGGTTTATTAGTCGGTTTTAAAAAGGCCGATTTTTCTTGTCGTTGGGGAGAAAACTATCAACGTAATTTTATCGGACCAGAAATGGGCATGCGTTTGCCTGGTTTAGACGGCGGTAGACCCAACCCTCATGGCACGGCGGGTCAAATAATTAAAGTGGAATTACCAAATATTATCGTGGAAGGTTTAGAGGGGTTAGAAAAAATTGTTAAAATAACGGATCAGACTAAAATTAGAAAATTTGATAAATTAGCCACGTCAACTGATTTACAGCTCAATGATCATGTAGTGATTATTGGCGAACCTAATGAGCAAGGTCAAATTGAGGCCAAGTTAATTAGAGTTTTGCCTTTACCAGGAGATTTTTTGCCAGCTGCTCCTGAGGTCAAAAAATAAATAAATACTAAAAGATTTTTATGGAGAAGTTAAAAAAGTTTTACGCTTATTTATTAAAACACAAAATTATCACTTTAATTGTGGTGGTGGCTTTAGTTGGCGGTGTTTATTATTATAAAAGTAATCAGAGCCAGGCCGTTACTAGTTATGTGTTAGCCAAAGCGGAAAAAGGCACTATTGTTACTTCAATTTCTGGCTCGGGCCAGGTGTCTGCTTCTAACCAGTTAGAGATTAAACCCAAGGTTTCTAGTGACGTAGTTTTGGTCGCCGTGAAAAAAGGTCAGGAGGTTAAAGCGGGAACTCTGTTGATTCAATTGGATTCTTCAGAAGCGGCTAAAACAGTTAGAAATGCTCAGACTAGCTTAGAAACCGCCAAACTTGATTTGGATAAATTATTGAAACCTACTGACGAATTAACTTTATTACAAGCGGAAAATTCTTTAGCTCAAGCGCAAGAGTCAGAACAAACGGCGGAGTATAACTTGGTCAAATCTTATGATGACGGTTTTAATGCCGTTACTAATGCTTTTTTGGATTTACCGGGATTAATGCAGGGTCTTTACAGTTTAATGTATGGTCAAGATTTGACAGTGGGTCAAGACAATATTAATTATTATTATAATTTAGTCGGTGACTTGGATTCTCGAACTGTTCAGTATTTAAATGACGCTACCACTCAGTATACTAAGGCTAAAGCTTTGTATGATAAAAATTTTACAGATTATAAGGCTACTTCGCGTACTTCCGATCAGCCGGCAATTGAAAATTTAATCAATGAGACCTACTTAACAGTTAAGAGCGTTTCTGAGGCAGTTAAGGATGTAAATAATTTTTTAGATTTTGTTAGCGACGTCGCCACGGATTATAATAAACGAATACCTGGTTTAATGAGCACACATCAAACTAGTTTAGATAGTTATACTAGTAAAACTAATACCCATGTAGGCAATCTTTATTCGGCTAGTCAAGCGATTGAAAATTATAAAAGTTCAATTGTTAGTGCTAAGCGTTCAGTAGTTGAGAAGGAGTTGTCATTGACGGATACTAAAGCTGCTCCCGATGAATTAGATGTTCGGGCTAAAAAAATTAGTATTCAACAGGCCCAGGACGCTTTAACCTCAGCTAATCAGACTTTATCATATTATTATATTCGCGCGCCATTTGATGGTACTATCGCGGCGGTAAATGTAAAAAAAGGGGACACTGCTTCTAGCGGTACAGCGGTAGTTACTCTAATTACTAAACAACAAATTGCCGAGATTTCTTTAAACGAAGTTGATGCTGCTAAAGTCAAACTTGGCCAAAAAGCCACTTTAACTTTTGATGCGGTGGAAAATTTAACCATTACTGGCCAGGTGATAGATGTCGATTCTATGGGAACGGTTAGTTCGGGAGTTGTTACTTATGATGTTAAAATAAGTTTTGATACTCAGGATGAGAGAGTTAAGCCCGGTATGACAGTTAGCACGGCAATTATTACGGAAAGCAAACAAGACGTTTTGGTGGTGCCAAGTGGTGCCGTTAAGACAAAAAACAATGTTACTTATGTAGAGGTTCTAAATCAAGGTACTACCCCGAGTGCAACTAATAGTAGTCAGGTAACTTCGACTGTGGCGCCTACTCAGAAAACTGTGGAAATTGGTTTGTCTGGTGATACTCAAACCGAAATAACCTCTGGTTTAGCGGAAGGTGATCAGGTGGTGACTAAAACCGTAACAACTTCTTCTAGTTCTTCAAAAACAACTTCTTCGTCTTCTAAATCTACTAATTCTAGTTTGTTGAATGTTGGTGGTGGCGGTCCACCGGGGGGATTTTAAGACACCTCGGAGTAGGGTTTATATAAAAATATGATTGAATTAAAAAATGTAACCAAGGTCTACAAGACTGGTTCCACCGAGTTTGAGGCGCTTAAAGGGGCAACATTTAAGATTGCTGACGGCGAATTTGTGGCGATTATGGGACCATCGGGTTCGGGCAAATCAACGTTAATGCATATTTTAGGTGCTTTAGACAAACCAACCAACGGTACTTATTTTTTGGACAACAAAGACGTTTCAACTTTAACTGAAGATGAATTAGCTGATATTAGAAAAAATAAAATTGGTTTTGTTTTTCAAAGTTTTAATCTATTGCCGCGGGCGACGGTTTTACGTAATGTGATGTTGCCATTAATTTATGCCAATGTTGATAAGCAGGAGAGAGTAACAAGAGCTGAAGCTTCTTTAATGGCGGCAGGATTGGATAAGGAACATTTTTCTCATCTATCTAATCAACTTTCTGGTGGGCAAATTCAACGAGTGGCGATTGCACGCGCTTTGGTTAACAATCCTTCACTAATTTTGGCGGATGAGCCAACAGGAAATTTGGACACCAAAACCGGTGAAATTGTTTTAGCTACTTTTCAAAAATTAAATTCTGAACAAGGCAGAACTATTATTTTAATTACCCATGAACACGAAGTAGCAGAACATGCGGATCGCATTATTTTTATTAGAGATGGTGAAATTGTTAGTGATAGTAAAAATTCTCGTAAGCTAATAATTAAATAAATATGACAATTACTGATATTTTTGAAGAGACCTATTTTGCGCTTTCAGCTAACAAAGCTCGCTCCAGCTTAACGGTGCTTGGTATTGTTATTGGTATTGGGGCAGTGATTGTAATGATGGCGATTGGCACTGGCGCGACCAGCTCAATTAAATCTAATATTCAGTCTATCGGTTCAAATATGATTACCGTTTCTCCGGGAACGCAACGCGGGGTCGGTATGATGGTTAGCGGCGGTCGGGGTTCAGCTAAGTCATTAAAACTCTCTGATGCGGAAGCAATTATTGCTCAAGTAGCTAACGTGAAGGCGGTTTCGCCGGAAGTTTCGGGACGTTATCAATTAACCGCTAAGGGTACTAACACCAATACTAGCGTAGTGGGAGTGACTGCAGCTTATGCTGAAGTAAGAAGTTTGGAAATGGACGATGGTTCTTTTATTACGGCCCAAAATAATAGCGATACTTCCAAGGTAGCGGTTTTGGGTCCAACAGTGGTAGAGGATCTTTTTGGCGAAGACTCTGACACAAGCTCCGTGATTGGTCAAATTATCCGGATTAAGAGTAACAAAACCAGTATTGATGTTAAAGTAGTTGGTGTAACCAAAGCTAAGGGTGGCACCGGTTTTGGCAGTACTGACAATCAGGTTTATGTTCCGTTAAGCACTGCGCAACGTTTTTTATCGGGTAATCAATATTTGACTGGTATTTCAGTTTCTGCGGCTGACGCCGATTCAACAACATTAGTACAAGAAGATATTACTACTTTGTTATTATCGTTGCATAAAATTACTGACTCAACTAAAGCCGATTTTAGCACTATTAATCAAGCAGATATTGCCGAAGCTGCTTCTAGTGTTGTTAATACTTTAGCTACTTTATTGGCGGCAGTAGCGGGCATCTCTTTGGTGGTTGGTGGTATTGGAATTATGAATATGATGTTGACTACGGTTACGGAGAGAACAAAAGAAATTGGTTTACGTAAATCAATTGGCGCCAAAGGCAAGGATGTCAGCATTCAGTTTTTAGTAGAAGCAATCACGCTTACTTTTCTGGGTGGGTTTATTGGAGTAATTGGTGGCTGGTTAGTGTCTTATGGTATGACTTATTTTAATATTACCCAGACCAAGGTATCATTGTTTTCAGTTTTGTTAGCGTTTGGTGTTTCGGCTTTTATCGGTATTGTCTTTGGTTATTATCCAGCCCGGCGGGCAGCCAAGCTTAATCCAATTGACGCACTTCGTTATGAATAAGAATAAATTAAATCAGATAGTTGATTTTTGTTTAGTAATTCTGCTGATAATTAATGTTGTTTCGGTTGCGTTTAGAAGCGGTAGGGAGATCCATGTAATTAGCGGCGTGATTTTTGTAATTTTTATTTTAGTACATTTATTTTTACATTGGTCAGGAATTTTTAGAATCATAAAAAATATTTTTTTAAATAAGTAATTTTATTAATTATTAAGAAAAAACTATGAACAAAAAAATAATTACGATTGCGGTAGTGGTGGTAATTGTTCTGGGGGCCGGATTTTTTTATGGTGGAATGAAATACGGCCAGGACAAAAAGTTTAAATCAAATGGTTTGGAGTTTAATGGCGGCTTGCCAAATCAAAACAATTCAACCCAGGCTCGCTCTAGCACTAGAGGTAACGGAGCTGGCGGTGGCTTCGCTAGTGGTGATATTATTGCTAAAGACGATAAAAGTATAACAATTAAATTAAACAATGGAGGTTCTAAGATTATTCTTTATGCCAGCTCTACCCAGATTACCAAGGCCGCCACAGGCAGTATTGATGATTTAAAAGTCGGGGCAGGGGTAATTGTTAATGGTTCGGCTAATGCTGACGGTAGTATTACGTCGCAGTCAATTCAAATTCGTCCTGCTTTACCGGTTAGCAAATAAATTGATGGTTTGATAGTTATTCTTTAGTTTTTAAATTAATAGTAGATATTAATTAGCAAAAAATCGCCAAGTTGGCGATTTTTTGCTATAATACCTAAGTAAGATTTAATTATTAAATTATTAAAATTTATGAAAGGCTATGTGATTAATCTAGAACAGGCGACTTTAGAAAATAATAATTTTCGCCAAGTGCTTTATACGGCTAAAAATAGCCAATTGGTGTTGATGAGTTTGGCGCCCCTTGAAGATATTGGCGCCGAAGTCCACACCTTAGATCAATTTATCAGAATTGAGCAAGGCGCCGGCAAAGCTATCTTAGATGGCGTAGAACATGAATTAGCCGATGGTTCGGCGATTGTAATTCCGGCGGGAACCAATCACAATATCGTCAATACCTCAGCGGATCAGCCTCTAAAGTTGTATACGGTTTATTCGCCACCAGAACATCAAGATGGGGTGGTTCGTAAAACAAAAGCAGAAGCTTTGGCTAGTGAAGAGCATTTTGACGGTCAAACCTCTGAATAGGATTTAGTAAAAAGTAATTTTAATTTTTAATTTATAATTTTATGGGTGGAAACAGTGCAAAAATGGCACAAAAAAAGATGGCCGCACGGCGGGCTAAAAAGAAAAAGCAATAAAATTTAAAAAATAAACTCCATTAAACTGGAGTTTATTTTTTAAATAGGCGAATCGGCCCTAAAATAATAATGGTTAATAACCAGTGGAGAGTGGAGATTAATAAAGAGTATAGTAGAAAAGAAAAAACTAAAGCTAAATATTTAGTTAAACTGGCAATCGCCGGAGAAAAGTCGTAATTTAAACCTAAAGTAAAAATATTAATAATTAATAAAATAAATAAAATTAAAGCCAGGCCACGCCACATTCCTTGGCGGTCTTGTTGGCTGGGAGCCAAATGTGAGGCGACACAAAAAGATAAATATAAAAAAAACCAAAAACTTGGTTGTTGAAAATTTATAGTTTGGCCAAATAATTTAATTAGTTCAATAAGTCTTGGTCCTAAAATTTGCCAATCAAAGCTAGTTGATTTTAATAAGGCTAAAATTTGTGGCCCATTAGGTATTAGCCAGTAAAGTAGTAGACATAAAACGGTGGTACCACTTAAAATTGGACCAACCGCAATAAAAAAATTGCCAATTTTTTGGTAAAGATTGTCGTCGTTATGAGAATGGCTTAATTGACCTAATTCGCCAGTCCGTCTATTTGGTCTAAATAAATTTAACTGATTAATTTGATGGCCAAAAATTAAAGCAAAAATTAGATGGCCTAATTCGTGCACGGGAGTGCCTAGCCAGCCAGTCCATAATACTCCTGACCAACCAACGGTACGGTGATAGTTGGTTAAAATTTTTTGTTGCAAATAAGATAGGCTAAAAATCAAGACAAAAAAGACCCCAAATAAACTAAGTATCTGGGAAGCAAAAGTAATTAGTAGTTTAGTAATAAATTCCATTAGTAGTAATTATACTATAAATTTATGGAGTTGATAATAATTACTTAAAGTTTAAATTTGAGTCACTAGCCAAAAAATGTTAAACTAGTAGTAGTTTAATTAGTAATTAATTGTTGGCATCTTATGGTTGAACAACAATCATCAGCTAAAGTTCTGCCCGTAGATTTATTTAAGTTTTCACAAATGACTCAGGCGGATTCTTTGGCAGCTTATAAAGTAAAGGAAGTTGGCCTAACTAATCAGGAGGCCGTTTGGCGTTTAGGCACTTATGGTTTAAATGTAGTTAGTCAAGGAATCAAAATAGGTTTAGCTAAAAGATTTTTTAATAATCTTAAGGATCCACTCAGCGCGTTGTTATTAGCCTTGGGGGTGATTTCATATTTAACTAAAGATTACAAGGCGGCCATTTTAATTTTGGTGATGTTATTAATGAGTGTAATTTTGCGTTATTTCCAAGAAACTAAAGCTGATCAGGCGGCCGCTAAATTAAAAGCTCTAATTCATACCACGGCCACAGTCTTAAGAAATGGTCAAAAAACTGAAGTGCTATTGGAATCAGTGGTGCCTGGAGATATTATTCAGTTATCCGCCGGCGATATGATTCCAGCCGACATTAGGTTAATTGATTCTCGAGATTTGTTTGTTAATCAAGCGGTTTTAACAGGAGAGTCATTACCGGCCGAAAAACACGCAATAACGGCGATCAATAAAGTTGTTAGCCAATATGAATTGGCTAATATTTGTTTTATGGGAACTAACGTAGAAAGCGGAACGGCCACGGCGTTAGTTTTGACAACTGGTCAAAACACACAATTTGGTTCTTTGGCTGATGATTTGTCGGTTAAACGCCAATTAACTAATTTTGATTTGGGGATCAATCGTTTTACTTGGTTAATGATCCGGTTTATTGCTATTTTGGTTCCTTTAGTCTTTGTCATCAACGGTTTTAGTAAAGGTAATTGGTTGGAAGCTTTTTTGTTTGCTTTGGCGGTGGCAGTAGGTTTAACGCCCGAACTGTTGCCGATGATAGTAACGGTCAATTTGTCCAAGGGTGCCTTGGATATGTCTAAAAAAAAGGTAATTGTCAAAAGGTTAAACGCCATTCAAAATTTTGGTGCGATGGATGTTTTTTGTATGGATAAAACTGGCACTTTAACTGAAGGCAAGGTTTCTTTAATCAAACATTTGGATATTACGGGAAAAGAAAATGAAAAAATTTTAGCTTATGCTTATTTAAATAGTTATTATCAGACGGGGTTAAAAAATCTTTTAGATTTTGCAGTTTTACAACATGATCAGCAAAGTCATCAGGATTTAATTAAGCAGTTTTCTAAAATCGACGAAGTACCTTTTGATTTTATTCGGCGACGAATGTCGGTGGTAGTGGGTAATAATCAAGGTCAGCATTTATTAATTTGTAAGGGTGCGGTAGAAGAGGTATTAGCTAATTGTCAGCAGGCGGTGGTTAAAGGTAAAATTGTTGCCTTGGCTAAATCGCACCAGCAACAAAAGTTGGAATTAATTGACAGCTTGAGTAGTCAGGGTTTTCGGCTGGTCGCTTTAGCTTACAAAGAATTACCTTCCGAAAAGAATGTTTATACTGTAGCTGATGAAAACAATTTAACCTTGTTGGGTTTTTTGGCTTTTTTGGATCCACCCAAAGCTAGTGCGGCCTTAGCGCTTAAACAGTTAGCCGAATACGGTATTCAGGCGAAGGTATTAACTGGCGATAACGAATTAGTCACGAGAAAAGTTTGTCAGGAAGTCGATTTGCCAATCAGTCGAATTTTATTAGGCTCGGAAATAGAAAAATTAACGGAAACAGAATTAAGACAAGCGGTAGAAGAGGCTAATATTTTTGATAAATTAGAACCGCACCACAAAGCTATGGTTATCAAGGCTTTGCAAAAAAACGGTCATGTGGTGGGCTTTATGGGGGATGGAATTAACGATGCTTTGGCTTTACGGGCGGCCGATGTGGGAGTTTCGGTAGATAGCGCGGTGGATATTGCTAAGGAGTCGTCCGATATTATTTTGTTAGAAAAAAATTTATTAGTGCTAAAAGAAGGAGTGCGTGAAGGCCGCAAAATTTTTAGTAACATAATTAAATATATTAAAATGGCGGCTAGCTCAAATTTTGGTAATATGTTCAGTGTAATTGGTGGTAGTGTTTTTTTACCATTTTTGCCAATGTTGCCCATTCAGGTAATCGCTAATAATTTACTGTATGATTTTTCGCAAATTACTATTCCCACGGATAGTGCTGACGAAGAATATTTAAAAAAGCCTCGACAATGGCAAATTAATAAAATAGCCAAATTTGTTGTTTGTTTGGGTCCAGCTAGTTCGGTCTTTGATTATTTAACTTTTTTTATGATGTTGTTTGTTTTTAATACCTGGTTTAATCCTGCTTTGTTTCATACTGGTTGGTTTGTTGAATCATTGTTTACTCAAACTTTAATCATCCATATTATTCGTACACGTAAACCATTTTGGCAAAGCTTTGCCAGTCGGCCTTTGATTTTGTCAACCTTGGCAGTGGTTAGTATTGGGGCTTATTTGCCCTATTCTCCATTAGCGGCCACCTTAGGTTTTGTGCCTTTACCATTAAGTTTCTGGGGCTATTTAGCCTTAATGATCGCCTGTTATTTTGTTTTAACTGAGGTGGTTAAACGAAGGTTTATTAAATATTTTGGTTGGGATTAATTGTTTAATTAATTTTATATGTTAATGCCTTGGTATAATTACGCTTGTGGTTTAGATTTATCTGATTCATCAATTAAGTTATTGGCGTTTAAAGATTTGTCGTTAATTAAAGATCAAGCTAAAGTAGCGGCTTGGGTCAATTTTAATATTCCTTTGGGTTTGATTGAGGACGGCATAGTCCGGGACACCGAGGCCTTGACCGCACAAATTATTAAAGCCAAAAACGTAGCTAGGCTGGGCCCCACTACTAAAAATTGTGTCTTATCTTTACCATCAACTAAAATATTCAGTCATTTATTTACTTTGCCAGCTGATTTAAATCATCGGCAAATCGCTGAAATTTTACAATATGAATCTCAGGATTTTTTAACTTTACCTCAAGAAAATATTTATTATGATTTTTTGGTATTGCGTAATAATAAAGTCCAACAAGAAGTCCTTTTTGTTTCGGCGCCAAAAGAAATAGTTGATCCGCTAAAAATTGCGGTTAAGCGGGCTGGTTTAAATCCTTTAGTTTTTGAAATTGAAGCTTTAAGCGGGGAACGAGCGTTGATGAAAAAATATTTAACGCAAGAAGCGGTAATGTTAATAGATATGGGTGATCGCTTAACTAGTTTAACTATTTTTGATCGTTATGGAGTTAAAGTGGTAATCAACTTAGCTTATGGTGGTCAAAATTTAACTTTAGCGATTGCGCAAAAATTAGGGATTAATGAAAAAGAAGCCAGGGCCTTAAAACAATCAATTGGTTTGTCACTTGAGAGTAGCCAACAAGTGGCGGTTATTTTGCAACAAGAATTACAAATTATGCTAGAAGAAATTAAAAAAACCTTAGATTATTTTGGTCAACGCTATCAAGAAAAAATTAGTAAAATAATTTTAACTGGTGGTTCAGCCTTGTTGTTAGAAATAACTAATTATTTTCAGCAAAATTTGCATTTACCGGTAGCCTTAGCCAATCCGTGGTTAAAAGTGGATTTTTCCGACCCAGAATTAACCAAAGCCGCCTGTGCTAATGTTTTTGGTTTAGCTTTGCGGGGGTCCAGTTTTTGGGCTTTACGTCGGGGCTTAAATCTATTAAAATATACTAAGTAAGTCTTAATAAACTAAGTTGAAATTTATGATGGAAGATTTAAAAAATCATTGGCCAAAGTTACTGATAGTTTTGGTAGTAATTTTAGCCATCACCAGCATTGTAATTGTGGCTTTATTGCGTGATCGGTTGGTTAGTAATAATCAATGGACCGTTTCGGTTAATGGTCGCGGTCGGGTGTTAATTAAGCCAGATTTAGCAGTGATTAATTTGGGAGTAGATACTTTTAAAGTATCTACCGCTAAAGAAGCTTTAGCGCAAAATAGTGTTAAAATGAATAAAATTTCGGCTAAGTTAAAAGAATTGGGTATTGCCGAAATGGATATCAAAACTACCAATTATAATTTGAGCCCGGTTTATGAAGTGTTTGATGGCCGAAGCCGACCAACCGGTTATACGGTTAATCAACAACTAACCATTAAGGTTAGAGATTTGACTAAGGTGGGAGTAATCATTGAAGCGGTAACCAACGAAGGTGCTAATCAAATTGGTGAGGTTAGTTTTACGGTGGATAATTTAGAAGCAGTTAAAGATGAAGCGCGCTTATTAGCGATTGCTGATGCTAAAGCGAAGGCTGGTAAATTAGCACAAACAGCGGGAGTACGTTTAGGCAAAACGGTCGGTTTTTGGGAAAATTATGTTTCTGGTTCCGAGGCTGATGTTTATGGTAAAGGGGGAATTGGTGGCGGGATGGCGGTTAATCAAGCCTCAATTAGTCTGCCACCGGTGAGTGGTGGTCAATTGGAAGTAATCGTAGAAATGAGTTTAACTTACAAAATTAAATAAGCGTTATTTGGCGCCCCGACTCATTAGTCGGGGCGCTATTTTTTAGCCGATTTTTTTATGGCTCAAGATATTTATGTGATTTGTGATAATTTAAGAAGCCTTTATAATGTTGGTTCAATTTTTCGGACCAGCGATGCGATTGGTGTTAAAAAAATTTATTTAGTTGGTATTACGGGCCAGCCACCTCAGGCCGGCATTGCCAAAGTAGCTTTGGGAGCCGAAAATATTATTCCTTGGGAATATGTAAAAAATTATGCCACTTTATTAAAAAAAATAAAAACTAAAAAGATTACCTTGGTGGCTTTGGAACAAACTAAAAAAAGTCTGCCTTATTTTAAATTTAAACCTAATTTTCCTTTGGCTTTGGTAGTTGGCAATGAAGTTTTAGGGGTTAATAAAAAGTTATTAGCTAAATGTTCAACGGTAGTTTATTTACCCCAGCAAGGGCTGAAAGAATCTTTAAATGTGTCGGTGGCTTTTGGGGTAATGGCTTATTATTTACGTCAGTCAAACTAATAAAAAAGAGCCGAAATTATTTTTCGGCTCCAGATTTGATTAATTAGGCAAAGGTGGCGTCAGTGATCGCTTGTCGTGAATCGGCGTGAATGCCGGCTTGGCAACTTTTTAAATGTAAGTTAATTTGTTTTTTTTCTTCAGTGGTTAGAGTTTTTCCGGCTAACCATTTTTTGATTAAATTTTCAGTTTTTTGGCAATTCATTTTAACCCCTCCTTGGGTTTAAGCTTAACGAATCAAACATTGCCAGGGTCCGTTAGCGGCGATTATTTGTTGGATAGTGACCAATTCTTTTTTGGCGGTAATAGTATTTCCTAGTTGTTGACTGGCTTCGGGTTTTAAGTAGCTTAGATTAGGAAAATTATGTGCATTAATTAAACCCATGAGATATAAATCCAGGTTTGGTAATTGACGCTGTAAATCTGGTTTTAAATAAAGGCCACTGGTAAAAGTTCCATCAAAATTATCTTGCCAGCCCCAACCACCCAAAGGAGAAATAAAAGTATTATATAAATTCCAGTGGGCATTGTCGTTGTCAGCCAGCAAGGCGTTGTTTAATTTTCCTTGCTGGTCTACAAATAAAGCGGAGCCGCTCCAGTGATGTAAAATCTCGTGAATTGCATAATTAGTAGAAGTTTGTAGGGAATCTAAATCTTCAGTGCTGTATTTAATCAAGTTGCCCATTACAATAATTCCTTTTAATTTTCCACGGCTACCATAAAGCGTGGAACGATCAAGTAAATTTTTGCCGGTGCCAGAAAAATCATTTCTGACTGGTAGGTAGTTAGCAACATTCTTTTCGCCAGCGATAAAATTATTATAAATAAAAACAAAATCAAATTGGTCGGGATTTTGATCATAAAAAAGATTAATCACTTCATTGTTTAAAACCTCTTGTCCGGCTTCTCGGCTAACCGTTAGCTCATTAGCTGGTAAGGTAAAGGTAGTATAGGTAGTATTAATAGAGGCTAAGTTATCCGTGGCCCAGGCATAGCCTCGAGCTAAATCTCTTTTTAAATTATCCAGCTTGGCTAATTCTTGGTTGGTTGGGGTTTGACGGTAAACTAAAATAACCGCGGCTTTAAGTTTTTTATTTTCACAATCAGCAGTACTAGTTGAGTGGTTAGTAGCTGGTTCGGCAATTTTTGCTTCATAGCCAGTAATTTCTTTTTGGCGATTATTATATAACCAATTGCCACTAACGGCATCAGTTAATTGGTAGCCGTTAGCAATAATTGCCTGGGGATTGGCAAAGGGCTGTAAGCTATCGTTGGTTTTCCAAAAATATTTAGTAGTTTTTTGGCCTGAATCATAGTATTGATAAACTAAATCATCAGGAAAGGCCTGAGCCGCTAAGGTTTGACCAACAATATAATCATTATAAACAAAGTCTGGTAAAGTAATTAGTCTGTTGGACCAGTTTTGGCCATAAATGTAAATTACGTCAGTTAAATTATTAAAAGGGCTTAAAACACCACCAGCTTCTACGGCGTAAAGGGTGGGATGGTAGGGAAATTTAACCAAATTTTTTCCTGGTCGAAGTGTTAAATTTTTGCCTAAAGGTATTTGAGTTAGCACCTCGGATGTGACTGTTTTAACTTTAGACCAATCGCGATCAAACCAAGAGTAATAAGTTTCCGCGGTGGGTATTAGGTGTCTAAGGTTATTTTGGTCAACATAGTAAACGGCCGGATTATTTTTAAGTTTGATTAATTTAAAAATTGGTTGACTATTAGCCAAGCTGGACAGTGGCAACAAAAAAGTTAGGATTAGGCTTGAAATAAATAATTTTTTTGTCATAGTCGGGGTAGTGAGACTCGAACTCACGGCCTCGTCGTCCCGAACGACGCGCGCTACCAACTGCGCTATACCCCGTTAATCGTTTGAATTCTAGCAAAAATCAGACAAAAAGAAAAGGGCTTACATATCATGCAAGCCCCAAGTTTCAGGGCAGGAGAGAAAGTTATTTATAGATTATTTTGTAACTTTCTCTTTTTTGTTTAGCCTCGGCCAACATATTATTGAGGCTATAACCTCCGGCCATTAATATTAGGCCGAAAATTGCAGTGGCTAACGATCCAGTTAGGATGAGGCCACCAGTAAGCATTGCCACAGCCGTTGTTCTGGCCAGGCCTCGGCGGACTTTCAAAGTCATTGTTTCATCTCCTTTAGGTGTATTTTACTCGTTTTCTAGTATAGCACATATTTAATATTTTGTCAAGAGATTTAAGTTTGCTCCTTTAAAATTAAGCCTTTTATTAACAATTGAAATTTTTTATTAAAAAGGCTATAATTTATAAACTTTATGTCAGAAAATACCATCAATCATCTTGCCATTATCATGGATGGCAATCGGCGCTGGGCCAAAGAGCACGGTTTGCCGTCTTTAGAGGGTCATCGAGTTGGCTATGAAACCTTAAAAAAGATTGCCCAGGCTTGTTTAGCGCGCGGTATTAAATACTTAACGGTTTATGCTTTTTCAACCGAGAATTGGCAACGTAGCACGGAAGAGGTTTCCTATTTAATGAATTTATTAAAAGAAGCTTTGGTTAACGATTTAGTGGTTTTTGCTAAAAATAATATTCGGTTGAGAGTTTTTGGCGACCGGCAGAAATTGGCAGCAGATATTCAATTGGCCATTAGCCAGGCAGAAGAGGCTACTAAAAATAATCTTGGCGCTACTTTGGGGTTGTGTCTAAATTATGGTGGTCGCGATGAAATTTTACGAGCGGTAAAAAAAATAGTGGCACAAAAAAAAGCGGCCACCGAAATTACCGAGCAATTATTAGCCGAGAATTTAGATACTATCAGTATGCCAGACCCCGAAGTAATTATTCGCACCTCCGGGGAACAGCGGACTTCTGGATTTTTAACCTGGCAGGCAGTTTATGCGGAATTATTTTTTGTGAATAAACACTGGCCAGATTTTAATGAGTCGGATTTAAATCAAGTAATCACCGAATATCAAAATCGCCAAAGAAGATTTGGTAAATAAGTAACGGCCAAGTAAGCCGTTTTTTGGTTTGAAAATTTGTATTTTTAGGTGTAAGATAGAAGCAAATATGCTAAATTTATTTAGTCAAAAAAGTAATAAAATTTTATTAGCACTGGTTTTGCTAGCTATATTTTTAAGGTTGTGGGGTTTAGCTCAGGTTGGTTTACAAAATGACGCGGCAGTAAATTCGGTACGGGCGGTTGGTTGGTTCGATTTTTTGGCGGGCAAGGAACAAACCTCGCCATTAGTTTGGTTTGGACATATTCCTTGGTGGGCAAATCTATCTTTTCACGATCATCCGCCGCTAGTTTATTTTATTCAGTTTGTTTTTTTTAGATTATTTGGTGCGACCAGCCTAATAGCATTGTTACCGTTTGCTTTAGCTGGAATTTTTACTCTATTTGTTCTTTATTTTTTATTAAAGTTGGCAGACTCCGAGGCCACGGGGCTTTTAGCTGCCGCAATTTTTACGGTTAGTTCTTACGCTACTTGGATTACTCGTACTGGTTATTTAGAGGGAGTGGAGATTTTGTTTATTGCTGGTGCGGTTTATTTTTTAGTTAAATATACAAAAGAACAGCAGGGCAGATATCTGTATTTATTATTTACTAGTTGTGGCTTAGCACTAATAAGTAAATATACAGCGGTTTTTCTTTTGCCGGCGGTAATTTTATTTTTTTTAATTTGGCGCCGTAATATTTTTAAGAAAAAAGAATTTTGGTTATCTTTGTTGTTGTTGTTAACAATAGTTTCACCAGTAATTTTTTATAATATAATGGTTTTTAGGTATCGCGGGCATTTTGATGCGGCTTTTTCTTCAATGATTGGCATGAACCCAAGCGATTATCAAACTTTGTCATATCGGCATATTAATTTTAATGCTCTCAGCAATATTAAAGAGCTGGTTTTGGTACTTTATAGAAACAATTCTTGGCCATGGTTTGTTGGCTATTTTTTGGCTTTGGCTTTTGGGTTGTGGCAACTGGTTACTAAAAAAGATTCCTGGTTGATTAAGTTTTCTACTTTAGCCATGATTACGATAATTTTAATGTATTTAGTTACCCCGACTGCACCAAGATTTTTATCCATAGTTTTGCCGTTTTTTTGTATTAATGCCGCCCTAGCTACTAAGACCTGGTATAAAAAAATCTTTACTATTTTTTATGCTAGGGCGTTTATTGTGTTATTAGTCATATTATTTTTGTTTGAGTTGTTTTACAATTTTAATACCAATGTTTTTAGGAGTCCGGTTGGCCGTCCTAATGTTGATTATTCAGCTAGTCGGTTTTATGATAATGGTTTTGAGGCACTACATAAGTACATTCGGCAGAATATTTTTTCTACCTTGCCTTCATTTAGACGTATTAGTAGCTTAAGCCCAGAGACAACTCAGTTAAATTTAACCGGTGGATCGGTCGTGTTGTTTGATGAACGAGTTGATTGGTTTTCGCGAATGTGGTATATCGATCGTTATATTTTTTATTATAACCTGCCAATTGTTTTTCTTACTGATTTAGAAAATAGCTTGCCGATCGGCCAGACTAACGGTTTGACATATTTAGGGCGAGCGGGAGTTAAGGATTTTTGGTTAGTTTCTGCTACTGGCCCGGGAATTATTAGCCGTGATAACGAGTCATATAATTCTTTGATTAATGGTTTTGAACAAGAAATGACTAAAGATGGTATTTTGCCGGTAGAAATAAAAAATTATAACAATCAATCGGTTTTTAAAATCTATCATTTTAAGATTAATTAACAAATTGTTTAGTTTTTTATAATTAAACAAAAAGCTTTTTAAGGTGTAAGATAAAAGCAAATATGCCAGATTTATTTAGTCAAAAATTAGAGCAAGAATTAAAACAGAATGGGCCGTTGGCTAATCGGTTGCGGCCGCTTAATTTTGAGCAATATTTTGGTCAGGAACAATTAGTGGGCCAGGGTAAGATTTTGCGTCAAGTAATTGAATCCGATCAAATTCCTTCTATGATTTTTTGGGGTCCTCCTGGTTCGGGTAAAACTTCTTTGGCACGGTTAATTGCTCAGCAAACTAAATCTGATTTTATAGAATTTTCGGCTGCGCAATCCAGCGTTGTTGATGTTCGGGCCGCCGCCAAAGAAGCGCAAGAAAAATTAAAATTTAACGGCCAGCACACCATTTTATTTTTGGATGAAATCCATCGTTTTAACAAAGCGCAACAAGACGGTTTTTTGCCGTTAGTCGAGCGGGGAATTATTACCTTAATTGGTGCGACCACCGAAAATC
>JBAYJR010000010.1:0-52272 GCA_041665005.1 Candidatus Buchananbacteria bacterium
AGCGGGGAATTATTACCTTAATTGGTGCGACCACCGAAAATCCTTCTTTTGAAGTCAATTCGGCGTTATTATCGCGTTGTCGGGTGTTTGTTTTTAATCAATTGACTGAGACGGATATTTATCAAATTTTACGGCGGGCTTTATTGGATAAAGCCGAAGGCTTGGGAAATTTATCAATCGAGATTGATGATAAAATTTTAAAATATTTAGCCAGTATTGCTAATGGTGATGCTCGGTCGGCCTTAAATGCTTTAGAAATGGCGGTTAAAACCACGGCGGCCAAAGGCAAAAAGATTAAAATTAGTCAGGAAAAGATTAAAGAAGCTTTACAAAAGTCACATTATTTATATGATCGGGCCGGGGAGCAACATTATAATATTATTTCGGCTCTACATAAATCTTTACGAGGTAGTAACGCTGACGCGGCCTTATATTGGTTGGCGCGGATGCTAGAGGCTGGTGAGGATCCGTTGTATGTGGCTAGGCGCTTAGTTCGTTTTGCCTCCGAAGATGTGGGCATGGCTGATCCGCGGGCGATTATTCAGGCGGTGTCGGCTTATCAGGCTTGTCAGTTTATTGGTCTGCCGGAATGTAATGTGATTTTAGCGCAATGTGTGGTCTATTTGGCTCGGGCGCCTAAGAGTGTAGAAGTATATCAGGCTTATCTAGCTGTTCAGCAGGATGTTAAGGAGACTATGGATGAGCCAGTGCCTTTGCATTTACGTAATGCGCCTACTAAATTAATGAAAGATCTAAATTATGGTAAGGGCTATAAATATACTCCATTGGTGGAGGATAAAGAGCAAGAATATTTACCAGTCAAATTAAAAGGTCGTAAATATTTAAAGGGAAAGACTAAAATTTAGAAAATTAAAATACAAAATTAGGGTAGGCGATCGTCGCCTAAATTAATTAATTTGTCCCACTAGGTGGGACACTAAAATTTTAAACTTTTAGTTTTGAATTTTTAATTTATGAAGATGTTGCTTCACGCCTGTTGTGCGCCGTGTAGTGCACAAGTAGTTAAGGAGTTACAGCGAGATTTTACTGTAACTATTTTTTATTTTAATGACAATATCTGGCCTGAGACGGAATACGAGAAACGATTAGCAGAAGTAAAAAGATATTACCAAAAAATTTCCGTGCCGTTAGTGGTTGAGCCTTATAATCACCAACAATGGTTGAATTTAGTGAGTGGTTTAGAAAGCGAACCTGAACGTGGCAGTCGTTGCCAAATTTGTTATCAAACTCGTTTGGCCTTAACTGGCGCCAAGGCGCAGGTTTTAGGTTTTGATTATTTCGCCACCGCCATGTCAATTTCGCCATTTAAAGATGTGGTTTTAATTAACCAAGCGGGCCAAAAATTGGCTAAAAATTTAATGGTTAAGTTTTTTGCTGCTGATTTTAAACAAAACAATGGCTATCAAAAATCTTTGGTGCTATCTAAACAGGAAGGTTTTTATCGCCAGCGTTATTGTGGTTGTGAATTTTCGGCAACCAGAACCCCAAAACCGCCTAAAAACAAATAATGACAAGTCGGTTTTTAACTGCTATAATGTTAATGAAAAAATAATTTATGACTAATGAACATTGGCAAGGAATTGTTGGCCAAATTTTAGATAGCCTCAAAGTGCAACAGCACCTTAAAGAGGCTTTACCTGAGCCGCAACGAGGCGAACAGGAAGTTTTGGAATTTATTGGTCCCAGTGGCAAAATGAAATTAGAAAGAATTACCCGGCCGTTAGTTTTGGATAAAAAAACCTTAGGCTCCAGAAGAATTGGTGGTTCGGTTACGATGGTATATAAATATTCTGATCAAGAAACCACCGATGAGGTTAATCTTTATAGCTGGGATGAAGCTACTGGCGATTGGCAAAAAATAAAGTTACAAAGCTTTTTTAATGGTTAATTAAAGATTTTTATGATAAAAAGTGGGCAAAGTTTTTTGGCTTTATTATTTTTGATAGCAGTTTTAACTGTTGGTTGTACTAAAACCGTTGATAATGTTTTTGGCTCCGTCAATCTTTCTCCAACCAAGCCAGTAGTAGTTGACTTGGTTAAGTTGAAAAGTGATTACGAACAAAAATTAAATAGTATTTTAGCTAATTTGGCGGTTGATGATCTATCACGGCTTAATCAGACCAAAGAGCAAGTTTTGGCACTAAAGGTGCCGCCAGAGTATAAGGATTTGCATTTAGGCTTGGTTTTAGCGTTGGATAAGATGCTTAATGGTTTTAAACAACCAGCAACGAATGATTTGAGGCAAGGTCTAAATGAATTAGCAGCCCTTAAACAAAGGTATTCTTGGTTAAATTCTTTTTAAGTTTTTTATGTTGTGGCAAGCCTTAATTATTTATTTATCTTTAGTTTTGCATTCTTTGTTGTGGTGGCTGTTTTTACAGCAACCGCAGTTGTTTGGCTATTGGTTTAGTCTGTTTTTGGTTATTATTTTAGTAGTTAATTTAGTTTTAACAGGTAGTCGGCCCCGACATTTAAGGTTTTGGCTGCAAGCTTCCTTGCCGTTAACTCTTAGTTTAGCGGTTTGGGGGTTTATGCTATTTTGGGAGGTCGCCTCCGTTCGGTATTTAGTGGCAATTATTAATGTGATTTTTTTAGGAATTTGGTGGGAAACTTTGTTTTCCGCGGTTAGTTCCGAAAAGCAAAAAATTGTTTCTATTTATTTTGGTTGGTTGAGTATTTTTTTATTTTTTATTACCGCTTACAATGTTGAAATTTTATTAGGTTGGCCTTTTTGGTTAATTTCTTTGCTGGTTAGTCTATTTCTCTGGTGGCAATTTTTTCAAATGTTTTGGCATTGGCAACTATCTACTGTTAAAATTTGGTTATATAGCTTGGTTTTAACTTTGGTGTTTGTAGAATTGTTTTGGAGTTTTATGTTTTGGCCAGTTGGGGTTTATTTAAGTAGTCTATTGTTAGCGGCTGGGTATTATCTGATTGTGGGTTTATTAGCTTTAATAACTGTAGACAAAAAATTAACTTGGTCAGAAATAAAGTATAAAGTAATTATTTTTTTGGTTATTATAATCAGCAGTTTGCTGGTTGCTCAGTGGCGCTAGTTAAAAGGTTTAATATTTTTTATAATTTATGTCTAAAATTTTTTCTTCTTATTTTTGGGTGTTTGTTATTGCTTTATTAGCTGGTTTTGTTTCGGGTTTATTGGCTTACTTAGCTTTGGGCTCGGGTTTTATTGTAATACCTTATGTTAGTCAGTGGTATTTAAGTCGACAGTATTTAGATCGGGGAGTAATCATTACTCAGCCTCGCAAAGTAGTAGTAGAACAAGATTTACAAAGCAGTAAGGTTAAAGAACAGGCTAATAATTTTTTGTTAAACATTTATGTTGCTAAAAATAATTCAGCCACGATTAATAATTTTTATTTGCCTAGCGACCGCTTGGCTTTGGCAATAGCTTTAACTAGCGATGGTTGGTTAATTACCAAACAAGCCTTACTCAAAGAATTAACTCGGTTAGTGGTAGTTGGTTATGATCGTAAGTCTTATAGTATTAAGCAGGTAATTAATGATAAGGTAACTGGCCTAAGTTTTATAAAAATAGACGCTAAAAATTTGCCAGTGGCTAATTTGGCATCCGATCAAGATATTACTGATGGCCAGGAAATACTTTTAGTTGATGGTTTAGGCAAGATAAAATTGACCAATATTTTACAAAGTAACTGGCAGAACAAAAAAGATTTGAATAGTTTAATTAATTCTTCAGATAAATTTGCTACAGAAATATTATTGGCCGATGAAAATTTATCCGCTCAATCAGTAGGTTTAAATTATGCCGGAGCCGTGGTTGGTTTGCCAGCTCTTGAAACCAAACAATTGATTCCGATTTGGCAAATTAATAACGTATTAGCTACAGTGTTAAAGCAACAAGTAATCAGTCGGCCTAGTTTGGGAATTAGTTATTTTGATTTGCAAGATAATTTTAATGTCGCTTATAACTTTAACTACGGGGCTTTGATCCGGCAAATTAACGCCACTAGCCCGGCCTTAAATTTATTGCAAGTGGGGGATATTATTTTAGCGGTTAATAATGAAACCTTGAAAGACACCAATTTAACTAATTTAGTGCAAAGCTATAAAGTGGGCGATGATCTAGAAATTAGATATTATCGAGATAATAAGGAGTCGACAGTCACGGTTAAATTAAAATAATTATTTTTTAAAACACTCCCGCTAAAGCGGGGGTGTTTTTGGTAATTATTTTTTAGTAGTAGTTTCAAAATTTGGTTGGCTGGGACTATAGAGTTTGTTTTTAATTTTCCAATGTTCTACAAATTGGCCAATGCCCTTTTTTTGCAGTTTATTTTTAGTAGTATTTTTTTTCTGAGACCAATTAACTAAGCTTGCAAAATTTATTTTATAACGTCCTCGTACAACGATGTAAATTAACTCTTGTTCGGTTAGAGCTCGTTGAATGGTTTTAGTACTAATCCCGAAGAGGCGAGCGGCTTCTGAGACAGAAACCCGAATAGGAGTGTTGACATTTGCCATATTAGTTGTTGTAGTTTAATTTGTTAATATTCTTATTATAGCATGGATTCAGTTTTTTGTCTACTATATTCTAGACAAAAACTGGCGTAATTGGTCTTTTGGCTAAGCTGGGCTAATTAAATTAAATGCTTAATTAATAAAAGACTGTGGATAAAGTAGTTGGCATATTTTTACTGATTAGAGCCAAAAAAATAGGCTTGAAAGGTAATGATTTTTTAGCTATAATTAAGTCACTTTTTTGTGTAACAATTTTAATTATTTACGTCTTATTTAATGCCTAAGGGTTATTTTAAACAGAAAATACTATTACATCAGCTTAAAGCGAAAGATAAAGAGGCTTTTGCCGAATTTTACGATTCCTATGTCTCACGCATCTACCGCTTTATTTTTTTTAAAGTTTCAGCTGAACAAGAGGCCCAAGATTTAACCTCGGAAGTTTTTTTAAAAACTTGGCAATATCTTAATGAAGGCGGAATCATCAATGATTTAAATGCTTGGATTTATCGCTTAGCGCGCAATGCTGTCATTGATTGGTATCGTAAACAAAATAAAGAACCATTAGCCTTGGATGAACAAGCTGAAGATACAGTGACGACTAAATCAGATGAACAAGTTAGTATTGATTGGGAAGTAGTCAAAATCAAAGAAGATTTATTTAAATTAAAAGATGAATATCGGGAAGTATTAGTGATGAGATTTCTAGATGAATTGGAAATTTCAGAAATTGCCAAAGCCTTAGAAAAGTCCAAAGGCGCCGTTAGGGTTTTAATCCATCGCGCGCTTAATGCCTTAAAAGAAATTGTTAACAAAAATGTCGGACCAACAAACAATTAATTCTTTAAAAGCTTTAAAAAACTCTCCGCAAGGTGGGCAGGTTAACGCTGACTGGGTTTTACGTAATAAAGAAGTGTTAATGTCACAAATTTGTGCCCAGAGCGAAGTGAATATTGTAACCATTAATAGTTCTACTTTTTCTTTATATCAAAAAGTAATAACGCAATTTATTTTTTCCCGCCAAGTTTTTCAACCAGCTATCGGCGTGCTTAGCATTCTTTTAGCAGTGTTTGGGGTTAGTGCCTTAACCAAAGTTTCAGCGGATAGCTTGCCTGGTGATTGGTTGTTTCCTTTAAAAATGACCAATGAAAAAGTGCAATTAGCGTTTACTTCCGACCAAGAAAAAAAGGTGCAAATGCAATTGCAATTTATTTCTAATCGCGCGCAAGAATTAACTTTTGTCTCTCAGCAAACCGCCAGTGATCAAAAAAGTGGAAATATCCAAACGGCGGCTCAGAATTTAGTTAACGAAATGCAAAATATTGGTGGTAGTCTAGATAAGGTTTCTAAAACTTCTACTTCAGCCAACACGGTTATTTTAGCTAAAGCCGTTGACAGCCAAACTTCGGATGTTAGTAAAACTATCACCGCGGCCGGAGCGCAGTTATCACCAGAACTAAAACAACAAGTTGAAGCTAGTTTAAAACAAGCCTTATCAGCCACTGATAATACTAATGTTAGAGCCTTGACTGTAATTGTAGAAAAGCATCAGGCCGGACAGTCGGAAATTTCTTCAGATGAAGTGGCTCAATTAGTAAATGATAAAATTAAATCTACTCAGGAGAAATTACAGGTAATGCAACAACAGGTAAATTCTTTGGCGACTACTAGTATACCGGTAATTATGCCAATTACCGCTAGTAGCACTCAGGCCACTACTACGGAGTTAACTAATTTCCCTAAAGCCGCCCAAAAAACTTTAGATGCGGCCGGTCAAGCGGTTAGTCAACAAAATTTTTCTGAAGCCCTAAGTAAATTAGGGGAAACTAACGATCTTTTAACTACCGTCGAAACTAAAGTACAGGCGGTTACCTCAGCGATTGTTACTTTAGTCCCCACCACTACTGCCACGACCACTAAACCTTAAAATTATTTTTTAAAGGAAGCTTTAGGTTATTAGCTAAAATTTTGGCTAAAAACCTAAGGTCTCCCTAAGAGGCCAAAAAAGCTATTACATAAAATAGCTAATTAATAGCTCATTAAATTTGTTGCAACAATAGGTCAGTCTTTAACTGCCACCTGGCAGTTAGCTAAAGGCCGTCTTTAATTAAAGATTAAAGGGCAGCTGTTTAGTTGGAATATAAACTTTTTGTCTAATGATTAATCTTAGACAAGGAGTCTTATCGGTTAAAGTAATGACGTTGCACAAACTAATGAGTTCTAAGAAAGGAAAATTAAATTATGTCAACCTTAAAAAAAGCAACTAAAAAGGCTTTTACAATTGGTGTTGTCGCCTCGACCATCGTTTGGTCAATTGGTGTATTTGGCTTAGCCGGCATTGCCGTCGCGGCCTATGCTCCAGTCGCTGGTGATAAGATCAAGGTGGCTGGTAATTCTGCCGTGTATTACATTGGTCAGGATTCCAAACGCCATTTGTTCTCAACTTTGAATACCTATGAAGCTTGGTATGGCAAATCTACTACCGCTGGTTATTGGGCCGCTCAAGGCATCAAAACCATCACGGCGAGTGAATTTGATGCTATTAGCTCTGGTAACAACTTGGTTTTAAAGCCAGGCAAATTGATGAAATTTGAAAACAGCGCTAAGCTTTATGTAGTTTCTACTTCTGGTAAATTAGCTGAGTTGTCTGATGTCGCCACTGCCAAGAGTATGTTTGGCAACGACTATGCTGCTAAAGTTAATTTAATCCAAGCTGGTTTTGAACCAAATTATGATAAATCTTTGCCAGCGATTACTGCTAGCAACGCCGTTTATCCCGATGGTTCAGTAATCAGTAATGGTGGTATCACTTATTTCATTGAAGGTGGCAAAGCCAGAAAGTTTACGACTGGTGATGCTTTAACTGCCAATGGTTTTAAGACCACTGATGTTTTTGCTGCTGCTTCTATCCCAGCCGCTGGTAGTAATATCACTGGTGCGGAAGATGCAATCAGAAATCCAGTAATTACTGGTTCAGTGGTTGCTGCTGGTTCCGGTGCTTTGTCAGTTGCTTTGGCTTCTGATACCCCAGCTGCTAGTATTGCAATTAATGGCGCGGCTCGCGTGCCATTTACTAAGATTAACTTAACCGCTTCTTCGGCTGGTGATGTAGTCATTGACACTTGGTCAGTGTTGCGCACCGGTATTGGTCAAGATGCTGAATTTTCTAGCATTGATATTATTGATGCTAGCAACAACTTACCAATTAACGATAGCGGTAAGACTCTTAATACTAATCATATTGCTACCTTTAGCGAAGACTTAACTATTCCTGCCGGCACTACCAAATCAGTAATTATTGCTGGTAATATCGCTTCTGGTGCTTCTTATGGTGGTGATGTACCAGCCTTAGCCTTGAATGCTATTACCTTAAAATCAGGAACTATCTCTGGTAGCTTCCCGGTTGTTGGTAATGCTATGACTATTAATGGTGCTATTACTATTGGTACAGCGACCGTACAACGCGGTGCTTATACCAATGCCACCACTTCTTTGGAAGTCGGTAAAATTGGTTATACTTTAATGTCTTTCCAAGTTACAGCTGGCTCCGCCGAAGATGTGGCGTTTAGCGAAGTTAAGGTTTATCAAGGTGGCAGCGCTACTTTATCTTCCGACTTAAGTAATATTAAGTTGTATGATGAAGGCAGCTATGTTGCTGATGGAACGGTTAGTGGTAATTATATTAAATTCTCCTTCCCTTCCAGAATTATTACCAAAGGTCAGGTTAAACAATATCAAATCAAAGCTGATATTGCTCAAGGCTCGGCCAGAACGGTTTATCTACAAATCTATCGCAATACTGATTTGCTAGTAAAGGGCCAGACTTACGGTGCTTATATTGCCCCAACTTTCTCGGGTACTGGCGCCGCTGGTACACAAACTGCCAATCCAGTTTTGTGGGATAACACCTTCACTATTTCCACTGGTACCTTCAGAGTTGGTTCTTCCAACACTGTCGCCGCCGGAAATATTACGATTGGCTCTAGCCAAGTGTTAGGTGCTTTTGAATTTGAAGCTAAGGGTGAAGCAGTCAATATTTCTGCTTTAACCTTAACTGTGGCTTCATCTTCTGCTAGCCAAATTGAAGATGCCTTAAATTCAGTTAAGATTGTTGATGCTAACGGCAATACTGTCGCTGGTCCAACTGATGTTACCAACAATGCTTTAACTGTAGCTTTCACTGATACCTTTAGAGTGCCGGTTGGTTTAAATGTGTATAAGGTAGTTGGTACTTTAGCCACCAATGGTGGTTGGGCTACTAACAACACTATTACCGTTTCCTTCAATCCAGCCACGGTAGTGACTGCTAAGGGCGATTCTACTGGTTTATCCATTACTCCTACGCCAAATGCTAGCATTTCCGCCAATACGCAAACTATTAAGGTTGCTAACTTGGTGGTAACTAAGAATTCCATCCCAACCAACCAAACCGTCATTACTAAGAGTAATGGTGTGTTAATTGGTTCTTGGACCTTAGATGCTTCCAATTCTGGTGAAGATATCAGAATTACTTCAATTGGTGTTCGCGCTTCTACTACTGGTAAAATTACTAATTTAACTTTGAAAGACGGTTCTTCCGCCCTTTCTCCAGTTAATAGCAATCCAGTGAGTTCTAATAACGCCAACACTACTTCTACCTTTGCTTTGTCTGATCCGTTGATTGTCACTAAGGGTGCCTCCAAAGTTTTAAACTTCTATGGTGATATTCCTTCTAATGCCAGCAACGGTGAAGTTGATGCTTGGGGCTTAACCGATACTAGCAGCACTTCTAACAACTCAATCGTTGCTTATGGAGTTTCTACTGGTAATCGCGCTGCTGTCACTTTGACTGCCAACGATGGTGCTTTGTTAACTATTGCCGGCTCTGGTACGTTAGCTATCAACACCGATACTACCCAACCAGCGGCTCGTTTAGTAGTTTCTGGTACCACTATGGTAGACTTAGCGGAATTACGCATCAAAGCAACTAATGAAGATATTGATATTACCAAATTAACGATTAACGTCGCTGATGGTGGCTTAACTGGCCGCACTGGTGACTATACTCAAGTAGCTAAGGCTTACTTGAAATTGGATGGCGTTATCGTTGGTAATACTTCTGGTTACAGCGTAGCTCAAGCTAACACCACGATTAACTTACAACGTGGTCAGTTAACCATTCCACAAGGCACTACTGGTAAGAAATTATCGGTACTAGGTGATGTTGCAACTATTGGTAGCAACCAACCTGGCGTAGCCAATGCTGATATTAAAGTTGGTATCAATTCCTTTGGTTTTGATAACACCAATTATTTCTCAGCTTATGGCAATGGCTCTAACTCTCAATTAGCAACGGCCGGCTTTACTAATACTGCCGCAACTGGTACTGGCATTATTATTCATAAGGCTGTCCCAGCTGTTACTTGGGTAACTCCAACTAACAAATTGTCCGCAACTTCAGTTTTACATGAGACTAAAGTTACAGCGGTTGGTGGTAACATTGGCTTATATAAATTATCCTTTGTCACTACTACTTCTAGCGGTGTTAACGTAACCAATGCTTACACTAAGCTTGGTGCGGATTGTGGCGTATTAACTAATGGTTCGGTCTTGTCTGATACTACGGCTGCTGGTACTGATATTGCTGCTGGTATTAAGACTTGGGCACAGGCTTTTAGCAACACGCTAAACAGTTCTTATCGCTATTTGTCAATTGGTCAAGGTCAAACTTGTACTGTTGATTTATGGGCGACGATTGGTGCTACTTCAAACGTAGATACAGTATCCACCAGTTTATTGGGTGATACTGCTTCCACCACTTCGGATACTGCCTATGTCGGCGGTGCTAAGGCTGCTAACTTCAATACTAACGATCAAGGTAACTTTGTCTGGTCAGATTTATATTCTGATGACAGCCAAGCCGCTACTTCTTTAACTGTAGCGCAATGGTATAATGGTTATTTGGTTAGTGGTATTGGTTCAGTGGCGACCACCACTCCAGTTACGATTGGTGAGTAATCTCTATAGATCCACGTTTTCTAGTAGCGTTAAAACTAGGTCTGGTTTAGCTGCGTGTTAAAGCTGCACTAAACTAAAGCGGTCCTCCTACCGAAAGGTAGGAGGACTTGCTTTTTGCTCAGTTTTTTTTTATAATAAGAGGGTTATTATCTTTAATTATTAACCAATTTTTATGGAAAATAAATCAAAGTTAATTAAAATAGCTTTGGCCGCGGTAGTAGTAATCGTGGTTGTTTTAGCTTTAGTTTATTATTATCAACAACAAGGGATTATTAAGATTTTTCCAACTACTCAGGAACGTCAATTAAGCCAACGATTGACCATTGATCGGTCTAAATTTGCCCCAGCCGAAGGTTTAACTAACGAAAAATTTGAAGAAACAATTGGTCAATTAACCGAGCTTAAACAGCAGATAACTAAAGATTTAAAAAATCAAAAGTTATGGTTTCAATTTGGTTATTTGAAAGAATTCTTAAATGATCACGCTGGTGCGGTGGCGGCCTGGGAGGTAGCATATAGTTTACAATCGGAAGATTTTGTGGTGTCTCAAAATTTGGCCAATGTTTACCAATATTTTATTAAAGATTATGCCAAGGCTGAATATTATTACGAACAGGCTTTGCGGGCTAAGCCGGATTACACTGCTGCTTATCAAGGTTTGGCTGATCTTTATCGTTTTAATTATAAAGAAAAGTCCAGCAGCTTTGAACCAACCATGCTAAAAGCGATCAGTAAAGATCCGCTAAATAAAGTGACTTATTATTCTTATTTAGTGGAATTTTTTGTGGGCAACAAAGATTTAGTTTTGGCTAAAAAGTATTTAGCGGAGGTGGTTAAGTTGGATGCAAAAGTTGCTCAATCCTTAAAGGAAAATAATCCCGAACTGGTTAAATAAAATTATTTATGACTGCTAAAATAGAGAAATTTTGTCTCCAGTTAATTTTTTTAGGTTTAGGTCTAAGTTTGATTACTCCGTTGTTGGTGGATAACCGCTTCTTTTTTCCATTTATTAGTACCAAAGTTTTTTGGTTTAGGTTAATTGTGGAAGTAATGCTGGTGGTTTATTTGTTTTTGGTTTATTTAAATTCTCAATATCGACCTAAGTTAAATTATTTAACGGTGTTGTTAACTATTTTTGTGGCGGTAGCCTTAATTAGTTCATACTTTGGCCCTAATTTTTACGGTAGTTTTTTTGGCAACATGGAAAGAGGGGAAGGAGTGGTTTTGTGGCTCCATTTGTTGGTTTTTATGTTAATTTTAACTAGTGTTCTTAAGGAGGAAAAGATTTGGTTAAGATTTTTTGACTTTTCTTTAGTGATTAGCTTTTTGCTTTGTTTATTTTCCTTGGGCCAGTTAATGCATCTTGGTTTTATTTTAAGCACCACTGGTCAACGAACTGAGGCAACCATCGGTAATCCGGCTTTTTTGGCGGCCTATCTAATTTTTCATTTAGCTTTTGCGGTTTATCTTTGGTGTAAAAAGACTAGCTCCTCCTGGCGGTTTTACTATACGGTTTTAGCCTTGTTGTTTGTTTATATAATTTTTCAAACGCAAACTCGTGGTGCTGTGCTTGGTTTAATCGGGGGAGTGTTAATCAGCAGTTTTTTGAGTTGGCTGTTATTGATAAAAAACAAGAAAGTAAAATTAATTTTGCCGATTTTGTTAGTAATAATTTTAGGGGGCTCGTTTGTTTTCTTATATCTTAATCGTCACAGCACTTGGTTGCAAAATTATCCAGCTTTACAGCGAGTAGCCTCTATTTCAACTCAAGAAGCCACGGCGCAAACTCGTTTAGCCGCCTGGCAGGCCGCTTGGACTGGTTGGCGACAACATTTTTTATGGGGTTATGGTTTAGAAAATTATCATGTGGTATTTGATAAAAATTTTCCGCCCGCTATTTACCAAGATGAAGGTTCTGCGGTTTGGTTTGATCGCGCCCATAATATTATTTTTGATCGTGGTGTTACTACTGGAGTAATTGGTTTGGTTGTGTATTTAGCTTTTCTGTTTTGGCCACTTTATTATTTTTGGTTTCAGCAACGGCCAAAAGATTTAACTAAGGCGATAATTTTTACCGGTTTGGTTGTTGCTTTTTTTATCCAAGATTTGTTCGTTTTTGAAACTATAACCACTTATATAATTTTAATGTTTGCTTGGGCCTTCTTGGCTTATAATTTAAAGCAACTAAAATTTAATAAAATTATTCCTGAACAAAAGTTTTTTTGGTTAGCTTTGGCGGTAATTGGTTTAATATTATTTTTTCCAGTAGTTAACTGGTTAAATATTTTACCGGCCAAAAATAATATGGCCGCCGCGGCGGTTATGCAATATAATCCTAACCAAGATGATTTTTTTAAAAACATCGAAGCTTGGCAGGCAGTTTTGGCAGTTAAAGATTATGGTTTGCAGGAATATCGCGCGCAGTATATTGATTTTTTTGATCAACAATTAGCTAATTTAGGAGAAGTGGTGCCGGCAGTTAAAACAATTGTTAATTATACGGATCAACAAGTAGCGGAACAAATCAAACGCGATCCAACCGAAGCCAAAAATTATTTGATTGCGATGCGTCATTATGACTACACCTTCGCTATGGATGCTAACACCAAAGTTGAGCGGTTAAATCAAGCTTTGTCTTTTTTGCCACCGCTGGAGAACCTAACCCCAACTCGACCACATATTTATCAAGAAGCGGGTTATGCTCATTTATATCTTTACCGTATTTATTTGCAAGATAAAAACCAGGCTCAAATGGCCCAGGAAGCCACCGCTGCCGAAAAATATTTTTGTCAAGTAATAACTCTTAATCCTCAAGTGGTGGAATCTTACATTAATTTGATTATGCTTTATTTAAATGAAGGCAGAACGGATTTGGTTAATGAAACTTTGGTTTTAATGGAACAAAACAAGATTGATTACCGTCAGTCTCATTATTTATCGCGGTTAATTAGTTTGGCCTTAGGTAATAAAAACTATAAAATTGCAGCGTTATTTACTGAAGAGCTTGTTAAATTAGAGCCAGACAATATTGAGACTTTAATTAAGTTGGCCACTTTTTATGCTTATGATGGTCAGCGTCAGTCAGCCATTGCAATAGCTAATAAAGTAAAAGAATTTGGTTCAGATTATTCACAACAGGCAGATTTATTTATTGCCAAAGTAAATAGTGGTTATTACGAAAAGAAGTAATTTTTTATAATAATAAAAACGGATGATTTTATGGTCGTCCGTTTTTTGTTTGGTCTAATTATATAAGCTAGCGGTTTGGTCTACTAATTGTTGTTGTGAAAATTTTTCCGCCGTTGGTTTGACGCCAACACCAAGCTGATCACGCCAGGGTTTATTTTTTGTCAGTAATTTAATTTTTTCCGCCAGCTTGGTCGGATTTTTTGTTTCTACTAATAAGCCGTTTTGTCCGTCAGTAATTATTTCCGGTATGCCACCAACATTGGTGCTAATAATTGGTAGACCGGCTGCTTGGGCTTGTAAGATAGAGTAGGGCAGACCTTCTTTAACTGAAGAACAGACATAAATATCAAACGCTTTTAAGTATTGCCAAGCTTTGGGCAAATAACCGGCTAGTAAAATATTTTCGGTTAGGCCAAGTTTTTTGATTTGTTGTTCAAGTTTTGGTCTTAATTCGCCATCGCCAATAATTACCGCAAAAAATTTTTGTGGTAGGTTATTTTTTAGTAAGGCTAGGGCTTTAATAAAATAATTTAAGCCTTTGGTGGAATAAAAATTAGCGACGGTGCCAATTATCAGTTGGTCGTTAGTTGGGTTATTAAGTAGTTCTTGTCTAGCTTCTTCTCGTGATAAAAATTTAAGCTCGGAAAGATCCAAAGCGTTGTGGATGGTGATTAGCTTACTAGCCGAGCAAAGTTTGGCGTTGATGATGCTTTGACGATCAAACTCTGAGACACAGATTATTTGGTCGGTTAAAGTCAAAGAAATTAATTCCGCGAACCAGTAAAATATTTTTTGGCCTAAATTTAGTGGTTCATTTAAAATAAAACCGTGGACCGTAAAAATAATTTTTGCTTGACTGTTAGCTAATTTAGCGGCGATTACGCCCAATACTCCCATTTTGGTGCTATTGAGATGGATTATGTCCGGTTGTTCCGTTTTGACAAGACTGATCAACTCTTGAAGGGCCTGATAGTCTTGACCAAAATTTAATTGGCGTTTTAGTTTAGTTAGTTGTTTAATTTTTATCCCAGCCTGTTCAGCCTGATTTAGCAGGCCGTTGGTGGTAGTTTGGTCACCAGCGGCGATGGTGATGTTGTAGGAGTCTTTTAGATTTTTTGCCAGGATTAAGAGGTAATATTGAGCGCCACCAAACTCGTCTTGAGTGATTAAATAGAGGATTTTTTTCATGATAATTAAAGTTTGACTTTTAAATTAATTTATATCATAATAGTATAGTAAAATATTAATTTTTGCAAGCCAAAAGGGCTATTTTTTAGACTAATTATTTATTATTTGAATTATGTCCAAAAGTATTGGAGTGATTGGCGGCGGGATGGTCGGTGGGGCGATTAAAGGCTATTTTCCGCAAGCTTTGATTTATGACAAATTTTTGCCACAAGATGAGTTAGAACGGGTTTTGGTCTGTGATTATATTTTTATTGCGGTCCCTACGCCATTTACGGATAAATTTGATTTAAGTATTATGGACGAAGCTTTTGGCTATCTGACGGGTTTAAAAGATAAAATAGTGATTATCAAGTCTACCGTTTTGCCCGGAACCACCGATGACTACCAAGTTAAGTATCCAAATTTAAAGATATTATTTAATCCTGAGTTTTTAACAGAAGTGACAGCTCTTGACGATTTTAAAGAACCGGATCGGCAAATTGTTGGTTTTACTGATAAAAGTCAGGCAGTAGCGGCGGAAGTTTTGCAGTTGTTGCCTAAAGCTCCTTATCAAAAAATTATGCCGGCTAAAAGCGCGGAAATGATTAAGTATATGTTTAATACTTTTTATGCCACCAAAGTGGTGTTTGCTAATCAGGTTTATGATTTGTGTCAAAAAATTGAAGTTGATTATGAACAGGTTAAAGAAGCTTTTTTGACGGAAAAGAAAAACCTGTTTAACCATTTTAATATTTGGCATAAAGATTATCGCGGTTATGGCGGTAAATGCTTGCCCAAAGATTTAAATGCTTTGGTTGAATTAGCCGATAAAAATAAAGTGGACTTAAAATTATTGAAAACGGTTAGAGAAATTAATAATCAGCTAGAACAAAAAAAATAATTTTGTGACTAAAAAAGTTTTAATTTTTTCTTTAGCTTACTTTCCCTTGATTGGTGGGGCCGAAGTGGCCATTAAAGAAATTACGGAGCGTTTGCCGGAGTTTGAATTTGCAATGATTACTAATAAATTTAAATCAGAATACTTGACGGAGGAATTGATCGGCAATATTAAAGTTTATCGAGTGGGCACTGGTCAAAAATGGGATAAATATGTTTATCCGTGGCGTGCTTTTAGGCTAGCTAAAAAACTGCAAAACACTCAAGGCTTTGATACAGTTTGGGCGATGATGGCTAACCAGGCTGGTTTAGCCGCTTTAAAATTTAAAAGACAATTTCCGGCCGTAAAATATTTGTTAACTTTACAGGAGGGTGACAGCGAACGGGATATTTGGTTACGGACTTGGTTTATGCGGCCACTCTACAAAGCTATTTACCGTCGCGCTGATTATATTCAAGCGATTTCTAATTTTTTAGCCAACCGAGCTAAACGTTTGGGTGCTAAGTGTCCTGTTGCAGTGGTGCCGAATGGGGTTTCTGTTGGCGACAACTCAGATCGGCCGGTTCAAGATTCCAGGATAATTGTCAGTGTCTCTCGTTTAGTTAAAAAAAATGGTTTGGAATATTTAATTAAAGCTATAAAAGAGGTTGACGGCCGCTTATTAATTATTGGTGATGGTAAGTTACGAAGAAAGTTGGAAAATTTAACCAATAGTTTATTATTAAAAAATAAAGTTGAATTTTTGGGTTTTTTGCCTCAGTCGCAAATTAATCATTATTTGCTAAAATCTCAAGTTTTTTGTCGGCCGTCTTTATCCGAAGGTCTGGGCAATGCTTTTTTAGAGGCGATGGCGATGGGCGTGCCGGTGGTTGGCACGGCAGTCGGTGGCATTCCTGATTTTCTAAAAGATGGCGAAACTGGTTTAATTTGTGAAGTAAATAATCCCGCCAGTATTGCCGAAAAAATCAAAGAGCTATTAACTAATCAAGCGTTAAGAGAAAAAGTAACCAAAAATGCCTTTCAGCTGGTAGCAGAAAAATATGACTGGAATAAAATTGCTTTAAGGATGGGGGAGATTTTATAAACTTATTTTAAGAGATGAATAAAAAATCAATTTTAATTTTAACCGGAACTTTTTATCCCGATCCTGGTGGCCCAGCCAGGATGCTTAATTATTTAATTGAAGAATTGATAAAATATGATTTTAAAGTAAAAGTTTTAACTTTTGCTACTTTACCAGCCAAAGATTTTTCTTATCCAGTTAGCACGGTTTCGCGCCAAATACCACAGCCTTGGCGATCGTTTGGTTATTTAGTTAAGGCTTTGTATCTAGGCGCTTCAGTTGATATTTTATACGTTCAGGATTTGTATTTTCCTGGTTGGTGTGGTTGGTTGATAAAAAATGTTTTTAGAAAAAAGATGGTTACGCGGTTTGTCGGGGATTCTGCTTGGGAAACGGCGTTAAATCGCGGCTTAACTACTGATGATATTTTAACTTTTCAGCAAAAAACTTACAGTGGTTTTTTAGAAAAATTAAAAACTCGACGTCAGAAAATTTTGGTTAATTCGGATTATGTGGTGGTGGTTAGTAATTTTTTAAAAGAGTTAGCGGTTAAGATTGGAGTACCGCCAGAAAAAATAAAAGTTATTTATAATTCGGTAGAATTTTTAAAGCCGACGCCGATCGCTAATAATTTTAAAAGATCCTTAGGTCTTAATGGCCCAGTGGTGCTATCAGCGGCTCGGTTGACACCTTGGAAAGGTATAGATACTTTAATTAAGCTTTGGCCAGAGTTGTTAAAACAATTTCCGGAAGTAAGTTTAGTAATTTTAGGTGATGGCCCACAGTTTGATAATTTAAAACAGTTAGTCAAAGAATTAAGACTGCAAACCCGAGTACATCTTTACGGTAACATTGCCCAAGAAAAGATTGCTAGCTATTTACAGGTCGCCGATTTGTTTATTTTAAACAGTAATTACGAAGGCATGTCGCATTTGTTGTTAGAAGCGATGACGGCCGGTACCCCAGTAGTTGCTTCACGTTCTGGTGGTAATCCAGAAACTATTATTGATGGCCAAACTGGGCTACTTTTTGATTATAATAATTCTGAGCAGATTATAACAGTAATTAAAAAAATATTAACTGATAAAGAACTTAGTCAACAATTAGTAGTCAAGGCCAAAGTTGAGTTGATTAATTTTAGTTGGTCTAAGTTGGTGGAGCAAACCGTTGGTATTTTTAATCTTTTATAGCATGGCTAAAATAATTTTGTTTAATCCGGCTTTCAATATTGCTAAAGAAAACTATGATAGTTCATTATCGGTAGGTTTGCTTAGTATTGCTAGCTATTTAGATCAGCAAGGTTTGTCGGTTAAAATTATTGATGGTGCTAGGCAATCAAATTATTTAAATTTACTTAAGCAAGAATTACAAGATTGCCAGATAATTGGTTTGTCGGTTATGACCACGCAAGTGCCGGCGGCCTTAGAAATTAATCAATTAGTTAAAAAAATTAATCCGCAGTGCCTGATTGTTTGGGGAGGGACGCATCCCACTTTTTTTCCTAAAGAAACCGTTAGTCAGGAATTGATTGACGTGGTGGTAGTGGGTGAAGGCGAAGAGGTAATGCTGGATTTAGCCAAGCAAAAAGATTTGAGTGAAATTAAAGGTATTTGTTATAAAAAGTTTGGTCAAATTTTTGTTAATCCGGTTCGTCCTTTGCATGATCCGGCCAAGATGCCTTTGTTTAATTGGGGGCTAGTGCCACCAGAAGTTTTGACTAAATTGTCATTGATTCCTTCGTTGACTTCTCGGGGTTGTCCTTATCGTTGCACTTTTTGTATTAATGCTATTTTACAAAATCACTGGCGGGCGCGGTCGGTTGAACAGGTGCTAGAGGATTTAAAAATTATTAAACAGAAAAATTATTTTCAAGGTAAAAAATTACGGTTTTGGGATGAAAACTTTTTTGTTAATTTACCGCGAGTCAAGGGAATTATTGAAGGCATGATTAAAAATGATTTAGTGATTCCTTGGGAAACCACTATTCGAGCGGACTATCTTTGTGAAGGTATGGTTGATGATGAACTGTTGGCTAAATTAAAACAATCCGGTTGCTACTTACTATCATTTGGCGCCGAATCTGGCAGTCCTAAAATTTTAAAAAAAATTAAAAAAGACATTACACCCGAGCAAGTAATTAATTCCGCCAAGCAATGTTTAAAACATGGAATTATTCCCCAATATTCTTTTATGATTGGTTTGCCGGGAGAAACCAGGGCGGATATGTATCAGACTTTAAAATTAATTGATCAGTTGGTGGCGTTGGGCGATAAGGTGCAAATTTTGGGGCCCCAAGCCTTTCGGCCTTATCCTGGCTCGGTTTTGTATGAAGAATGCTTACAGGCCGGCTGGCAGGCCCCACAGAGCTTATTAGAGTGGTCAAGGTTGATTGAGGGGGAATTAAGCTATCTAACGGTTAAAAACTTTCCTTGGGTCAAAAGGTCAGATAAAGATTTAGTAGAGTCAATTGAGGCTTATGTTCGGTTTGGCGCGCACAGTCTAAAAAGCGCCATGGGTTCTAGTGTTAAGGCTAAAAAATATTTAAAATTAGGTTTTGTCTTGTTGTGTCAGTTACGTTGGCGTTTAAAATTTTTTGCCTATCCCTTGGAATTTAAGTTAGCTAAAAAATTTGTATCCAGTAAATAATATTTTTGGTATGAAAATTTTAATGATTAGTTTGGATAAAACCTTATTAGGCCAAGTCGGTATTGGCGACGCAATACGGCGTCATCAGGAATACGCTAAACAAGTTGAATCTTTAGAGGTGTTAGTCTTTTCTAAAGCCGGTTATCAGCTGAATAATTTAGCGCCAAATTTAGAAATTTATCCGACTAATTCTTGGTCGCGCTGGTTTTATATTTTTAAGGCTTATCAACTTGGCTGTAATATTTTAAAAACTAAAAAGGTAGATTTAATTGTAACCCAAGACCCCTTATTAACCGGGTTGGTTGGTTGGTTACTAAAAATAAAATTTAAGGTTAAGCTTTTTGTTGATTTGCATGGAGATTTTTTGACCAATAAGTTTTGGCTTAAAGAAAAATGGTATAATCGCATTTTATTTTTAGTAGCTAAATTTATCATCAATCGGGCAGATGGCTTGCGGCCAGTCAGTCGTGGGGTAGCGGCGGATTTAAGTCAGTTTAAAGTTAGTGAACAAAAGATTTTTAATATTTCAACTCCAGTTGATTTGCAGAGTTTTGCGCAAGTCAAAACCGAAGAAATTGATTTTTTAAAACATAAATACGCCGGCCATAAAGTAATTTTATTCGTCGGTCGTTTAGTGCCTGCTAAAGGATTAGATACTTTGTTGCAAGCTTTAAAAATTGTAGTTAATGGTTATCCAAAAGTGGTGTGTATTTTAGCTGGTGATGGTGAAGAACGTTTCAAGCTTCAAGTATTGGCCAAGCAATTAGAGATTGCTGCTCAGTTAGAAATTCTTGGCTTGGTTGATCATCAAAAGCTAAGTGTGCTATATCATTTGTGTGACTTGGTGGTTTTACCATCAACCAATGAAAGTTTTGGTAAGGTTTTATTGGAAGGGGCGATGGCCCAAAAGCCAGCCGTGGCCACGGCTACTACTGGCCCCAAAGAAATTATTATTGATGGTCAGACAGGGTTTATTGTACCGATTGGTAATGCAGAAAAATTGGCGGAAAAAATACTTTTGTTGTTACAAGACGACCAAATGGCTAAAGCTATGGGTCAGCAAGCCGCTAAACACATTATGGAGACCTATGGCTGGGAGAAAAGTATTGATAAAATTATTCAGGCTTGGACTATAACCGCTAAATTATGAAATTGTTAATGATTACTAGAAAAGTTGATAAAAATGACTGGTTGGCCGGGTTTACTTATAATTGGGTTAAAAAAATTGGTGAAAAAGTTGATAAGCTTTATGTTATTTGTTTAGCCAAAGGGGATTTGACGGGATTACCAGAAAATATTGAAGTTTATTCAATTGGTAAAGAGTTAGGTAATAATTATTGGCAAAAATTTTGGTTATGGCAAAAATTGGCTGGGCAATTAGTGCCACAGGTTGATGGTATTTTTTGCCATATGAACCCGGAATATACCATTGCGATCTGGCCTTATGCCAGGTCGTTCGGTAAAAAGATTATTTCTTGGTATACTCACAGTAAGGTTAGTTGGAAAACTAGATTAATGGAAAAATTAACTTCTAGGGTTTTGACTGCCTCCGCTTTAAGTTTTAGATTACCATCAAAAAAAGTTAAAGTAGTTGGTCATGGTATTGATACAGAAATTTTTAAGCCATTAGAAAAACCCAAAATTACGGAAGGAGTGTTTAATATTTTAACTGTTGGTCGGATTTCTCCTACTAAGAGTTACGAAACAATGATTGAGGCAGTCAGTATTTTGGCTCAACAGGGTTTAGAAATTAGCTTAGAAATTATCGGCGGGATTGGACTGCCTCAGCACCAACCATACCTTGATAGTCTTAAGCAAATGGTTAAAAATCTGAATTTGTCTGATCGGATTATTTTTTTGGGAACAAAGACTCCGTTGGAAGTTAGAGATTATCTTCAGCAAGCGGAGGTTTTTATAAATCTTAGTGGCACTGGTAGTTTGGATAAGGCTGTCTTAGAGGCCATGGCTTGTGGTTGTTTGGTTTTAACTAGTAATGAAGCTTTCAAAGAAATTTTGCCCCCTGAGTTGATGGTTGAAAAAAATCAGCCGCAAAAATTAGCGGAAAAGATTAGCTGGTTTCAGCAATTATCCGCGGAACAAGAAATAAGATTTAGTGAGTTTTTACGAGCAGAAATTAAAAGGTACCATAGTTTAGACGGTTTGGTACTAAAAATTATTGAACAATTTTAAGTATATGAAAAAAATTGATTTGGGTTGCGGTTATTCTAAAAGAGACAAAGAAAGTTTGGGGGTAGACATTGTGGCGCTACCTGGAGTGGATGTGGTTTGCGACATTAATCAAGGATTGCCTTTTGCTGATAACGAGATAGACGAAGTATATTCACGTCATTTTTTAGAACACGTTGATGATATCTTTTTTGTGATGAAAGAAATTTATCGTGTTATTAAGCCAGATGGTAGAGTTATTATTAAAGTACCATATTTTGCTACGCCCACTGCCTATTCAGATTTAACTCATCGGAGATTTTTTGGTATTTATAGCTTTCAATGCTTTGATCCGAATCATGCCAAGCACGATTATCATCAAGTTGGTGATACTAAGTTTAAACTGGTTGAAGTAAAATATTCTTTTCATTATGGTTTTTTGTCGCGATTATTTGAGTTTGTTTTTAACAAGATACAAAATAAATATGAAAGATATCTTTGTTATTTTTTTCCTGCTTATGATCTTAGATTTACCTTAAAGCCAGTCAAGTAATATGAATGAATTGTTCAAAAAAATAAAGTTAGAGTTTTTTTATCTACGTAAGGCCTTTTTTGAATACCATCAAGGCTGGGCTTATCTTTATTATAGATATGTGGTGGCTAAAAGGATTATTAGGGTAAGTCGGGTTTTAGAGAAACCGATTAACCGGCAAGATTTTTCCATTCATGTTTTGACTTGCCATCGGGATTTTGTTATGACCATTTGGTCGTTAGCGAGTTTTTACCAAACCGCTAAGGTTGTTGGCGAATTATATCTTCATAATGATGGCAGTCTTAATGAGCGCGAGCTTACTATTTTAAAAAAATTATTTCCTTCAGCTAAAGCGGTTAATACTAAAACTTTTTTGATTGATTGGAAAAGCGCTTTAGTGCCATACCCGACTTTAAAAGAATATCGGGAAAAGTATATTAATTTTTTTTCGTTTAAAAAAATTATTGATCCTTATTTTGTTTCTAATAAAAATAATCATTTAATTTTTGATTCAGACGTACTTTGGCTTGGTAACCCCGCAGAGTTAATGGCAGAAATAGAAGGGGGACCAAAAAGATCTTTGGTCCAAAAAAATAATACCGCGGTTTGTCCTCCCTTTAAAAATGGTTTTGAATTGTCGGAAAAATTAACCTGGGTTAATGCGGGTATCGTTTTATATAATATTGAAAATTTTGATTTAGCTAAACTTAGTGAATTGTTTAAAAATTTAGATGAAAAATGCGAACGTAGTTTGCACTTTGCTGATCAAACTGGCTATGCTTATTGTTTAAAAAATTTAGAGCTCTTGTCAGCAGAAAAATATGTTATTCGTGCTCAAGTAACTCCGGCAGTTATTGCTAAACATTATACTAGTCCGCGGCGGCCGTTGTTTTATTTAGAAGGAATAAAAGTTTGGGCTAATAAAATACTATGAGCACTAAAGGTCTAAAAATTTTAAATTTTAATTCCGGTTTTATGCCCGACAAAGGCGGCGTGGCCACTTATTCCTGGGAGCTAACCAAAAACTTAGCGCGGTCTGCCAAGGTAGAAAAAGTTTTAGTAATTGCGTTTAATGTTTCAGCTAGGGGCATAGAACGGGTGGCTGATAATTACACAATTATTCGTTATTTGCGAACAAATTTTTGGTTAATGGGTTTAAAAATTTTGTGGTATAGCTATAAATACCGTGAGTTTGATGTTATCCATGCGACTAATCTTTTTCCGGTGGGTTTTTGGTCTATGCTGGGAGCTAGGTTATTAGGTAAAAAATATTATGTTACTATTTATGGCACGGAAGTTTTAACTAATTTAGCTTCGCCGTTAACTTTTCGATTAAAAAGGCAAGTAATGAAGTCAGCAGCCAAAGTTTTTTGCATTAGTCGGTACACCTGTCAGCACACGCTTAGAAAATATAGTTTATCAGCCAACAATTTTACGGTTGTTTATCCCGGGGTTTCTACGAGCTTTACTAAAAAATTTGATTTAACTTTAAAACAAACACTAGGCTATGGTAATGATGATTTTATCGTTTTAACTATTGGTCAGTTAGTAGTTCGTAAGGGTATGGATGATTTAATTAGAGCAATTTCTTTAATTAGTGATAAAAAGGTTAAATTGTTAATAGTAGGACGAGGGGTTGAATTAAATAATTTGCAGAGTTTGGTCGCAGAATTAGGATTATTAGATCGTGTTAAGTTTGCCGGTAAAGTGCCGGAGGTGGAATCATATTATAATTTTGCCGATGTTTTTTGTTTAACTTCTCGTGATGAGAAGGAAAGTGGGGATATTGAAGGGTTCGGTTTGGTTTTAACTGAAGCGCAATTTCGGGGCATACCAGTAATTGGCACCAATAGCGGTGGCATACCAGAAGCCATGCTTGATGGACAAACCGGATTTATTGTGCCGCAAAGAAATTCTGAGGCGATTGCTGCGGATATTTTATTACTGAGAGAAAATATTGCTTTGCGAAAGAAGATGTCTTTGGCGGCTAAGGAATTTGTTGTTAGTAATTTAAGTTGGCCTAAACAAGTAGATTGTCATTTAGCAGTTTATCAAGAATAATAAATTTTTTGTGAGTTTATAATTAACTAAAATTAGATGAAAATTTTTTTTAATAGTGTTAAAATAAGGTAGCTGTTATATGACCAATAACCAAAATAGTTTACAATTAGTTGAGTTTTATGACAAACTCTACCGTCAAAAACAGTCTTTGGCCATGCGGCCGTTAGCGGCGTATGAAAGTTTGGTCAGGGAATTTAATTTAGCAGCTAGTCGGGGATGTTTTTTGGATGTAGCCTGTGGGACAGGATTATTGTTAAAAACCTTAGCCACCTTAGGTTTTGAAACTTATGGCGTTGATATTTCACCCGAAGCCGTGCAAGTTTCGCAAAAAAATAGTCCCAGTTCAAAAGTTATGGTGGGGCGGGCGGAAAAATTACCTTTTGCAGATAATTTTTTTGATTATGTTAGTTGCTTGGGTAGTATTGAACATTTCAGCGATATTAATCAGGGGATTAAAGAATTATGGCGAGTAGCAAAGACCGAAGCTAAATTTTTTTTAATAGTTCCCAATCGTGATTATTTTGGTTGGTGGTTTAAAAGTAAAAAGGGTACTCATCAGCGAGAGATCGGTGAAGAATTAAAGTCTTTATCACAGTGGTTGGTAATATTTAGACAGAACGACTTAGAAATTTTAAAAGTAGCCAAAGATAATTGGCCTTATCAAAGTTTGGCCTGGTTTTATTCCTACAACCCGTTAAAGATTACTAAAAGATTGATTTTTAAAATTTTTTGGCGATTATTGCCAGTAAAGTATACCTATCAATTTATTATTTTAGCTAAGAAAAAGAATATTTATGGCAGTTAAAAAATATCAAAATGTAGTGATTGGGGCCGGGCCGGCTGGTCTTTCTGCTGGCTATGAGCTTGCTAAAAACGGCCAGCAAGTTCTAGTTATTGAAACCGAGGAAGCTGTTGGTGGACTTTGTCGTACTATGGATTTTCAAGGCTATAAATTTGATTTTGGCGGTCACAGATTTTTTACTAAAAACGACGAAGTGCAAAAATTATGGCAGGATCTTTTAGGCGATGATTTTTTAGAAAGGGATAGACTTTCTAGAATCTATTATCGCCAAAAATTTTTTGCTTATCCCATTAAGCTTTTTGATGCCCTTTCTAAGCTTGGACCTTGGGAAAGCTTTTTGATCGGTTTGAGTTTAATAAAAACCAGAATTAAAAAATTGTTTAATAAAAAACCAGAAATTACTTTTGAAGATTGGGTAGTTAATCGTTTTGGTGAAAGATTATTTAAACATTTTTTTAAAAGTTATACAGAAAAACTTTGGGGGGTATCTGTTAAAGAGTTAGGTGCTGATTGGGCCGCGCAGAGAATGAAAGATTTATCCCTTTGGCAACTATTAAAAACTTTTGTCTATAAACAAGAAGGTCAGATTAAAAGTTTGATTGAAAAATTTAATTATCCTAAATTTGGTCCCGGTATGTTTTTTGAGCGTATGGCCGAGGAAATCAAAAAGAATCGGGGTGAAATTTTATTAAATAGTAAGTTAATAAAAATAATTCATCAGCAGGGAAAAATATCAAGTCTTATAACTAAAAACACTTTAACTGGTGAAACCACGGAATTGGTTGCTAATAATTTTATTTCTTCTATGCCTTTAAACGAGATGTTAAAAATTTTAGATCCTGAGCCGCCAGCAGAAATTATGTTCCTAGTAAAAAAAATGCGTTTCCGTTCTTTTTTTGATGTTTGCTTGATTGTTAATAAAAAAGAAATCGTGCCAGATAATTGGATTTATATACACGAACCAGAGGTACGATTAATGCGTTTGCAAAATTTTAAAAATTGGAGCCCGTTCATGAGTCCTGATTCAAATAAAACTCCTATTGGCGCAGAATATACTGTTTGGGATACAGATGAATTATGGAGTTTGCCAGATAATCAGGTTATATCTTTGGCAAAAAAAGAATTAGCACAAATTAATTTAATTGCCGAAGATTTATCTTCAGATGGTATTGTTATTCGCAACAAATATGCCTATCCAGTTTATCATTTAGATTATAAAACAGATTTAGAACAGATTTTTGCTTATTTAAAAAAATTTATAAATTTTCAAACCATTGGTCGTTCTGGGCTTTATCGTTATAATAATATGGACCACTCAATGCTAACAGGTCTTTATGCTGCTAGAAATATTTTAGGAGCTAAATTAAATATTCTAGAAATAAATGCTGATGAGGAGTATCATGAACAAAAAAATTAACATCGTTTATAAATTAAGGCTACTGTTCTCGAAACCTGGTTTTCATCTAGTCTTTTTAATGGTCTGGTTTCTGTTATTGGCAATTATAGCAAACTATAGCGGAGTTAATTCTTATCAGGAATTTATTAACACCTTGGCTAATGGTAAAATTAATTTTTCAATACCAGGTTTTCATGGAGTTGATTTTTTATCATTTCCAATTTATTTAGCTAGCGGCAGTCAGATTACACCAAACATAGTAGACGCTATTTTGGCTATTTTAGCAATACCATTTTTTTATCTAGTGGGCAGGGAGCTCTTCAAAACTAAACAAGCTGGAATTTTTTTAGCTTATGGGTATGCTTTAATGCCGTTACAGTGGCTAGATTTTTTACGTGGCGAACATCAAGCATCTTTTATTTTCTTTTTTATTTTTGGTTTATGGTTGCTTCTGATTAAATCCGGCTGGAGTTGGTTGGCTCTTGGTTGTTCATATGTGATTAAGCCCTACGCTATCTTTATTTTTCCAATTTTTGTTTATAAAAAACAACTCAGACAATTTTTATTAAGCCTAATTATTCCAGTTATTTATTTAACAGTGCAAGTAGGACAAACTGGGTCAGTAATGATTGGCGCTCACCCCGACAAAACCATTTCCTCACTTTTTAATATTCATCGGATGATATTTAATCTAGTTTATGCCATTCAGAATATATTCAGTGTTCACAATTTTTCTCCCTTTTCCTCAGTTTATCTGACGGACATGTCTAATGTTTCAGTAATAATTATTATTTCCGCTATAATTGGTTTATTTTGCTATCAAGATTTTTTTGTTAGTCAATATTGGTTTAAGGAATTAACTATATCTATAATATTTAGTTTGTTATTGGGCTTTGTGGTACCAGTAACCTTTGAATATTTAGATATGTATCGCTTGGTAGTCTTTTATATTATGATTAACGTTTTAGCTATACCTGTCTTAGTTAGTAATAAATTTAAATTTTTTGTTCCCTTAATAGTAGGACTTTCTGGATTTCAATTTTTGTATAGCTATATGGCTTATCGGCATATTTTTGGCACAGATGGTTCATTAATATTTTTGGGTGGTTGGTTGGTTATTTTAATTTTTAGTGTGTTTTATTATTTTTTTTCTGATAATACCTTATGAAAATTTTATATTTTAGCAATTCTCGTATTCCCACTGAAAAAGCACACGGTGTTCAAATTATTAAAATGTGTGAAGGTTTTGCTTTATCAGGAGAGGCTAACGAGCAATCCGTAGAAGTGGAGTTAATTTTACCAACCCGTAAAAATCAACCATTTTTTGGTCAAGATGCCTATGATTATTATCAAGTAAGGAAAAATTTTAAATTAGTTAAAATATTTTCCTGTGATCCAGTTTTTCTTTTAAAATTTATATCGGGATTATATATTAAAGTTCAATTAAGTTTTTTTATTTGTAGCCTTTTTCTTTATTTACTTTTTATTAAAAAAGATAAAGAGACTATTTTTTATACGCGTGATGAGTATCTATTGCCATTGTTACAGTTTTTTTCTAATAAAGTTGTTTGGGAGGCGCATAATTTGCCACGCAATAAACGTTATTACCAAAAATATTGGCGCCGTTGTTTTAAAATTATTGCAATTTCCAAAGGTCTGGAAGATGAATTAGTTACTTTAGGTTTATCTGGTAGTTTAATTGTGGTGGCTCCCGATGCTGTTGATTTGAAGGAATTTAGTAGAATTTTAGACCAGGCCGATGAGGTAAAAAAGGCTTATGGCTTAGCCTTTAATAAAAAAATTATTTTATACTCAGGGCATCTTTATGAATGGAAGGGGGCAAGAATTTTGGCTCAGGCCGCACAATATCTTTTGGATAATTGTTTAGTTGTTTTTGTGGGTGGCACTACGGAAGAAGTTGGCAAATTTCGTAAAGAATTTAGTGGGTCAAAAAACATTATTTTTTTAGGTCACCAACCATTTAGTCAGATTCCCAGAATTTTGCAGGCGGCCGACGTTTTGGTTTTACCTAATTCGGCCAAAAGTAAAATTTCTAGTCAGTATACTTCGCCCTTAAAATTATTTGAGTACATGGCTACTGGTCGGCCAATTGTGGCTTCAGCCTTGCCTTCTATCAAAGAAATTTTAAATCAAGACAATAGTGTTTTGTTTGAGCCAGATAACGCTCAGGCCTTGGCCGAGGCGATTATCAAAGTCTTGAAAGATGAGGCTTTTTCTGCTAGAATTGCTAAGCAGTCTTGGTTGGATGTCCAGGGTTTTAGTTGGACTAATCGGGCCAAAAAAATTATAGCAACGATTTCATGAAAATATTCATTTTAAACCCTTATTTATTTACGGGTAAATTGGGCAAATTGTCTCGTAAACGTCAACCATTAGAGTTGGCTTATTTAGCCAGTTTGTTGCGTCAAAATTATCAGGTTAAATTATTAGACGCTAATGCGCTAAATTTAGATTTGAGTCAAACTCTTAAAGAGATAAAAGAGTTTGCTCCGGAAATTTTAATTTTAACCTCTACACCAATTGATCGCTGGGAGGTGCCTTCTCATAAACATCTTGAGCTGCTGGTTAAAAATATTTTAAATATTATTGATAAGGTGAAGATTAATCATGTTATTTTGTTGGGTTCGCATGGTACAGTTATGCCAGAGTGGATTTTACGTCAAAGTCATGTTAACTTTGTGGTTAGAGGTGAACCAGAAATAACAACAGTTAATTTGGTACAGGCCTTAATAAGTGGCCGAGATCTTAAGCAAATTAAAGGTATCTCTTATTTAGAAAGTGATTTGATAGTTAACAATCCAGACGCAGTTAGAAATTATAAGCTTGATGATTTACCATTTCCCGCTTATGATTCATTACCGATGGACAAATATCGGTATACTTTTTCTGATATTCCGACGCCATTTTCTTTGATGATGGCTTCTCGGGGGTGTCCTTTTAGTTGTACTTATTGTCTTAAAGCAATGATGCCTGGTGCTTACATTGTTCGTAGTCCAGAGAATGTGTTTTTGGAAATAAAGTATTTGATAGAAAAATTTAAGGTTAGGGGTATCTATTTTCAAGATTGGGAGTTTACAATTAATCAAAAATGGGTTGAACAAATTTGTGATTTAATAATTAGTAATAATTTGGTAATTAGCTGGGGTTGCAATGCTCGGGCCAGTGATGTTAAAGAAGGTTTAGTTAAAAAAATGAAGGCGGCTGGTTGTGTCCGAATTAATCTTGGCTTTGAATCTGGTTCGCAAAAGGTTTTAGATTTAGCGCATAAACAAATAAAATTAGATTCTGTCAAAGAGGCAGTGGCGGTTTGTCGGCGGCAGGGAATTAAGGTCGGTATTTATTCTATTTTAAATTTACCAGGGGAAACCCGAAAAACAATTGCAGAGACGGAAAAATTTTTAGCTGATAATAATTTACAAACTATGTCCGCGCCGAATTTACCAATTCCTTATTTTGGTACGGAGTTATATGAAATGTTAAAAAGACAGCAAGGCAAGGATTTTGATTGGCAAAATTTAGAAAAGTTTGCGGGTAGGGTTGGGGTGGCGCAGGCGCCATGGCTGGCTAGACTTTATCGTTGGCATTATAAATATAAGTATAGTTTTGGCAGTTGGTATTTTTTTAGAGTTATTTTTTATTTACAACTTTTTAGGTCAATTAAGGCTAGAATTTAATATGCGGATATTTAATACAAAAAAACTAGAAATCTTTTTTGTTTTGCTGTATTGTTTTTTGTATTGTTTGATTAGAGGTAAGGCTAATAAAATAGTTATGAAACCTAAAAATATTTTGGTGGCCCAAACCGCGGGGTTAGGTGATATGGTTTGTACTACGCCAATGTTCAGGGCGATAAAAAATAAATATCCAGAATGCAAGGTTTTTGTTTTAGGTAGTACGACTAATCAGGAGTTATTACAAGGTCATCCGGATGTTGATAAATATTTTTCTTTAAATCATGGCGTATTAGAGTTGGCAAAAATTTTTAGGCGAGAGGGAATTGATTTCGCCTGTTCGGCTTTTCCTGATTTTGCTACTTTAGCGGCTATGTATTTGGCCGGTATTCCTGCTATTTCTATGCCGCGAGTTATTGGTGAATTTTGTCCGCAGTATACTAAGGCTTATCAAATTTTGACAAAGCTTGTTTTATTGATTCCGCATTATGCCAGACAATATGCAGCTAGAGAATATTTAAGATTACTTGAGCCTATCGGTATTCGAACAAAAGATATTACCAAACATATAGTTTATTCAAATTCAGCTAAACAACAAGTAATTAGTTTTTTAGGCAAGCAGAAGGTTAATTTAAAAGAGGATTTGCTAATAGGAATTTTTCCTTCGGCTGGAAATAAAATTAAAAATTGGTCGCCGATAAATTTTGCCAAATTAGGCAATTATTTGTATCAGAAATATTCTGCTAGGATTGTGATTATGGGCGGGAAAAACGATGAGCAGGAAGTTAAGGAAACTATTGTAAATCTAGACTCTAGCACCCAGGTGATAAATACTCATAATTTATTTAATTTAGATCAACTCAAAGCCTTAATTTCTGTTTTAACTTTGTTTATTAGTGTAGATAGTGGGCCTATCTATCTGGCCGAAGCCTTGGGAGTACCAACGGTTGATATTATTGGACCGGTAGATGAGAATGATCAGCCGCCGGTTGGTTTGTTGCATAAAATAGTAAAAGCGAGCAGAGAAAAATCGGCAATGTATGTAATGAATGCCCGGATTTATGATAAACAAGAAGCCAAAAGACAGATAGAGGAAATATCATTACCAATGGTAATAAAGGAAACAGAAGGACTATTAAAATTGGTTGTTAAATCAACCAGTAGCTAAAATTAATATTTAAAACTTTTTAAAAAAATGGCTAAGTCATTAAAAGAGAGATTAATAAAAATTTTTCAAGGTAATTTTGTCAAAGATACTGCTATTTTGCAAGTTGGCAATGTTTTTTCGACGGGGTTAACTTTTGTCGCTTCTTTGGTTTTTGCGCGAGTATTAGGGCCAAATAACTACGGCCAATATGTTTTAATTTTTTCTTTTGCTAATCTGATGGCAACTTTTATGCATTGGGGTGCGGATTATGCTACTACTACCTTATTGGCCGAGGCTTGGGCTAAAAGGGATAAAATAGCGGTTAAAAATATTATTGTTTTTTATGTTAAAATATTTTTGCTGATTAGTGTTAGTGTTGGTTTGTTAGTAATAATTTTTTCTACCGCCTTAGCCAATTATTTTTATCATAATCCCTTAATTGGGAGTTTGGCGGTTTGGGTAGTTTGGGCGGGAATTATTAATAGTTTTTTTGCTCTAGTTACTATTATTTTACAGGTGGCGAGAAAAATAAAGCATTTAACAGTAATTGAAAATATTAATAAAGTATCTGATATTTTATTGCCGATAATTTTTGTGCTACTAGGTTTTGGTTTAAAAGGACTAGTCACTGGCTTGGTTGTTAGCGCGTTTATATTTTTTGTGATTTCTTATTATTTTTATGAATATTTGTTAACCAGAACGGATTTGTTGCCCAGTTTTGGCGAGATTTACCGAGGTTTGAGACAGGTAGTGGTTAAGGAATATTTTAAATTTGGTTTTTTAATTGCGGTGGATAAAAATTTAGCTAGTCTTTATTCCACTCTTCCAATGTTTTTTGCTGGTATTTTTATTAGTAATGCGGAATTAGGCTTTTTTAAAATTGCTTCTAGCTATCTTGGCCTATCTTTAATTATTCTTAAGCCAGTTTCTCGGTTATTGGTGGTGCAACTACCAAAATCAAGAACTTATGGTCAGCGAACCTTGAAAGATCATTTTTTTAAAACCACTATTTATTCTTTTATTATAGTGACCTTAACGATTGTGCCAATGTTACTGGTCGGTCCATTTTTGGTTAGGCTTTTTTATGGTGTTAAATATTTACCAACCGTAGAGGTAATTTATTGGTTATGGCCATATGTTATAGTTTCTTCTTTAGGAGTTAGTTTGTCGGCATTATTTAGAACAATTAATCGAATGCGGGTGACAATTATTACTAATGCGGTTATTTTATTTTTGACTGTTCCGTTGGCTTATTTAGCCATTAAGACTTACGGCCTAAAGGGTTTAATTATAACAACTATTGGTTTGACTTTTTTGCCGATAATGTCATTAATTGTTTATGCTTATAAATATTTTGATCAATCATCCAACAGCGAATAAGTTACTGATAAATTTTTTATGTCTAAGGTTTTGTTAATTAATCGGGCAGTAGCTAGGCCTAATAAAGAGTTTCACGTTTCCCGTCGTAAATGGCAGCCTTTGAATTTATTGGATATTAGTTCTTTTTTGTTGGCTAGTAAAATACCGGTTAAAATAGTTGATGCTAGGGCTATGGATTATTCTATTCGGGAAGTAGAAAAAATTATTATAGCCGAACAACCCCAGGTGGTTTTGGTGGCCAGTGATCCTTTTGATTTTTATCAATGCCCAAATCCTTCTTTGGATAGTTTTTATCAACTATTAGCCCTGGTCAGAAAGATAGGGGTTAAATATGTGTTATCAATTGGTCCGCAGGCTACTATTTTTGATAAAAAATTGTTAGAAGAAAATCTTTTAGATTATATTATCAAGGGCGATGATCCCAAAACTGCTGCGGGATTAATTGAAGCTTTACTTAATAAAAAACCAGCTAATTATGTTAATGTAAGCTCAAAAGATGGTGCACAAGTCAACTTGGGAGAAATTAAGCACTTGGAGGATTTGGACAGTATTCCAGTAGCTCACTACGAATTATTGCCGATGGCGCGGTATGCTGCTAATATGCCGGATTTTTCAGCCGTTAAATTTTCGGTCATGAGTACTAGTCGGGGCTGTCCTTTTGGTTGTAAGTATTGTTTTAAGTCTTTGATTGGTTTTAAAATTAGACAAGCAAATTTGCCCAGAATTAAAAGTGAACTTGATGAATTGGTTATTAAGCATCAAATTAAGGCGATATATTTTTTGGATGATTTTTTTACATTTAGTCGTGAACGAGTTTTGGCAATTTGTCAGTTAATTATCAATCAGGGCTATGATATAGTCTGGGGTTGTCAAACTAGACCTGATTATGTAGACGAGGAAATTTTGAAAAAAATGAAGGAAAGTGGCTGTATTTATATTTCTTATGGGGTGGAAAGCGGTTGTCCTGAAGTGGCAACACGTAGTGGTAAGTCTCTAGATCTGAAAAAAACCCAGGAAAATATTGATCTAACTAGAGCTTGTGGTATTAAGGCACATATTAATTCTCTGTATGGTTTTCCCGGGGAAACTATAAAAGAATTTAATCAGACAATCGATTTTTTAATAAAAAATAGGGAAGCTTCCTTGCCGGGAGCGATACGTTTTTATCCTGGTTGTGCTTATTATAATCAGTTAATTCCCGGTAAGTCAGTAGCTGAGGTTGAAAAAATTTCTTTAGACTTAAGTCTTTCGGCTTTAAAGACCTGGGACGTAGAAAAAGGATTAGCCAGGCTAATTATTAAGGGCAAACTTAGACAGCAACAGTATGATTGGCGATTATTTTATTTTTTAGTAAAATATTTTTTTCCTAAATTAACAACACGATTTAAAAAATTTTTAATGGCGAAAGAGTATGATTAAAATTATTTTTATTAATTCTCCAGTTTTTAATTTTCTTGGTGGGTCTCACAGTGAAACTACGCCTTTGGGCTTGATGTACTTAGCGGCAGTTTTAGAGCGGGCCGGTTTTGTGGCTAAAGTAATTGATGCTGAGGCTTTGCAATTGTCCTGGGAGGATTTAGGAAAAAAGATTGTTACAGAACAACCAGATTTGATTGGAGTTAGTAGTTTTACTTTAGGTTTACCAGCTTTGTTTAAAACGGTGGCCATAGCTAAACAATTAAGACCGCAGGCAAAGATTATCGTAGGTGGGCCTGGCCCAACCTATGAACCGGAACGAGTGTTAACTGAGGGTAAGGAAATTGATTTAGTAGTAAGAGGGGAAGCGGAAAACACTATTTTGGATATTATGGAATGGTTCCAGGGTAAAAAATCAGAAGAGGAGATTAGGGGTATTACTTTTAGGAAAAATGATCAAATTATTAATAATCAAGCACAGGTTTATGTTGATGATTTAGATTCTTTGCCGTTGCCGGCTTATCATTTGTTGGAGCCAAGTTTTTCTGGCTATTCCGGAATTCATCGGGGTGGTTATTATGATCTAGTTATGCCTAATGCAGTGATTATGGCTAGTCGTGGTTGTCCGCATCGTTGCATATTTTGCTCTAACAAGTCAGTAAAGATGCGGCGTCGAAAACCTGTAAAAATAGTAGATGAAATTGAGTTGTGTTTAAAAGTTGGTGCTAAATCAATTCAGTTTTATGACGATGAGTTTATTGGCTCTAGTCCCGACCAAAATCAATGGATAGAAGATATTTGTGATGAAATAATAAAACGCGGTTTGACGGGGGTGGGTTATATCGTGCAAGGGCGCTGTAGTCGTTGGATTAAATTAGAAACGCTAATTAAAATGAAACAAGCGGGTTTTAAGTGGATTTGGTGGGGAGTAGAAAGTGGCAGTCAAAGAGTTTTGGATGCCATTAGAAAGGATACTAAAATTGAGGAAATTAAGGAAAGTTTTAGTTTGGCCAGACAAGCTGGGCTTAAATCCTTAATGTTTTTAATGGTTGGTTTGCCGGGAGAAAAAGAAGAGGATGCAATTTTGACTGGTAGGTTGGTTGAGGAGATTAAGCCGGATTTGGTTAGGTTCCATATTACTACGCCTTTTCCCGGTTCGGAGCTTTGGGAGATGCTTAAGAGCAAGAACCAGATTGAAGATTATAATCTCTTGCATTATAATACCCGCTATACAGCAGTACATCACACTGACGAGCTTTCAGCCAAAAAAATTGAAGAAATCTATCAAATGTTGGTTTTTAGGTATGAAAGTAATAAGAAAAATCTTTTAGTGGTGTTGTTAAAATCATTTTTGTCGGTCAGGGAGTTTAAGAAATTGCCGCAACGCCTTAAAAAGATTTTTATCTTTGTTCCAAGTTGGATTAAAATTAAAATATCTAAATTTATAAGCAGATGAGGATATTAATTTTATCAGATGGTTTTCCGCCTGATAATGCTGGCGGCGCGGAAAGAATTGCTTCAAACATGTATCAAGGTTTGCGTAACCGTGGGCATGAAGTTTTTGTTTTAACTACCACCCCGAAAAAGAGTCAGGAAAATTTGGGCGCCGAAGGGATTTATCGTTTGTATATTAAGTCTTATCCGCAAATTTGGCGAGCTTATTTAGGTTTGTATAATCCCTTCGTAGTTAGACGGGCAACTAAGATTATTAAGACTCTTAAACCAGAGGTGGTTCATGCACATAATGTGCATTATCTGTTGTCTTATCAACTTTTAAAAGTGGCCAAAAAAAGCGGGGCCAAGGTTTTTTTAACCGCGCATGATGTGGCCCTTTTTCATTATGGTAAGTTAGTAGAATTTTTATCCTCGGAAAGTATTAAAGACGCTGGAGCGGTAAAAGGAGATATAAAATTTAATTATCAGGTGACTGGATGGCAACAGCTTAAGCGTTTTAAAAAACGTTATAATCCCTTGAGAAATATTTTAATTCGGCGTTATCTAAAATATGTTGATAAAATTTTCGCTGTTAGTCAGGCCTTAAAACAGGCCTTAGAACAAAATGGCTTAAAAAATATAGAAGTTATTTATAACGGTATTGAAACTGATAATTGGCAAATATTAAAACCGGCCGTTGAATCTTTTAAAATAAAATACAATTTAAAAGAAAAAAGAATTATTTTTTTTGGTGGCCGGCTTAGCACCTTAAAAGGTGGTAAAAATATGATAGAGGTTATAGAGCAGGTGAGATTACAGGTTCCTCAGGCGGTTTTATTGATAGTTGGCCAGAAAGATGACCAGGCTAAGATTTTAATGCAACAAGTTAAAACTCAAAATCTTCCAGTTTTTTTTACTGGCTGGTTGGTTGGCCAAGATTTATTGTCGGCTTATTGGAGTAGCGAAGTGGTGGTAGTGCCATCTCTTTATCTTGATCCATTTCCTACTATCAATTTAGAGGCAATGGCTTGCCATCGGCCAATTGTTGGGACCTGTTTTGGCGGAACGCCCGAGATAGTGCTAGACAATCAAACCGGGTTTATTGTTAATCCTTTTAATACTAAATTGCTAGCGGAAAAGATTATTTATTTTTTAGATAATATTGAGGTTGCGAAAAAAATTGGTGAAAGTGGCTATCAGCGTGTCAATAAATTTTTTAGTTTAGATAAACAAATTAACGAAACATTAATATGGTATCAAAAGCAGTATTAAAAAGGTTTTATGTTGTTTTTGGTTGGTTGGGAATCGCCGGGTTAGCGGTGGTTGTTTGGTACTCGCCGTTAGTTTTTAAGGGCTATAATGCCACCATTACTGCTAGTGATAATTTGGTGCGAGCGCGTAATTTTGCTTATACTGGACGTTATGCCACTGAAAACCAGCTTAATGTAGTTTTGGCCCCCGAGCTAATAAAAGATCAGGCAGTCACTTCAAATTATGGCAACAAATGGGGGAGTATTTTTTATGGTTATTTAATTCGGTGGGTTCATCCCAGTAGTAATCAAGCGATTATTTTTATTAACTGTATAATTTTAGCTTTAGCCTTGCTGGTATTTACTATAGCTATTTACTACACTTGGGGAAGTCTGATGGCTTTTATTTTTGCGCTAGTTTATATTTTTTTGCCGACTAACTGGTCTTTAGCACAAATGTTGGTTGATTACGAATTGGCTTTATTGTTTTTTGCGTTATTTTTGTTATTTTTTTCTTTTGGTACTAAAAAATTTAGTAGCCTTGAGTCAGACACGGATAATTTTAAATTTTTTCCACAGGGTCTGTGGTTAATTGTGGCTGGCATCTTTTTAATTTTAGCCGGTGTAGCTAAAGAGGCCTTTTTTATTATTTTACCTATTTTATTTGGGTATTTATTGTTATTTAGGCTAAAACAATATTTAGTTTATGTTTTTGCTACGGTTGTAATTTTGTGGTCAGTTTTGTGGTTGCCGGGATTTTTAGCTGGTCAAAATACATATTTGTTATTTTTTACTTCTCACACAACCGAGTCACTCAAATCTTCTGATTACAGTTATTATGCCCACTTATTTCCTGACCCCTATATTTATCATTTTGATCGTGATAATTTTTTAAAACAGAAACTGAATTTTTCAGGATCTGATGCTATGTGGCGTTTAGGCCGAGAAAAGGTTTTGGCCAACATGGGCCAGGGAGAAGTCAATTTGTGGCAGAGGTTAAAGATTGGCACTGCTTTAGCCTTGCGTCATGTTTTCAGGTTTTTTTCGATTACAGAAATTGGGGGGCCATTAATTACTCTGTTGTTAATTTTGGGCTGGTTGGCATTAAAAAAACGCAGTGATCATTGGTTTAATTTCTCGTGTTGGTGGGTTTTTGGCAGTATTGTTTTAATTTCCTATGTTACTTTAGCTGGACGTAATCATTTAATGGATTTTGGCTGGTTGATTGCTTTGGGGGTGGCTAGCGGAGTTTTGTTTTTGTCGGATGTCTTAGCAAAATATTTTATGGTTTCCAAAAAAGCCGTGATTATCGTTTTGACGTTGTTAACTATCTATGATTTGATTATATGTAGTCATGTTATGTGGGGGCAGGCCTACGATAATAGTCCCATGATCAAATTAAATTATTATTTTGATAAGATTGCCCAGGCTAATCTTAGACCCGATGAAGTGATTGCCAGTGGCACGGGGGTGGATGAAATATATAATTTGAATTTTAATACTAATAAATCAATTGTTGCTTTTCGGCCGGAAACAATTGAACGTTTATTGGCGGAGAATAAATTGGAAGAAGTTTTTGTTAGATTTGGCGTTAAAGCGATTTTGGGATATAGTCCCGAATTGTCGCAAAAGATTATTGGTAAAACTAAGGCAGGATTAATTGCCGACGACGTTTTACCAAGCCAAGAAAAAGTAATAAAAGTTAATAACCAGAATTGGTTTATGAATTTGGTTAGGTAATTAACGAATTAGTTACAATAAAACTCCCTTTGAAGGGAGTTTTATTGTAACTAATTTATTGTTTTATTTTTAAGACACAAAACAAAGAAAAGTCAAGAGGGAGCCAAGCGGGAAGAACCAAGTTGGTTTCAATTTTAAAAATATTTTTTATTTCTTTTATTAACTCTGAATGAGTATTTTTATGTTGTTTATCGCTATCAAAGCCAAGTAACCAGTAGGCTAGAGTCGTTAGTTTATTAGCAATCGGAAAACCAATAATAATATCAGCTTCTTTTTTTGTAACCCGCTTAATTTCCATTAATAACTCACTAGGATTGTTAACAAATTCTAAAACACTTAAACACCAGAGGCAGTCAAAGTAACTATCAGGAAAGGGTAGGCGATTGTTTGTGGTTTGCAATAAGGTTACGTTAGCCACTCCTTCAGATTTAAGCAGCTTATTTATTAAAGTAATATTTTTGTGTATATCAACGCCATAAAATTGATCACAGTGTTGAGCTAGCTCCGGAATAATAATTCCACCGCCGAAGCCTAAGTCAAGCATTTTTTTGTATTTTTGGGTTGCCAAAAGACTTAGACCTAAGTGTATTCGGCTAAGATATAAATGCTTAAGTAGAGGATGGTAGTAGTTAGTGGTAGAAAAATCACGTTGTGTCTTGTCAGTTTCAATAATTTTTTGTAGGCTACGAGACGAAATTAGTTTCATTTGTTTGATGTTATAGTAATATTACTGTAGAGTAACCCGACTATTTAGTTAGGTTGCGGTTTTGATGTTTTCTGGTTTTTGAAAATTATTAGGCTATTTTAAAGTATATAATAATTATTTTTTTTGCCAAGTAAAGAACAAATCAGAATAAATATTCCAAACATCACATTTGCTACAGAGGGGGGTTTGTCGATATTTTCCTTGTAGATGGAGTTTGCGGTAATGATTAATTTTATTACCAGTCCACATTTCGTGAAGGGTTTCTTTTTTAACATTACCTAATAAGGCTTGGCGAGCATAATCATCGCAGCAAATAGAAACATCGCCATTCCAGTGAATGGCCGGCGAAAGCCAAAGATGATAGCAGGGGTATCTTCTTTTATGGCCTTTGATATAGCTGTTATCAATATTGCCACCATAATTGTGCATTTCTCTGGTTTCGGCAATTACTTCTTTCTTGCGCCATTTGTTTAAGAATTCCTTAGCTTGTTGATTAGTCTCTTGGTTAGTAATCATTCTTACAAAGATTAAAGGCTTGTGAGACTTTTTTTGTTTTTTAATCGAGATGAGTTGTTTGATGTTTTCTTCTACTTTGAATAAAGCATCAACCCCAACATTTTTAAAATAAGTCTCACGGTCAGGGCTGGTAAAACTAATAGCTATTTTGTCAACCCCAAATTTAACTAGGTTGGTAGCAATCGTTTGGTTAAGTAAAAAACCATTGGTAGTAAGGAGGATAGTGTTGTTTTTGTTTGCTTCTTTGATGTATTGGATCATGGCAGAAAAGTTTGGTGCCAGTAGCGGCTCGCCAAAAAGATGAAGGCAAAATGCTCGGGGGCCATATTTTTTAGCCTCGTCAACAATTTTTTTGAATAGTTCCATGTCCATTTGACCATCTGAAGATTTTCCGTTGGTGCGCGGGCACATTTTACAGTGAAAATTACAGGCACTCGTTGGTTCAATGAAAAGGTGGGTGGGGAAATCGTAGTCGATGGTCTTTTGAACGAAAAATTTATAAATTAAGTTAATCGCTGGGGTGGCGGACAATATTTTATCTAATTTTCCAACGTTAAAATTACCTAGTAAATTTGAAGTTAGTTTATTTTTCCAGTAAGTCATAATTTTTTAGGGTAAAGGGTAACGGTTTTAGTTTTAAAAAGATTAGGCCTAAAATTATGGAAAAAATGTTAGCCAGTAAAATTAACTGAGAAAAAATTATTATAGTGGAAGAATCAAGGTAGGGGGCTAAAATAATGATTAAAGCGGCTTCTCTGGTGCCAATGCCTAAAAAGGAAATTGGCAACAGCGAGAGTAAACCAGCGGTCGTAACGGCAATTGCCAGCTTGATCAGTGGTATTTTAAAACCTAGACTTAAAATAAAAATATATGACTGTAGATAGTATATCATCCAGCCAAGTAGCGTCAAACTTAAAATAATTAGGTATTGTTTAGGGGTGATTGATTTAAAATCTTTAATAAAATCCGCAAAGCTTTCCCGCCAAGAAGTTTGATAGCGAAGAGGGATAAAGTGCCTAAAGATTATTTTTAATAATTTTTTATGCCAACCTTTGCGGATTATTATAATCAAACCAAAAAGTGATACGATAAAAAAAAGATAAATCAGGTTTATGTTTTTTTGTGTTTCTCCTAGTAAGATTAATATTCCCAGGTAGCCGATCACTAGCAAGTAACCTAAATCAGCTAATCTGTCAATAACTACACTAACCGCAACTTTGCCCCAAGAGCGTGTTGGATTTTTTAAGTAACATATTTTAATAAATTCTCCAGCCTGTCCAGGGGTAATTGATCCTAGAGCTAGGCCAATTTGATAAATTAAAAAAGAATCTAAAAAGGTATAAGCTAAACCTTGATTTTTTTTAATATTATTCCAACGCCAGGCCTTAACCAGGGTTATTGGTATAACTATAATTAGACCAAGTATAATAGTTAACGGTTTGGTTTTGTATAAAGCGGAGTAGAGTTGATTAAAGTCAAGTCGGCTAGCGATAAAAACAAAAAGCGCCAGGCCGATTAAAAAATAATATTTTTTAAAAATTGAATAATTTAGAGGCTTGGTCATTTTTTGATAATTAAGGTCATAAGTTTTAGGCCAGCTTTAAAATTGTTTTTGAGATTATCCCAGCTTTTTATTTCTTTTATTCTTTTTAAAATATAGCGTGGCGATAGGTAATATGATTGATAGGCTTTAAGTAAAATAGCAAATAATTCTTGGCGGGTAAAATTTTCTTCCCAAGCTGGTGGTTGAAAATTTGGTTGGGGCTTGATAGAAAATTCTTGCCAATAATCTTTTTTTATTACTCCTTCTCGTAAGCCTTTAAAGTATAATTCGGTCGCTGGAAAGGGGGTAGTCACGGAAAAGTGCACGTAGTCAGGAAATAGATTTTTGGCTAGTTTAATTGATTGTTTGATGTCGGTTAAGGTTTCACCGGGAGAACCAAGCATAAAATAAGCGGCCGTTTCAATTCCAACCTTTTTAGTTAAGGCAAAAGCTTGTTTAATTTGATCCAAGGTAATGCCTTTGCGTAAAGTTTTTAAGACTTTTTCTGTTCCGGCCTCAACGCCGTAATGGATTCTTTCACAACCAGCCTGTTTCATTAATTTTAGCAATTCTTCATCAACGGTATTAACTCTGGCTCTAATATCCCAATTTATTTTTAGGCCTTGTTGGATAATTAAATTACAAACATCTATCACTCTTTGCCGGTCAATAGTAAAGGTGTCGTCGTAGATGAAAATTTCTTTAATGCCCATTTTTTCAATTTCTAGTAATTCTGCCACGACATTTTTGGCACTGCGAGCTCTAAAAATTTTTCCCAAGTGTGGTCGGTCACAGAACAAACATTGATAAGGGCAACCACGTGAAGTAAACATGGTTGTGGTAGGATTTTTTTTGGCGATAATAGAAAAATATTTTTGATAGGGTGTTAAATTTCTGGCGGGAAAAGGTAGTTGGTCAAGATCAGTGATTAATTCGCGTTGGCCAGTATTAATAATCTGTGAGTCTTCTTTAAAAACTAACCCACGAATTTGTTTTAGCTTGTTAAGATCGTTAATATTTTCCAGTAAATCAACAAATGCTTGTTCTCCTTCCCCTAATACTAAAAAGTCTATTTCGGGGTTGGCTAGGGTTTCAGCAGGGTAAATGTTGACGTGCGGCCCCCCTAACACTACTTTGATTTGGGGGTTTATTTTTTTAACCAACTGGGCTACTTTTATGACATCAATTAAAGTAAAAGTCATAGCCGTTAGCCCTACTATCGTGGGTTTTTCTTGATTAATTTTTTGGTTTAGGTCGGTGTAAGTAATTTTTTCTACCGGACAATCTAAAATTTTTATTTGGTGAGTGGTTTTTTGATTTACGTAGCTAGCGATATACATTAAGCCTAGGGGTGGTAAAAAATCCAGGCCTGATTCTAACTGTTTAGGCATGTCGCTTTCAATAATGTTGTCAATTGGTGGATTAATCAAGAGTATTTTCATGGAGATATTGTTTAAAAGAGAGACAATGGTAGTTATCTAATAAATAGTTTAATTTTTTCCAAGTATTTTTAGTATTGTAATATTTTATAAATTTTTTAAGCTGGGGCATTAGTAGTTGCGGTGGATTAGTTAGAAAATCAAAAGGATGAAAGTGAATACTAGCTACTTCTTTTTTTAATTTGGTTTTTAATAAAAATTTAAAAATTGTCCAAGGAATAAGCCTAATATATATTCCTCCCGTCAGCGGTAATTTAAAAAAAGACCAATGAAAAATTGAAGTGGGAAATTCTAAAAGCGCCGAATTTTTGTCTACTTGATTAGGGTAATTAAGATTAATGCGATAAGGAATAAAATTTTTGCTGGCTAAGCCGTAGAGACTTCCTTGATAAGCTTTAAATAGCCAGGGTGAAAAATGATAAGGAAAAATTGAAGAGTCATATTTAATGTCATTAGCGGTTAAAATTTTTAAAGCCCAGTTGGTTTGCTGATCAAGCGAGAAATTGGCCGCGCGATGACCAATTGGTCTAGTAGAAGTTAAAAATTGTATCTGAGCAATCATCTCTTTTAGATCAAGGGTAAACTGTTGGGCGGTTTTATGCCAAAGTGGCTGATGATCAAAGGAATGAACGGCTATTTCGTGTCCAGCTAGGTGAAGTTTTTTTATTAGTTCTGGTTCTTGTTTAATGACTTTTCCAGTAACAAAAAAAGTGGCCGTGGCCCGTTTGGCCGACAAAAGACTTAGTAACTGATCGCAATATAAGGTCAGGGACTCTTTTTCTTGACCAGAAAGATAGCGTTCAATCGAGGGTGATTCAAACCAGTATTCTAAGTCAATACTTAGTAGTATGGGGTAAAAACTACTTTTTACAGACATAAAATTGTCTAACACCCAATTCTTTTAGGGGTGTTTTTTGAAATTTTTTAATAATTATTTCACCAAAATTTTGCAACCAAACTGGTCCAGCGGGGATTAGCAAAGTTCCTTGATGAAGAATTAATTCAAAGCCGACAGTTTTCAGTATTTTTTTTACTGTTTTAGAAGAGAGAAATTGATGTGGGCCTTCTCCGTGGTTGTCAAAAAAAAGTTCATAAATTTTTAAAGGTAGTTCGGCGGTTTTTGGCGGTAAGCTCATTACTAATTTTTTTTGCGGTTTTAATACACGAAATAATTCTTTGAGAAATAATTCTGGATGGGGAGCATGTTCAAGGGTTTCTAGGGATAAGATGGCGTCAAAATAATTATCTGGAAAATTTAGGATTTCTAGGTTTGTCTCATAAAAATTATGTTGTGGAAATTTTTTTTGAGCAATTGTTAACATTTTTGGAGAGACTTCAAGATTAAAAAGGTTGAGTCGCGCTAAATTTGATAGATAGGGCAGGGCATTGCCAGTGCGAGACCAGATATTTAGAATCTTGTCGCCGTCTTTTAAATCTAAAAATTTTAGACTTTCGGTAAAGCGTTGATTGTGGGCCGGCCCGATTTTTTTGTTAATTTGGTCGTATTGATCGGCCACATTATCCCAAAAGTTTTTTACTTCTTCAATTGTGAAGCTATTTTTAAAAATATAATTAAGATTAGTTTTTAAATTTTTTAACAAAATTTTTATCCAAAATTTTATTTAGTAAACTTTTTTTAATAAACAGCGGAGTTAAGTAATAAATTTTGACTAAGATTTTTTTAAGCCAAAACAAGAGTAAGTTGTTTTTTTCAAGTGGCCAAGCAGAATTATAACTGTTGTAAGAGACGATTTCGGTGAGGCGATGTTTGCGAGGAACTTCGGTGGTGGTTAATTTTGGGTAACCCAGTAAAATATAAGCGACAGGAGAAAATTGTGAGGGAATTTTAAAGATTTTTTGTAAGGTTTTTTTTCGCGGTAGGTGACAAATCCAGCAAGTGGCCAGCCCTTGTTCGGTAGCGGCTAATAGTAAATTTTGGATGGCCGCGGCGGCGCTTTGGATGTAGTCAAAATATTCAGTATTTTTGGTTTGGTTGTTATAAAGGATTAATATTCCCAGTGGAGCATTTTTAATGATAATAGATCCGCCGTGATCAACTAATTTATTTTTTAAGTTTTGATCGTCAACGACAATAAATTTCCAGCCTTGAACATTACAGGCCGAAGGGGCGTAGGTGGCCGCTAAAATGATTTTTTCCACTATTTCTTTTTTGACTTCTAGGTCTTGAAAATTACGAATACTTCGTCTAGTTTTTATGGCAGTTAAAAGTTCCATAAACAAAGGTTAATAGTCTTTATTAATTTCTCTTCGTAACGCGGCCACTTGGTCGGCAATTAAGCCAAAAAAGAAAATAATTAGAGCATTAGTTAATACTAAAACTGTGCTTTTTGAAACATTAAATTGGAATAAATCATAAACTAGCATGCCCAGTCCCAGCAGAAATAAAGTAGAACTAATTGGTAAAAATATTTTTAAAGGAGAAAAGAGCATAATTAATCTAACGATCAACATGGCGTAAGTAATTGCTTCTTTGGGTTTAACCATGCTTTTACCACCTTGTCGTTTATTGATGGTAACTGGTACAAATTTCACGTTCATTTTTTCCTTAAAAAAAGCAAAGATAATAGTAGTGTGGCTAGAAAAACCGTCAGGTAAAATATGAGCAAAACGTAGAAATTGTTTTTTATTAATTATTCTTAAGCCGCAATTAAAATCATAAATTTTTTGTCCCAATAAAATAATCGCCAACCAATGGATTAACTTTTTTCCCGGCTGTCTGACGGCGGGGCCTTGATAGCCAGTACGCTGGCCGGCGATTAGATCAAATTCACCAATATAGCTAATCATTTCTTTGATATATTCTGGTTTTTGTTGACCATCAGCATCAAAGAATAACAACCAATCATAGCTGGCTTTTCTGGCTCCAGTTTTTAAAGCTGCCCCATTGCCTTTATTGTAAGGATGATTAATAATTTTTAGTTGTGGCAAGTCTTTTAGCTTGGCTACAGTTTGATCGGTGGAAGCATCATTAACTACAATTAGTTCATAAGTTAAGTCTAGCTTGGCTAATTCCGCTTTCAGGCCATTAATGGTGTTAATAATGCTAGCTTCTTCATTAAAAGCCGGCATAATTACAGAAAGTCGTAGTTGGTTGGTTGGTTCCATAATAAAAAATTATTTTTTATAATCAGAATTCATATCATGTCCGTAAATTTGTGAGCAAAAATTACAAGGCACAATATTTTGACAAGACATTTTTAGCATGGCTTTACGGACGATTTGATGTGGTTTGGCATTAAATATTTCTATAATACTTTTGTTGGTAATACTGTCTAGTTTAGCTAGGTGATTGTAATCCCAACAGCACAAACCTACTCGGCCATCCCAATAAATAGCAAAAACCGAAATTGGTTGGAAACATCTACGGAGCTGTCGGGGGGACAGTTCTTTGGTTTTAATGGAAGTGCCTTGGACTAAAAAATTAAGCATAGCCTTAATAAAAATTCGATTAGCTTTATTTTTCCAAAGCTGACGATACTCAGAAATTTGATGTTGATTAGTCTCGTTAACCACCATTTGCATGGTTACTTTTGGATATTTATAGTTACCTTCTCTTTTTAGCAAAAAGAAGTTATTAATATTGCTGATGGTTTTTTCAAAGTTTAGCCCGGTTTTTACTTGTTCGTAGGTTTCTTTGGTAGTACCATCGACACTAAAAGTAATGGAGTCTAGGCCGGAATTTAGGATTTGCTGGGATTTTTCTGGGGTCATTAATTCGGCGTTGGTATTAAAGTGTATATGGGGGTTGATCAAGTTTTGTTTTAGGTATTTAATGCGGTTAAATAATTGGGGATCTAGCAGCGGTTCTCCGTCAATATGTAAAACAAAATAAAGCCGTTTAAGCTTTTTTAGATCAGTAACGATTTTTGTAAACACTTCCCAGGTCATTACACCAATTGGGCGATCCATTTTAGCGCGGGGGCAACTGTAGCATTTGGCGTTGCAGGCATTAGTGGTTTCCAAATAAATTATTTCTGGTAAATACTGATTAGTCCAATAGCCAAACCGTAAAAAGTTATAAATTGGATTTTTTTTAAAATAATAAACCGGTAGTTCCAGTAGCCGGGTTTTTACTAAAATTCTTTTTAAAGTAATAATACTAATCATATTTTTACTGCCCGCCACCGGATAAAACAATCTTTATAGTTTTTAAAATAATCGACAAATCCAAAATTAGCGAACGATTTTTGATGTAATATAAATCGTATTGAACTTTTTCTAGCGAGCCTTCAAAGGTGCCACTGTAGCCGGCATTAATTTGCGCCCAGCCGGTTAAGCCGGGTTTGACTAGTAAACGTTCTTTGTAAAAAGGGATTTTTTCTTGCAAAGTTTCAATAAATTCTGGACGCTCCGGCCGCGGGCCGATAAAAGACATTTCGCCGCGGATGATGTTGTAAAATTGAGGAATCTCATCCAATCTGGTTTTGCGTAAAAATTTGCCTAAGCCGGTAATCCGGGGATCGTTTTGGCTGGCCCACTGGGGGCCGTTTTTTTCGGCGCCAACAATCATGGTGCGAAGCTTGATGGCTAAAAAATTTTTACCATTTTGGCCGGTTCGGATTTGTTTAAAAAAGACTGGTCCCGGACTGGAAATTTTTATTAGTAGAGCGATGACGGGTATAAAAACAATTCCGAGCAAGCTACCGCCAGTAGCGAGTAATAAATCGGTACCCCGTTTTAATATTTCATAGGGTTTTTTGCGATTGCCGGCTAAGTTTTCTAAAAACCAAGTTGGTCGGATGTTATGAATTGGTACTTTGTTAGTTAGGTTTTCATAAAAGGTTGGCAAGCTGGCAATATCTACTCTTAAGGGTAAGCAAGCAAATAGGGCGTTGGTTAACTTAGAATCAGCTTGATTTGGGTTGGCGTTGATAATAATGTCTATTTTTTTAGCTTGCGCAATTTTTGGTAATTGATCAATTGATTCGGCGATAATTAAAGAAGCAAAATTTGGCTCTACGATTAGGTTGTTGATTGGCCAGTTGATAATACCAACTAGTTGATAGCCAAAACTTTTTTTGTGAATAATTTCTTTGGCTAAATCTAGGGCGGATTCATTTAAACCGACAATTAAAACTTTGTTAAGCCAAGGGCTGGTTTTTAACAACGAATCAAAGAGTAGACGCCAAAGATAAAAGGAGGCCGAAAAGATTAAAGTAAAGAATAATAATACTCGTTGTGGTTTAAGGGAAGTAAGGCTGCCCAAAAAATAAAAAGCAACAATAGTAATGACTAGGTTAATAATTAAATCTCTTAAAAAATGGCTATAAAAAGTGAGGCCTTTTTTGATGCTTCGTAGTTCATAAAAACCATCAATATAAAAAACCAACAACCAAGCCAAAAATAGGGGCAAAAATATTTGCCAATGTCTTTGCCACATTTCGGGGTTTAGTTCTTTGCCAAAACGAATAAGTAAAGCCAGCCATAAGCCCAAAAGCATTAAAGCTAGGTCAACTAAGACTAAAAGTAGGATTTTTATTTTCATAAGAAAAATCGTAGTTTATTATACAATCTTTTTTAAATTTTTGCAAGGTTTGATAAATTGCCGTTTGGAGCGGCAAATGTTATAATCATTCAAGATTATTTAAATATTATTTTATGTTTAATTGGTTAAAAGTTCAGCGGTCCTTGCCGGGCGTAATCAAAGCCGGAGTTTTTGTATGTTTGTTTAGCCCATTAATTATTTCCAGTGATTTTTTCTTTCCGTTTATTGTGCCTCGTAATTTGTTATTTAGAATAGTGGTAGAAATAATTTTTGCTTTGTATATTTTATTGACGATGATTGATAGGGCTTATCGGCCTAAGTTTAATAAGCTGTTTTGGGCTGTGTTAATTTATTTTGGCTTGATAGTTCTAAGCTCCTTTACTGGTTTAAATGTTGCCAAAAGTTGGCTAGGGGATTTTGAAAGGATGGGCGGAGTAATTTATTCTTTGCATTTATTGGCTTATTTAATAGTTTTGGTTGGGGTCTTTAAGAAAAAAGAGGATTGGCAACAGTTATTGGCTTTTTCTTTATTTGCTAGTCTACTAATGTCATTAATAGCTCTGGCTCAATATTGGCATTCACCATTTATTTTGGGCTCTTCGGGTGGAGATAGATTAACCGCCCTAACCGGCAACGCTATTTATTTAGCTGCTTATTTGTTGATGCACCTATTTATTATTTTTTATTTTTGGTTACGCCAGACGGAATTTCCGCAAAATTTCTTTATTAAATGTTTTTGGTTTTTTGATCTAGTCTTGTTGGTGCAACAAATCTTTAGTTCGCTTAGCGGTTCGGAGCAAGGAATTCTGTCAGCGATTTTTAACGAAGGTAAGATTTTAGTTATTTTTTTGATACTTAATGCGGTAATTACGGCCTGGTGGTTTTGGCGTTCTCGGCGTTTAAGTGTTAAGGTATTTTTAGTTACTATATTCTTATTTGAGTTTTTTATTTTTTGGCAGACCCAAACTCGGGGAGCGATTATTGCTTTTGGAGCCGCGGCGGCGGTGTTGTTGCTGTTAAATATTTATTTAACTAAAGACCGCCGGTTTAAAATCGGCGGAGTCATTTTAGCCGCCGCTATTTTACTTAGTCCGTTAGCTATTTATCTAGCCAGGGATTCTGGTTGGGTGCAAAATAATGGCACCTTGCGTAAGTTAGCGGCAATTTCGGCGACGGATATTACCACGCAATCACGCTTGCTGACTTGGCAAGCTTCCTGGCAGGGAATACTTGAACGGCCAATTTTAGGTTATGGTCCCGAAAATTATTATTACGTGTTTAATAAAAGATTTCCGGTTGAAATTTATCGGGATGCTGGCTCGCAAATTTGGTTTGACCGTTCCCATAATATTATTTTTGACGTGGGAGTAACTTCAGGTTTGGTTGGCTTGGCTAGTTATTTGGCTATTTATGTTTTAGCTTTTTATTATTTGTTTAAAAACTTCAGAGCCAACGGTGATTTTGCCAATTCTTGGGTGTGGCTTTTGGCTTTACTAGCTTTCTTTTTTCAAGATTTTTTTGTCTTTGATCAACTTAACACAGATGTAATTTTTTATTTGATTTTAGCGTTTATTATTTTTTTAATTAATCAAAATTCTCCCGAAGTTAAAACCGAAAAACAAAACAGCTGGCCGGTTAGTCCAGTGGCGCTGATTATTTTAGTTCTGGTTTGGTTGGGTATTTTTTATCAAGTTAATTATCAGACTTATTCAGCCAATCATTATTTATTTGAAGCTTTGGTTAATAAAACTGCCGGAAAGTATAGTCAACAGTCAATTGATAATTATCAAGCGGCTTTAAAGGTAGCGACTACCGGCCGATTTGAAATTAGACAGCAACTGGCTAACTATGTTTTGGAATTAGTGGCGCTGCCAAATTTGGACTTAGTTAAAGTTCAGAGCGCGGTTAAGCTGGCTGACCAGGAATTGAATAATAGTATTAGTGAAGAACCACTTAACGTGCGACATTATTTATATTTAGCAAATTTTTATAATGCGACGGCGCAATTTGGTATTAAACGTTTGACTGATTCGGTTGGTTTGTTAAAGCAAGCTGAAAAATTAAGCCCGACGCGACCGCAAATTTATTATGCCCTAGGCCAAGCTTATTTTTACCTGCAGGATTTTACGGCCAGTGAACAAGCCTTTAAGGCCGGTCAAGCTTTGGCACCCTGGGCGGAGGAACCTTACTTTAATTTATTAGCGGTTTATCTTTTTTCTGGTCAGCCAGTTTTGGCGCAAGCGGAGTTTAATTACTTGTTAACCAATCAGCCAAATTTTTTTAGTGAGCAAAACTTAGATCGTTTAAGTAATTTGTATGTCCAAGCCAAACAAAGCGAGCAGTTAATTGCGGGTTTGCAGCAATTGATTAAAGCTCAACCAGGCAACAGTTTTTATTACACTCGTTTGGCTGCGCTTTATTTGCAGAATCAACAAATTCCCCAGGCACAAGCGGTGGCGGAAAGAATTATTACTTTATTTCCAGAATTAGCCTCATCGGCTCGGCAGTTTATTGATCAGTTAAAAACCAATCCAACCACCAAATAGTATGCTTGAAAAAGTTTTTAATCGTTTCTTTAGTCAGCGGCAAGTAGTAATCAAACAGTTTATTAAATTTTGTTTGGTTGGTTTTTCTAACTTGTTAATTGATTTTTCGGTTTATTTTATAACCACTAGGTTTTTTAATTTTTCTATAATCTTAGCTAATACCTGTTCATTCGTTCTGGCTGTTTCTTGGAGTTTTTGGTTAAATAAAAAATGGACTTTTGGTAATGATTCACAAAATCACCACCAGCAGTACTATAAATTTTTTGTTATTAATATTTTAGGAATGGTTTGGCAGACGACAATTTTGTACTGCTTGGTTTCTTACGCCGGTTGGTACGATTTAATTGCTAAAGGTTTCGCGGTTGTCTTGGTGACTTTTTGGAATTTTGGTCTTAGTCGTTATTGGGTTTTTGGTAAAAATTAATTAATAAAAATATGCCACAACTTTGCCCCAAACTTACCACTAAACTAGAATCACTCAAAGCGCTTAAACAACAGTTTGATTTGGAAATAGCTAAAGCCCAAAGTCTAAGTCATGATAAGCCAGAGGATTTAGTTTTAGTTAGAGATATTAAAATAAAATTAGAATTGGAACTTAAAGAACTTAAAGAGAAATTAGCCAAGATTGATTGGCAGGAATTCTATCAAGAAGTTTTTGGCTTGAAGTGTGATTTTTCTAAAGTAGTAATTCCTGAAAAACGAGAAGGCTTTGACCGGTTAATAATTATGGCGCAGGGCCTTACTAATAAAAAATTGTTTGCTAAAACTAAAAAGCTTTGTTACCCGGCCTGGGAGTCTATTTCTTATATTGATGGGTTTATTTCTGATCGCACCACGGCGACTCCTTATGCTTTTTGGGTGCGTAATCATCAAGAGGCCGATGAGGAGTTAAAAGGTTTATCTGTTAAGCAAGTCAAAGAACGAAAAATCGCCACCGAAACTTTAAATGAACGACTTTTACATGGCCTGAAATATTTTAAGGAAACTGGCCAACATTTGGATATTCGTGGTTATACAGTGTGTAGCGGTTCTAGTCTTTTAGAAGGCCGAATGCCTCTTATTCATTGTGAAACTGACGGGGACGGAATTGGTATTGTTTATTACTATCCCCTGGACCAAGAAGAGGAATCAGTCCATCGTGAGGTGATTGTTTAATTCTGACCAGCCAAACTGCTCAATAGATTGATTTATTTGAAAAAAATTGTTATAATTTAAGCAATAAGTTAGGTTAAATTAATTTAAAAATATGGCGATTTCTCCTATTTTTGATAAAAAGAATATTTTAATTTTTGGTGGCGCTGGTTTTTTGGGCTCGCATTTATGTGATGAATTGATTAAAGAAAATAAGGTAATTTGCGTGGATAATTTTTTAACCGGCCACGAACAAAATATTGAACATTTGTTGATTAACCCGGATTTTGAATTTATTAAACATGACGCGACTCAACCGCTGGATTTAGAAAAATTGTTGGAATTAAAAAAATTTAAGGTAGAATATCAGGGGGTACAGGAAATTTATTAT
>JBAYJR010000011.1:0-42014 GCA_041665005.1 Candidatus Buchananbacteria bacterium
AGGAGGAGGTCGTAGTTGTAAAACTTGGCAACTTTCTTGATATTATTCATTTTTTCGCGTAAAGTAACCATATACTCTTTATCCTCGAGCACTGTTATAAGACCGGACAGTGCCTGACCCCAAATTAAAAAATTCTATGGAAAAATTTAGCAGCCAAGATTATGGCCAAGAAAAAATAGCAAAGCAAGCAGTTCTGGATAGTCTAAAACAATCTGGACCGGATAATCCTGAAACTAAAGCTTTAGTACTTGCCTGGACTATGCAACAAGAGGCTTTAGTAACAGCAGAAAATACTAGCCGGGCGGCCATTATTTTTAATATTGAGCGCACTGATTTATATCTAGCCGTCGGAGATAACGCCGGAGCTTTTGATTGCCTCAACGAAGCCCTCCTCCAAGCCCACCAAGAAGGAGAACCAGAACTTTATGACCAAATTATGGAAAAGATTAAAGATTTGGAAAAATAAAATCACCCCAAAAATTTTTACCAAAAAAATACTCAACTTCGTGGGTATTTTTTATTAACCAAAAATCAATTATTAAAACAAAAGATTTTTTAAATCTAGGGTAAATTTATTAAAATCTTCACTATTTTTAACTCATTATATGAGTACTTTTTATCCAAATATTCAAATACTGGTTTTAGCTTCTCGCTCCCACATTTTATAAAAGCCTTTTTTATAGTTTCATAACGCTGACGTGGTAATTTTAAATATTCTAAATTAATTCTTTCACCTGCCAAAACCATTTTTTCAATCTGCGTGACAATGGTGCTGGGGGCCAAACCTTGACGTTTGGCAATTCTTTCAATAGAAACATTTTTAGCGATCAGTGCTTTGGTTTTCAAATAAGATTTGGGTGCTAATACATCTGGTTTTAACACCGACTTAACCAAAACTGATTCTGGTTTAATTAGCGCCACTAATTTGTGCTTGGTAGTAAATTCAATTATCGCTTTTAAAAAAATATCGCCAAATTGTTCTAGTTTTTTTGCCCCAACGCCACTAATCTTTAAAAAGTTATGTTTATCCTGGGGAAAATAATGAGCCATTTCTCGTAAACTAGCATCACCAAAAATTACAAAGGGTGGCACATTGGCCTGTTCGGCTAATTCCCGACGTAAAGACTTTAACACCGCAAACAATTCAAAATTAAATTCTAACTCGCCCGACTTAGTTGGTTTTTTGCTTAACACCGCCTCCGCCGGCGGCTTAGCTAGTGTTAAAATTTCATTACTTCGCAAAAAATCAACCGCCTGCTTAGTCAAACTCAGTATCGGATATTGACCTTCGCTCCGCCGGAGATAATTTAAATCTGTTAACTGATTAATAATCTTAATCAGCTGGCTTTCGGAAAAATCGGTAATAATTTTAAACACCGAAAGTTGTTCATGTTTATTTGCTAAAATCTTCTGATTCTTTTTACCGAGCAAAATATCAATAATATAATTTCGACCAAAACGATTTTCGGTTCTGGCCACCGCGGAAAAAATCTTTTTGGCCACAATTGTAGCATCAAAGGTCTCTCTCTTGGTTAAACAGATATCGCAACTGCCGCAATTTTCTGACAACAAAGTTTCGCCAAAATATTTTAATAAATATTTTTTACGACAAGAAACCAAACTATAAAAATTTAAAATTTCACTTAACTTTTCCCGGGCTCGGCGCCTTAACTGCTCATCTTCAATTTGATTGATAAAAAATTCATGCTTCCTGGTATCAGCATAAGTGTAAAAAGTAACACATTCACTGACTAACCCGTCACGTCCAGCCCGACCAATTTCTTGATAATAACCCTCTAAAGTTTTGGGATAAGTATAATGAACCACCAATCTCACATCAGGCTTATCAATGCCCATACCAAAAGCAATGGTCGCTACAATAATATCCACCTTATCTTTTATAAAAAGTTCTTGGACTGATTTTCTGTCACGCGTTTTCAATCCGGCATGGTAAGCTTGCGCGCTAAAATTATTTGAACGTAATTTTTCGGCCAATTCTTCCGTTTCTTTACGGGAAAAACAATAAATAATTACCGATTCATTTTTATACTTTTCCAGCAAACTAAGTAATTTAGGAAAAGCCTGTTTTTTTTCAATCACGCTTAACTGAAGATTTTCCCGATTAAAGCTAGTAATAAAAAACAGGGCTTGGCTAAGCTTAAGTTGATTAATAATATCTTCACGTACTTTGGTAGTCGCGGTAGCCGTTAAGGCAATTAGTGGCGTACCCGGAAAAAGTCTTTTTAACAAACTTAAATTGCGATAATCCGGACGAAAGTCATGACCCCACTCAGAAATACAATGAGCTTCGTCAACGGCGATTAAACTAACTTCCAATGATTGTAAGAAACTTTGAAATTCAATTTGGGCAAACCTTTCTGGTGCTAAATATAAAATTTTAATCTCCCGGTTCTTGGCTCGGTCATAAGCCGCTGCAATTTGTTTTGGTGTTAAAGAGGAATTAATAAATTCTGCCTTAATACCATTAACTTGCAAGGCATCGACTTGATCTTTCATTAAAGCAATCAACGGAGAAATTACCAAAGTTAAGCCCGGCAACATTAAAGCTGGTAATTGATAACAAAGCGACTTACCGCCACCAGTCGGCATTAACACAAAATTATCCTGACCGGCTAAAACGCTATTAATAATCTCCGCTTGCATCGGCCGAAATTCGTCATACCCAAAATATTTTTTTAAAGTTTTCAACAATTGATTTTTCATGTGCTTATTTAGCTCAGATTAAACGACTGCTCAAGTATTATGGCAAAAATCTTGACTTTAGACAATCAATTAAGCTTTTACGCAACTTATTTACCGCGTATAATTTTAAAAAACCATATTTTTACCAAATAGCCCTGCTTAAATAAAACAAATTACCCACAAAAAATACCCCAAAAACTTTGAGGTATTTTTTAATAATATTAAACTCTAAGCCATCAACAAAAACGGTACTAACCCGCCAACTAACAAAACTACTAAAAAGAAAACTAGTTTAAAAAATCTTGAGGATTTAATGTGCGAGGTTTCAGCCATGTAACTGATATTAATAATTGAATAGATGGACATTAAAAGGATTATCAACAAAAAATAAGTCAGGGCCAAACCACGAGAGATACTAGCCACCATTAAACCGATAGCATTAAGCACAATCGTATTACCAAGATTGCTAATCATCCAACCAAAAAAATCCCAAGCCTCAAATTCCTGCCAATAAGCAATTTTAGAATAAGTTAGAGTGGAAACGTATAATAGCGGTATTGCTAAAACTAACTGAGCTAAAACTAAAAAATTAAATTTGGTTTGACCCGAAGCTAAAATAAAAGTTAACATAAAAAATAATACCCCAATCATCGCCGAATTGATAGTAATTTTCATGTTAGCCTTATGCGGATTGATATCAAAAGCACTTTTACGTTTAGCCATAAGCTGTTTTTTTATTTTTTAACGACTTTATTATATTAACATTATATCATAATTTTATTAAGAAAAAATTACCACTTTTTACTCTTGCTTGACAAAGATATACTTTTATGCTATACTCGTTTCTTAAAGTACATCTCATTTAATTCCATTCTAAGAAATCTCATTTTAGACCTTTCTTACACTATAGGCTTTATTTTTTTAGCTTTGATGGAAATTTATGAAAGGCCCAAACCCTGCTTTTAGCAGGCTGGCCTACCGGCTTTAAAGCTAAGAAATAAAACCTATTTTTATGTCTACCAAAAGTTTCGGCCGAAGTTTTCACTTTGGCAACTCTCCTAATCGTCAGCGCGCAGCTGGCAATAAACCCTCCCGACCAAGTGGTGGTCGCTCTGGTTTTAATCGTGGCAATCGCTTTCGCGATCAAAGGATTAATCCCGCCTTATTTGTTTCTAAGGCTGAACCCAATCTCAAAACCAAGCCCTATGTATCAAAAAATGCTTTTGCTGATTTTGCAATTGCCGAACAATTAAAAAACAATATCATCACCAAAGGCTATCTTACCCCTACTCCCATTCAAGATGAGGCTATCCCTGCGGTTCTTGACGGACTTGATGTGGTTGGAATTGCCAACACGGGCACCGGAAAAACCGCCGCTTTTTTAGTCCCACTAATTAATAAAGTAATCTTAAACGGCCAAGAAAATATTTTGATTGTAGTTCCTACTCGTGAACTAGCCACGCAAATTAATGAAGAATTAATTGACTTTCGCGGTCGCTTAAGAATTTTCTCAGTTTGTTGCGTGGGCGGAACTTCCATCGGCCGTCAAATTTCTGAATTACACCGCGCTCATAATTTTGTCATTGGCACCCCTGGTCGCTTAAAAGATTTAATTGAACGCGGCGTGCTTAAGCCGGCTAGATTTTCAACGATTGTTTTAGACGAAGCCGATCGCATGTTAGACATGGGCTTTGTCGCCGATATGAGATTTATTATGAATCTAATGCCGACTAACCGACAAACTTTATTTTTCTCTGCTACGGTTAATAAAGAAATTGATCGCTTAATTCAAGAATTTTTAACTGATCCAGTAACCATCTCCGTTAAAACCGGCAATACTCCTAAAAATGTTGAACAAGATGTAATTAAAATAAGACATGAACAAGAAAAACTAACCATCTTGCATGAAATTTTAGCCAAACCAGAATTTTCTAAAGTTTTAATTTTTGGCCGAACTAAATTTGGCGTAGAAAAATTATCTAACATTTTATTACGCAGCGGTTTTAAAGCCGATGCCATTCATGGCAATAAAAATCAAAACAAGCGTCAACTAGCCTTAAATTTATTTAAAGCCAATAAAACTACCATCTTAGTAGCGACCGATGTCGCCGCTAGAGGGTTGGATATTCCCAACGTTACTCATGTAATCAACTACGACTTACCAGCCACTTATGATGATTATGTTCATCGTATTGGTCGGACCGGTCGGGGCGATCAATTGGGCAAAGCTTTAACTTTTATTGGCTAAACTATTAATAATAACTTTAGTCCTAAAGCTAAAAAACATCTCTCAATTAAGAGGTGTTTTTTGTTACTACATAATAAAAGGCGTAAAGAATAAATCTTTACGCCTTGGTTTTTAGACTGCCGAAGTTGGAAAGTAACTGATCACTAAGTTTAGAATCAGTAGCGCTAAATGCACCCCTCTGGCTACAATTTGCGCCAAATCACTACCAACTTCAGGAAAGAATAATTGGAGCACTAGAATTAAAACGACTAAAGATAGAGCTCCTTTAATAGCTTGCCACATAAATTTGCTGGCATTAATTATTAGAGGAGGTCTCCATCTGGCCGACTAACTCCAGTGGTTTCCCTCCTAAAATTTAGTGGCAAAATTTTTACCAACAAATTTAGGGGGTAAGCCGCTTACTTCTCAAAGAGCATTATATTATAGCGCGCCCCAAACACCTTGTCAAGAATTTGATTTTTTACAAAAAAAGAACAAGTAAAAATACTTGTTCTGGCCAACAATCAAATTAAAATAACTTTAAACTCTTTAAAACATCAAGCAGACTTTCAACACTAATACTCGCTTTGGGCAAATTGGCATCACTCCAGTCATAACTAGGAAAACCGGAGTAACCAACAATCTTAACCTGAGGACATTCTTTCCTAATCGCTTCGGCAATCATGCCGCCTTCCTGCTCATCGCCATTGCCCTCAATAAAAACTATTTGCACTCCCTGCTTACTAAGTTTCGGAATTTTAGCAAAAGCCTCTTCTGCCGTCTTAGCGCTATCAACGAATTCCAGCTGTAGCTGCCTGGCATAATGCTTTAGAATCAAAACATCAGCCGGATTATTATCAACCACAAAGGCTAATATTTTTTTGTCCATGATTATCCCTCCTAAGTGTTTTCAGCTTAAACCCTAAATACCTTTTTGTCAATAGTTATAGCTAACGATGATACTGCGTGATCTGCCCAATTTTACGTTCAATCAGGTCCGCCCGGCGCAAATTGCTGATTTGCCGACGATTTAAAATTAACTGATGCTTGGCCTTAACTAAATATTCCGGTACAAACCAAACATCTTCAGCGGCGGTTGACCAATTTAATTTATCAAACCGCGCCAAATTAATTGGGCCGGCAAATTTACGCAAAGTTTTTTTACCTTTTGAATCAGTATACTCATGAAAATACGACAGTACTAATTCGTGAATCGTCCGATACACTGGTTCGCGGTAACGCAATACCGCATGATTAGATTTGCTAATCGCCCCCCAACAATCAAATTGCTTAAAAACCGCAATCACATGATCGTCGTCATGTTTGGCACTTTCTAAATCTACCAGCCAAGGAGTTCTGCCTTGTAACCGTAAGGCTGCAGCCGCTAGCATGGCCGCTTCAATGCAATGAGCTTTGCCGGTTTTTAAAACCTGCCGCGGTGACCGACAAGTGTCATGACCTTTATCAAAATTAATTTTTAGTCGGTCAACAAAATCCTGAATTTTTTTAGGGGTTTTTAGAGCTTTTAAAATTTTTCGCTCGGCCGAAGTAAAATTTTCTAACATTTGATATTTTAACAAACTACTAATTTAATTTTTTTGATATAAATAAATCTTGGCTTGACCCGAAAAACTTTGATCCACACTTTGGGCTGGCCATTGTGGTAAAGGAAATTGAAAAGAAATTATTTTGGTGCCCGGTTTTAATTCAGCCATAAACTTGCTAGTTAATTTTTTCATGGCATAAGGCGTTAAATAACAATAAATTAAATCCGCCTGACTAAAATCAGCCGTAAAAAAATTTTGATATTTTAATTCTACCCCCGTTAACTTTCGGTGTTTAATTTTCCATCTCGAAACTAAATATGGCAACAAAGAATATTCAAAGGCCACTACCCTGGCGCCAGTCTGGGCTAATAACTCGGTCACCCGAGCATCACCACTACCTAATTCATAAACCACCTGTCCGGGCTTTAATTTAGCTAAACGTAAAATAGCCGCAAAAGCCTTTTTGCGCGTCGGCGCCCACGGGGCGGCAGAAACTAAAGCAATCAAGGCAGAGATATCAAACGCCAACAAAACCATGATTGCCAAAGCAATTAAACCTATTTTAAAATATAACCACATATGCTTTATATTATAAACTACTGAAACTTTTTGGGCAATTCGGTGTATAATTAATATAGGCTCTACTCTTTAATTAATAACTTTATAATCTTATGAAAAAAAGACTTTTGACCACTTCCGCGGTTTTAACTTTAATGGTTTTAACCACCCCAGTAGCTTTGGCTGGAAAAGACAGTCAAAACCTCTGGGCCCCGGGACAGTTTAAAAACTTAGGCTTAACTGCCAAGTGGGATGGTTTAGCTGGCGAATTAAAAAGCTTAACTAGTAGCACTGCTCCCGCCACCTTGACTGTAAACTTTGCTGACCAGCTTTGGACCGTAAATCTAACTGATACCACCAAGCTTTATCGCCGCAACAGTACGGTCGCTAATTTGTCAGAGTTTATTGTCGGTGATAGCTTAATGATTCGTGGCAGTCTTGCCAGTAGTACCACACAAACACTTAATGCTTTAGTAATTAAAAATTTATCTTTAGAAAAAAAGCAAACTACCACCAATGGTAAAATTTTATCCTTAGGCACTAATTCCTTGGTCATCGAACCTAAGGCTGGACAACAACAAACTATCAAGCTTTCCAGCAACACTATTTACAAACGTGGTAATATCCTGACTGATTTAGCTAGTTTAGCGGTTGGCCAACAAATTACCGCTAAAGGAATTTGGGATCGCCAAAGCAATTCAATGACCGCCAGTTCTATCACCATTAGAATTATTACCGTGGTTAAAAAAGGAGAAATTATGGCTTTGAGTAGCACTACTACTCCTGGCACCCTAACCTTAAAAACCAACCAACAAACCTATACCGTAAATTTAACTGCTAACACCAACTTAATTCGTAAATTTGGTGGTAAATCAAATTTAGCGGAATTTGGAATTGGCGATCAAGTCCAAGTCACCGGTATTTTAGATAACGATACTACTATTACCGCCAAATCAGTTCGTGATGTTTCTATTCAAAAAAGATGGGGTAATTTTACCGGCGCTATTGAAAGCTTAGACTCAAGCACTCAAACCTTTAGTCTACAACCAGTTAAACGTGACTTACAAACAGTTAAAACTACACTTGACACTAAAATCACTAAAGCCGGACAAACCCTAACTTTTACCGACTTAAAAATTGCTGACCAAGTAATAATTTCTGGCGTCTGGAATACTACCACTAATCAAATCATGGCTGAAAAAATTAAAGTTAAAATAGCAACGACTAACGACAAAAAATAATAAACCCCAGATTTAAAAACTAAAGCGAGGCGAATTTGAGCCTTGTTTTAGTAACAAAAAATCGCTACACTATCTAGGCCTTGAAACTTATTTGCTTATTTTTTGTATAATATGATAGTTAGTCAACCTAGCCAAGTTTCTGATCAAGCTTTAATTAAGTTGGTTTTGGCTGGCCAAACTGAAAAATTTACCGAGTTGATTAAACGCTATCAAACCCCATTATACTATTTTTTATACCGCTTTACCCAAAACCAAGCCGATAGCCAAGATTTAGCTCAAGAAACTTTTACCAAGGCCTTTTTTAAACTTCGTACTTTTAAACCTGATAAAAAATTTTCTACCTGGCTTTACACCATTGCTCACCACCAAGCGATTAATTTTTTCAAACGAAAAAAAATAAACCTATCTTTAGAAGAATTAGCCGAAACCGGCCAAGAAGTCACCAGCACCTGGCAACCCTCTTTAATTTTAGCCGAACAAGCCTTGGCGGTTAGGACGGCTATTAAACAATTACCACCAATTTATCGTGAAGTAGTTACTTTATATTATCAACAGGAATTATCCTACGAAGAAATTAGTCAAATAACTAAAAAACCTTTAAACACAGTGCGCACCCACCTGCATCGCGCCAAACTACAATTAGAAAAGCTTTTACAAAATTATGAACGAGCTTGAATTAAAAAATTTACTAAGCACCGCCGATTCAGAACCAACTGAAGTGGATTTAGTTTGGCCAACCATGCAAAAAATTTCTACCCAAGAAAAAAAACGTTTATTCATAATCAAATTAACTAACGGCTTACTAATTTTTTCTTTGGGCCTATTGTTGCTAAAAATTTATCAGGATAGCCAAGCCGCTAGCTTAGGCTACTTATTTAATTACTGGTGGCAAGACTTAGAACTTGATAGTCTTAATCTTTTTGACAATCTAAATCTATTTTGGCAGGCCCTGCCCCTAACTAGCCTGGCTTTAATTTTAACTAACACCCTAGCCTTAATCTGGGCAACCAAGTTTTGGCTAAAATTAAAAAACCTTAGCAATAATTTAGCCAAAATTTAAACTTATGAAAAATAAATTATTTATCAGCAGTCTTGCAATTATAATTTTGACTATTTTTTCGCCCTATCCTACTCAGGCTAAAACATCCTTTGGCTTTTTTAATTTGAATACTCTTAACCCTTTTAAATACTGGGGCCATACTTTTAATTTAGTGGGGGAAATTAAAAGCATTAACCAAAGCACTCGCGAACTAACCATTACTACCGATCAAAAATCACAAAAAATAAAACACTTAACTGAACCGATTACCGTTAAATTTAAACCTAACGCCAAAATAATTTTTCGCAACAAACCTATTACTTTTAATCAACTTGCCACCTCCACCAAGGCGTTTGTTTGGGGTCGCATCTTAGCCAATGAATTAGAGGCTGATAAAATGATCATAACGCCGCCCAAAAAATAATCAACCAACAAAAAATAAACCCCCTCACTTGGGGGTTTTTATTAACCAAACAACTTATTACTTTAAACATTTAGCCTTCTCAATTTCGTCTATTATTTGATCATTATTAAAATCGCAAGCGATGGCTTTATTTTGGCCAAAACTCTCGGCTGGCGATACTTCCTGCCAAAAAATATACAATTTATCCAGACCCCGCTGAACTAAAAAAACATAATGGTTAGCCTGACCACTTAATAACCTTTCAACCTTTAATTGACCACCATTTAAAAAATCAGTTAACTGCATTAACGCCCCAAACGCTAAAGTTTTATCACCGGTCTGATTAACTAAACCCATCTTATTAAACATCCCCGGCTGGGTCTGGTCACTACGCAAACAACTCCAAAATATTTTTTGCAAACCAACACTTAATCCAAAAACATACCGCTTAACCAATTCGTCGGCCTGTTGTTTTTCGGACTGCCAAATGGTTTGACCGCCTTCGGTTTGATTGCTTAAAAACTGCACCTCACCGGCAAAAGTTCCCATTTCAGTTGACCATAATTTAGCTTCCGGATACCCTTGAGCTTGCAAAATGTTTTTCCAAGCCGAAACCAAAATTCCTAATTTTTCATATTCTCCCGCTTTACCAAAAAAATGTTGATCAAACCATAAATCTAACGGGGTAGCTGACTGTTTTTTTAATTCCGCAAAAAATTCCCACCACCAACCCGCTTGACCAGCTTGACGCGTATCTATTTCATCCTTAAATTCTGGCGGCATAACTTCCTTGGCCGGCAATAAAGAGCTAATAAACCCCGCGTTAGCCCCCACATGCACCCGCGCCGTGGGGTCAGCCGCTTTGATGGCCTGATAAGCAGCAAAAACTAACTTAGCAAAATTAGCCGGACTATCCTGCCAAAACTTAGCCAAATCTGGTTCATTACCAATTACCCAATCGCGTTGTCCCCAGCGTAAATTAGGGGCATCAGCCTGACCATCCTTATCATAACGCTCCACTAAAGCCGAAACAAACTTTTTATAATTATTTAGATTACAAGGTAATACTAAGGGTGGTAAACTACCGGCTTTAATTACCTCGCGCTGACAAGAACGATAATCGGCCGCATTAGCCGAGACAATCCACGGAACATAATATAAATTTTGTTGCTGATAAGTAGCAACCAACTGATCAAAAGCGCGCCAATTATAAGCACTGGTAGTGGTTTTCTGAATTTCTCCCCAAATTGGACTTAAGCGCCCTCCACCTTCAACTTGTCGCACCCCTAGTTCCAATAATTGTCGTTGATAACTATTATTTAATTCGCGACCCAAAATATCGGGAATAATATTATTAACATTCAAAAAACCGAAAGGTGAATATTGATCCGGCTTACCTGCTAAAAAATTATCAACAAAAAAAACTTGCGGGGTTTCGGCATAAGGCAAATCATCAACCGAACTTAAATCTTTGACTAGCCACTGGGTCAATAAAAATTTATTATTTTCTTTAGTTGGCACCAAGGTCTGAATTTTACCGGCAGAAAATTGCAAAACCGCCACCGACGAAGTGGCCGTGGTGGCAGTGGAGGTTGCTAAATTGATAATAGTTGGCGGAGCTACTTGATTAAAGCTGGTGCAACCGGCCAAACAAACTAGACTAACACCGGCCAACAAAAACTTAAACATAATTATTATTTACAAATCACTCTAACAAACTGACGCTTGCCACGTTGAATAATGGTCCCGTTTTCCTTAATAACCACCTTAGCTTCATAATCTTTTACCACCGTTTCGCCATCTTTAATTCCACCTTGATCTAACAATCTTTTAGCCTCACTATTGCTTTTGGCTAATTTAGTCAAAGCCAATAACTTTATAATGTTAATCTCTCGATCTTTGCCTAGATCTTTTTTAGTTAAAGTCACCACGGTCATCGCTTGAGGAATTTCTTTTTTTTCATGCACTGACCGAAAATATTCCTCGGCAGCAATGGCTTTATTGGTATTATAATAAAGTTCAACAATTTTATAAGCCAAAAACATCTTTTTAACTTTAGGATTTTGCCCGGCTGCCAAGTCCTGTTTGATAATTGCAATTTCGGTCAACGGCAAAGTGGTACAATATTCAAAATAGGGCAAAATTAATCCGTCAGCAATAGACATAATTTTACCATACATTTCTTCGGGCAAATCTGTTAAGCCGACATAATTATCTAACGACTTAGACATTTTTTCTTTACCTTCCAGACCAATCAACAACGGTACGGTCATTACTACTTGCGCCGCCTGGCCTAATCGTTTTTGTAACATCCGACCAGCTAACATATTAAAAACTTGATCCGTGCCACCCATTTCCACATCGGCTTTTACCATGACCGAGTCATAAGCTTGCATCGTAGGATATAATAGTTCGTGTAAACCAATATCAATACCTGCCTTCCAACGTTTAGTAAAATCATCACGCTCTAACACCCGCGCGGCCGTAAATTGCGAAGTCAGCTTGATCACTTCGGCAAACTTCATTTTAGCAAACCATTCGGAATTAAATCTAATTTCCGCTTTTTTAACATCCAAAACCTTACCCACTTGCGCTAGATAACTTTTGGCATTCTTTTTAACTTCACTTTCTGACAACTGCGGCCGAGTTTTTGATTTACCAGAAGGATCACCAATCATTCCCGTATAGTCCCCAATAATAAACACTACCTGATGACCCAGGTCTTGAAACTCGCGTAATTTGCGTAAAGCCACCGCATGACCCAAATGTAAATCTGGACGGCTGGGGTCTGCCCCCAACTTAATTCGCAATTTTTTGCCTTGTTTTAGTTTATTTTCCAATTCCGGAGCGGTAATCACCTCTACCACGTTACGCGCTAAAAGGGCCTGAATCTTTTGATTATTGATCTCAATTTTTGTCATAAAATATCTTTAATGATTAAGGTAAGTTTAGCAAAAATCTGGCCAAAAGAAAAGAGCAAAGAATTTTCCTTCGCTCTAAACTTACGAAAATTATTATTTTCTTTTAATAATCCTACGCCAAGTGATCGCTATAAAAATTAATCCTAAACCCAAAATCAAATTTAGAATATCCCATTGTGTAACATTGTTATTTACTACGACCGCCTGAGTTAGTAAGTAACTACCCGAGACAAACAATATACGCCTCATCACTGAAGCGACTACCAACAAAGTTGAAGCCGTACCACCGAGAGCCGCTCCGACAATGGCCCCGATAGTTCCTCCCTGGATAAAACCCACCAGGCTAACGCCGAACAGCATTAGCAGAAAGAACAACACTAAAACTGAAAAATACACCATTGTGGTAATTAGATACCACTGATACAAAAAATGGACCACTGGAATAAAAACTGTTGCCAGCGTCAATTGGCTTATTAACCCTCCGGCCAACAATTTTATTACCAAATAACCAATAAACCAAATCAAGGCTAAAACTAATCCAATCATGATGTTTGCTCCTCTCTTTTTTTATGATTTATTTACTAGCTTATGAGACATCTTAAAACGTGGCTCCTTTTCTGTCAAGCCAAACGTATAAAATAAAAGAGTGAAAAAATTTTCACTCTAATAAACTTTGCTTATTAACCTAAAAATAAATTATTACCGGCTTAAATAAAACTATTACTAAAGCGGTATAAACTAACAACAAAAAACCTGCTAAAAATACTATAACTAATAAATTACATAAATTAATCAAATGATCAATAATCATTAGTTACTCCTCCTTTTTTATTAGCCTAGCACCATCAAGTCGTTTGTCAAATTAAAAAATAAAAAATAATGGTTTAACAGTCTAATTACATTTTTTCCAGCGTTCTAATTTTGGCAAGTTAATTGTCATTAGTCTGGCTAAAAATCCCGGAAAACCAATTTCTTTGAGTTTACCCCGACAAAATTCTTGCATCTCTTGCACCGTACAATCGCGAGTAAAAATTCCTTGCTGATAGCAATAGCCACAATACACTACCGATTTTGTACCATCAGTGTTGGTACCACCGCCAGTCGGATCTTTTTTTAGCGGCATACCGCAACTTTGACAATTCTTGTATACTTTTTCCATAAATTTATTTTTAAACTACTTAAAAATCTATTTTAAACTCTGCAAATGTTCTGATAATTTAATTATTTTATCTTGCGCTTGCGCCAGCTTTTCTTTTTCAAGATTAACTACTTTGTCCGGCGCTTTTTGGGAAAACTCCGGATTAGCTAATTTATTTTCTAGGGCTATGATATAAATTTTAAGGTTGGCGATTTCTTTGCTAAGTTTAACCTTTTCGGCGTTGACATCCACTGTGCCAGTCAAAGAAACATAAATCATTATCTGACCAACTACCGCCGTCACCGCTTGCTCGGGTTTGACGGCTTCCGCAGAAATTTCTAATGAATCAATTTTACCTAAAACCTTAATAATTTCCTGTTGCTCAACTAACAACTTTTGCTGTAAACCAGCACCAATAGCCACTTTAACTTTTTGGGCCGGGGCAATGTTGTTTTCTGCTCGTAAATTACGAATCGCACTAATAACGCCTTTAAAAATTATTACTTGTTCGTTAAACTTTTGGTTTTTTTGTGGTTCCCCAGCCAAAGTTGCGACTGGATAAGTCTGAATCATTAATAAATCTTCAGCTTTAGCCGATGGTGTTAAATTTTTCCAAATTTCCTCCGTCACAAAGGGAATAAAAGGGTGCCATAATTTTAAAATCGTTTGCAAAATATACAACAAAATTTCATTTTTATTTCCTTCTACTTTTACAATTTCTAAATACCAATCCGCTAACTCATTCCAAGTAAACTCATAAAGTTTTTCTGAGGCATAAGAAAATTCATGCATCCCCAAACTTTGATTGACAACAGCAATCAGAGACTGCAACTCCGCTAAAATCCATTCATCAGCAAAAGTCTGGGGCTTGGGTTCATTTTTAATTAGCTGCACCGAATCTACAGTTGCTAAAATAAACCGCGAAATATTCCAAAGCTTATTAACAAAATTTCGCGCCCCGGCCACCTTTTCTTCATAAAATCTAGCATCATTACCCGGTGTAATCCCTTTAATCAAACTTAAACGCAAAGCGTCCGTGCCGTATTGTTTAATGATTTCCAAAGGATCAAGGCCATTACCTAAAGATTTAGAAAATTTACGACCATTCTTATCGCGCAAAATGCCGTGAATATAAACTTCCTTAAAAGGAAGGTCATTTAAAGCATAAGTGGACATTAAAATCATCCGCGCCATCCAAAAAAATAAAATTTCATAACCCATTTGCATCCAGCTAGTGGGATGAAAGTTCTTCAGATCCTTAGTTTTTTCCGGCCAACCCAAAGTAGAAAACGTCCAAGCGCCAGAAGAAAACCAAGTGTCTAAAGTGTCTTCATCTTGCTGCCAGCCTTCACCTGCTGGTGCGGCCTCGCCTACAAAAACTTCTTTACCTTTAGTCCAAACTGGGATGCGGTGTCCCCACCAAATTTGCCGACTAATACACCAGGGTCGTAAATGATCAATCCAAGCTAAATAAGAATCTTTAAAACGCTCCGGCGTAATTTTTATTATTTTTTCCGGATCACCGTTATGGCCAACCGTGACTGCCTCGCGCATTAGTTCTTTCAAGCTTTTGCCACGTCCCGGGATAATTTTATTGACCTCAATAAACCATTGCTCCATCGGCAAAGCCTCCACGACATCACCAAACCGATCCGAAGTGCCGACGCTATGCGTAGTCTCCTCTTCTTTAATTAATAAATTATTTTCTCGGAGCCAAGCAATAAACTTTTCTCGCGCCTCCTCCACCGGCAAACCCATATAAGCCGTGCCAGCCTCTTTTGTCATTTTGCCGTCATTGCCAATTACCGGAATTAAACCAATCTCAAAATTTTTAATATACATTTCATAATCAATCGGGCTATGTGCCGGCGTAACCCCCACTGCGCCAGTGCCATAAGCCGGATCAACGTTTTCGTCAGCGATAATAGTAATCACTAGCGGTTTAGCTGCGCCCACATCAACGGTAAATTTTTGACCAATAAATTTTTGATATCTAACATCTTTAGGATTAACCGCCACAGCCGTATCTCCTAGCTTGGTTTCTGGCCGAGTAGTGGCAATAGCGATCGGAAAATCAGCGCTATATTTGAAAGTATAGATTTTTGTTGGCTGATCAACATAGACCAGTTCATCATCCGAACAAGTAGATTGTCCTTTAACCGACCAATTAACCACTCGGTAGCCACGATAAATCAAACCGTCATCATACATCATTTTAAATAACCTATTGACTGCGCGCGAACGAGGTTCATCAAAAGTATAAGCTAAACGTGACCAATCGCAACTGGTACCCATCTTTTTAATCTGACTTAAAATAATACTCTTAGAATTTTCCGCATACTCCCGAATTTTTTCCAATAATCCCTCCCGGCCTAATTCTTGCCGCGGATTTTTATAGCCCTGTTTTTTCAATTCCATTTCTACCCGCGCTTGTGTAGCCACCGCCGCGTGATCAGTGCCTGGCACCAACAACGCTTTTTTGCCCAACATCCGTTGATAACGAATTTCTATATCCATTAAAGAATTTTCTAAAGCATGACCCAAATGTAAAATTCCTGTTACATTGGGTGGCGGCATGGCGATAACAAAACTCTCGCCACTTAATTCGTCAGGATTAAAATAGCCGGATTGTTCCCAGCGCTTATAAATTTCGTCTTCAAATTTGGCCGCTTCATAGACCGCCGCCAATTCTTTATTATTCTTAGTCATAGTCTTAAAAATATAGCGTAATTTTAGCAAGAAAACCAGGGTTTGACAAACTCTGGTTAATATCATATAATGATTTATTCAGAAAGTGCTTGTCGGAAGGAAAGGGCTTTTTACTATGGGTTTAAACACCAACCAACAAATTAGCGAATTAATCAAACGCAGTAGCCATATTCTAATCACTTTTAGCAAGGACTTCTCGGCTGATGCTTTGGCCTCCGCCTTGGCCTGGCAACACCTCCTGCAAAAGCTTGATAAAAAAGTAGAAATTGTCTGTGAGGCTTTTAAAGTACCAAAAAATCTCAATTTTTTGCCCACCGACTTGATTAAAAGCGAGCTGACCAACCTACATCAATTTATTATTGCCTTAGACACCAATCAAACTAAGGTCGGAGAATTTTCTTACGACAACCAACAAAACAAATTATTAATCTACATTACCCCCCAAGACGGCTCTTTTAAAGCTGAGGATGTTTCTACCACTACTTCTCATTTTAAATATGATTTAATTATTACCTTAAATACCGACAGCTTAACTAGTTTAGGGAAAATTTACGACAAAAATTCCGACTTTTTTTATCACACCCCCGTAATTAATTTTGATCATTTAGCTAACAACGAACATTTTGGACAAATTAATGCCGTCGACTTAACGGCCGCCGCTACTGCGGAAGTAGTTTTTAATCTGTTGGTTGAGTTTGATCTAAAAATGATTGATGAAGAAGTGGCCACTTATTTATTACTGGGCTTGATTACCGCCACTAAAAATTTTAAAACTCCCAACGTTACCCCCAAGACTTTAAACACCGCCAGCCAATTAATTGGCCTAGGCGGACGCCGTGAACAAATTATCCAAAATTTATATCAATCGCGTTTTTTAAATACTTTAAAACTCTGGGGCCGCGTGCTGGTACGCCTAAAATCCGAACTCAATGAAAAACTGGCTTGGTCAGTTTTAACCCAGGCTGATTTTGTAGAAACTTCTACCAACCCAGAAGATTTAGCGGATGTGGTAGATGAATTAATCGTTAACTTGCCCAAGGTAGAAATCATCGCTTTGCTTTACGAAGATGCCGATCATCATTTTCAAGCTTTAATTTATGCTACCAAAAAAATTAATGTTTTAGCTTTAGCTAAAAAATACAATCCTGAAGGCAACGCCACTTTGGCTAAATTCTCTTTGCCTTTATTAGATCTAGTCGCGGCCGAAAAAGAATTAATCACCGAAATCAAAACCGAGCTGGAAAAAATAAGTTAATAATGATAAAATCAAGGTGCCTAAAGGGACTTTGATTTTTTATTTTAGGGCATGTAGCTTGCCCCGCCCAGATGGGCGAGGTGAAGTTAGAGCGCCAAGCCATAGATATGTACACCTATTTAATAAAGAGTTTAAAAGATAATAGTTATTATACTGGAATAAGCAAAGATCCAAACAATCGATTAAAAGAACATAATTCTGGTATATTGGGTGTTACAAAACATAAGCGTCCCTGGATTCTGTCTTATTGGAAAAAGCATAGTAATTATACTGAAGCCAGAAAACACGAAAAATGGTTAAAAAAGAAAAATAGAAGTTATAAAAATAAGTTAACTTTACCAGGAGATTAAAATTTTAGACCCATTAACTTGGGTATGTAGCTCAGTTGGTTAGAGCGCCACCCTTATAAGGTGGAAGTCGATGGTTCGAGTCCATCCATACCCACAAAAACATCTTAGTTCGTTCTGCTATACGAAAGGACGCCACGTCGAATGACGTGGCGAATTACTGCCTACCATCAGCCCCGCATTTGCGGAGCCTCGCCGTTGGCGGGGCGTGGCCGGCAGACAGGCATCAATACCCACTATTAATCAATCGCCTTACCAGCGATTTTTTGTTATAATTAAACCATAAAATAACTGTTATGATTCTAGCTCACACTTTAATTGGCTTGGCCCCCTTAGGCAAAACTGAGTTCTTTTGGTACTGGTTTATTGGTTCAGTTATCGCGGACATTGACCATTTATATATCATCATCAAATATCAGCTATTTTCCTGGCCTAAACTGATTGATTGTTTGCGCTTTGAAAAAAATTATCACGTTCATTTTAAAACAAAATATTTACATTCAATTTTGGGAGCAATTATTCTAACTCTACCACTACTATTAATCAGCGCTCGTGGCGCAAGCTATTTCTTTGTTGCCTATCTTTTACATCTACTTTTAGACTGGCCGGATATTGATGAGAAACAATATTTTTATCCCTACAAATTAAAAATAAAAGGTTGGCTACCAATCTTTTCTGCCACCGAAATTATTTTTACTTTAGTTTTAATAATTAGTCTAATTTATATATTTATTAAACTTTAATTTAACTCTATGGAAAATGTTACCAAAACTACACCCAAAGACGTCTTTTTGCACTCGCTAATTATTATCACCTTGTACATTAGCGTCTTTGCTTTTATTGCTTTAATTTTTCAGTACGTTAACTATTCCTTCCCCGATCAACTGCAATACTCTTTAATAAATGTTTTTGACACTATTAGACAGACCATTGCCTCAATCATCATCGCTTGGCCCTTATTTATCTTTTTAACCTGGCTGATCCACCGAGAAATTAATCAGGAACCAGCTAAACGCGAAATAAAAATCGGCAAATGGTTAACCTACTTAACCTTATTGATTTCGGCGGTGGCCATGATTATTCAGCTAATCCGTTTAGTCTATAATTTTTTAGGTGGCGAACTGACTTTAGGTTTTAGCTTAAAGTTACTGACAATTTTAGTTGTTGCTGCCGGCGTGTTTGGTTATTATCTTTGGGATTTACGCCGCAATTTTACCGTTACCAAAAAGAAAGTGAAAATTATCGCTTGGATCACCAGCGCGATTGTTTTGGTGACAATTATTGCCGGATTTTTTATTGTTGGCTCTCCCACTACCCAACGCGCCAGACGTTTTGACGAACAAAGGGTCAACGATTTACAAAATATTAAATCAGAAATCATTAATTATTGGCAAAAAAAACAAGTTTTACCAACCAAGTTAGACACTTTAACCGATACCGTTTCTGGTTTTACTGCTCCGACTGATCCAGCAACCAAAGCGGCTTATGAATACACCACCAGTGGCAATTTGACTTTTGAACTATGCGCAACCTTTCAACAAGCCAGCTTAGATCAAAATAATACCACCATCCGCTATATTGGCATTTACAACGAACCAGCTAACGCCTGGAAGCATAACACCGGCCGTAAATGTTTTCCCGTTACTATTGATCCGGAATTATATAAGCTTGTACCAGAAAAGGCCGCGGCCGTGCCAATAAAATAACTTTATTAATTTAAACTATAAAAAATTATGGACGCTCTCACTATCTTTTTAGGGACTATAATCATCATGATTATTTTATCTTCCATTCGCCAGATTAACCAATATGAACGCGGGGTTAAATTTCAACTGGGCAAATATTTAAGCACCAAAGAACCAGGCTGGCGACTAATCCTACCGGTTATTCAGTCAATGGTTAAAGTAGATGTTAGAGTTAAAGCGGTAGATGTTCCAGATCAGGAAGCCATTACTAAAGACAATGTCTCAGTTAATATTAACGCTGTCATCTACTATAAGGTTAGTGATGCCGCCAAAGCAATAATTGAAGTGGAAAATTTTAGTTACGCTGTTTCGCAATTAGCTCAAACCACCATGCGCAATGTTAGCGGTGAAGTAAGTTTGGATGAATTATTAGCCAATCGCGAACAAATTTCTCAACGCATCTTACAAATTGTTGACGAGGCTTCTGAACCCTGGGGCATTAAAGTTTCCAACGTTGAACTAAAAGATATTGTTTTACCAGAAAACATGAAAAGAACGATTGCTAAACAGGCCGAGGCCGAACGTGAACGCCGGGCAGTAATTATTAATGCCGAAGGTGAAGTAATTGCCGCCGAAAATCTAAGCAAGGCCGCGCACATTCTTTCGGCCACGCCCGGCGCCTTACATTTACGCACCCTACATTCAATTAATGATATTTCTTCTGATCAATCTAACACCGTAGTATTTGTTACACCGATTGAAGTCTTAAAGGCTCTAGAGGGATTTAGCAAAAAATAAAATCACCTTTAAATTTCCGCCAAAGAAAAAAGAGCGAAGAATTTTCTTCGCTCTTTTGGTTTACTTTTGTTTCTCAACAATTTTTTTGGCCTTTATTACCAAGTAAATTGGCTCAACCATTTTAAAATTTGGCAACTCATCAATCGATTCCATCGATTGATTTAATTGCTGAACCAAAATGGCCGGCGAGGCACTAAGGTAATTAGCCAAAACTTCGTTGATTCTTTTGGAAATAATAGTATAACCAGCTCCCGAAGCGTCCTGATGATAAGTTCTAAAAAGCTCAATTGCTTTTTCTCGAGACCCGCCCCAACTACAATCTACTTTTGCAGTGATTGATTCTCCGCTGGGTAAACTACCACTAATAGTAGCCCAATAACGAGACTGCCCATAAAAGAAATACACCCCTTTTGGTGGATTAAAATAAGTCCTGAACCAACGATTCTTAAATTCTTCAATAATTTGGTCATCTTTTCCAAAGACCAATGTCCCGCCGGACATAACCATTTTAGCATAACCAAAAATAAGCAACGGAAAAAACACCAAAAAATATAGGGCAAGTACTGTCATGCTAAAATCAGCCCATGGGACAGGAAAAACAAATTTACCCATGATTATTAGCAAAATAAACGATGCAATGATAAGGTATTCATCAACATACTTTATAGCCTTCCACATTTTATAAATCCTCCTTGTTATGTAAATTTATTAAGCTATTTTTATCACACAACTAATAAATTGTCAATAACCCTTAAATCGCAAAAATATTCCAAGAAAAAAGAGCGAAGATTTTTCTTCGCTCTTTTGGTTTAATTACTCCACGATTTTTTATACAACTCTTTTTGCTCTTGAATCGTTTCTTCAAGAGAAATAGAGACAACTGCTAATGACTCTATTTTTAAGGCTTCTATTAAAACCTTGGCCATCTCAACAGTCTCTGTTAATGCCAAATTGTCTGACTGCTCGGTAAAAATAGGCTCGAGGGCTTTTTTAATTACTGCGTTTAAGCCTTCTCTGATATTTTCACCATATTCGAGAAACAAACTAATAGCAGTTTCTTGGGATCCGCCATAGTTGTACTCAACGGTCAGGCAAGACTCTATGGGAGGGTTTTTGTTTTCTCTTTCGCTCTCAACATCTTCATCATCGCCTTCATCGTCCTCATCCTCATCATCGCCTTCATCGTCCTCATTAAAAAAAATCAACGTTGTTTCCGATAATTTATCATAGGAAACATAAAAACCTCTGGGCGGGAAAAGAAGTTTTATCGGTTTAGGAAAATCTGCCTTGATTTTACCAGTTTTTTTGTCCAGTACCAGAATCTTTGATGGTATGCATGAGACGAAACAAAAGGCGAAAGCCGCTAAAAAAACAGTGGCGATAATTATCGGCGTCGTATAATAATTCCAAAAAAACATCGCAATAAGACAGCCAACTATCCAAAAACCAAAAATCATATTTACTATACCAATTTGGCCATATTTTAACCTCTTGGCTAATGTCATCTTACTACCTCCTTTTTATGTAAGTTTATTAACCTATTCTTACCACAAATACCATATTTCGTCAATAATGGCCCAAAGTTGGCTCTTGAAAAATATTAATAAACCTGCTATAATAGTGGGGTAAATTAAAAAATAATCGGGCGGCTAGCTCAGCTTGCCCCGCCCATCTGGGCGGGGTGAAGTTAGAGCGTTAGCAAAGATTGCTAAATAGTTAATTAAAAATATTATTAGGGCGGCTAGCTCAGTTGGTTAGAGCGTTACATTGACATTGTAAAGGTCAGAGGTTCGACTCCTCTGCCGCCCACACCTTTTAGGTGTTAAAGACACCGCTTAAAATGCAAGACAATAAGCTTATACTTTGGCAGAAAGGATTAAACACTAATCCGGATTTTGCTTTTGTTAAAAAATTATTATTACAATTACCCACCGCCGAAATTTATTTAGTCGGTGGTGCGGTGCGGGATTTGTTATTGGATAAAAAAGGAACAAACCCCATCTATCCAGGCGGGGTAAAGGACTTTGATTTTGTTATTAAAAATATCCCAGCTAAAGAATTAGAAAAAGTTTTAGCCAAACTAGGTAAAGTTAATTTAGTCGGCAAACACTTTGGCGTCTTTAAATTTCGTCCCCAAGGTCTAGCCAAAGATTTAGAAGACCTTGATATTGCTTTACCACGCACCGAAAGATCTTTTGGCACTGGCGGTTATCACGATTTTGATATTACTAGCGATCCTAATTTACCCATTGAACAGGATTTAGCCCGCCGCGACTTTACTATTAACGCTTTGGCTTGGCCAATTACTAAAACCGAGATTACTCTAAACAATCTAATTGATCCGTTTGGTGGTTTAGCTGATTTACAAACTAAAACTATCCGCACCGTTGGCCAGCCAGCCGAACGCTTTGCCGAAGACTACACTCGCTTAATGCGCGGGGTGCGCTTGGCGGTGCAATTAGATTTCACCATTGAGCCCGAGACGGCAATGGTAATTAAAAAATTAGCCAAAAAGATTAATGAGGTTTCCGTGGAACGGGTCCGCGAAGAATTAGATAAGATTTTATTAACTGCTAACGCCGAAGCTGGTATTCGCTTGTTAAAAGATTTAGATATCCTGTCAGCGATTTTACCAGAGCTTGCTAAACCTTGGGAGGTTGATCAAAATCGTAGTCATATTTTTACCATCGGCGAACATTCAGTTCGGGCTTTAGGTTTTGCAGTGCAAGACCAAGCCACTTTGGCTTTACGTTGGGCCGCCTTACTTCATGATATTGGCAAACCGATCACTAAACAAGGCACTGGCCTAACCGCCACTTTTTATGATCATGATTTAGTTGGCGCTAAAGTTACCAAAAATATTTTAACTCGTCTAAAATATTCTGACGATTTTATCAAACAAGTCAGCCATTTGGTTAGATATCACATGTTTTATTATTCCTTGGGTGAAATTACCGACGCTGGACTTCGCCGTTTTATCGTTCGCGTTGGCGCCGAATACATTGCCGACTTAATTAAATTGCGCACTTATGATCGCTTGGGCATGGGCCGGCCCAAAGCCAAACCCTACAAATTGCTTGAAATGGAACAACGTCTGCAAGAAGTGGTTTTGGAACCCTTGGGGCCTAAAATGTTAAAAATTAAAGGTGATGACTTGATGAAAGCCTTAAAAATTGCTCCCAGTCCTCGCGTGGGTTTATTACTAGGAGCACTATTGGCCGAGGTTTTGCAAGAACCGACTAAAAACGAGCGTGATTATTTATTAAAAAAGTTAACCGCCTTAAATAAATTAACAGATGATAAACTAAAACCCCTACAACCAGATTTAGACGATTGGGAAAGTAAGCGTAAAAAATTTCATAAATATAACTTAAAAAAAGATGACTAATAAATTTTCAATTTTAGAGGCCGAGATCGGTCAACGCTTAGATAAAGTCTTAACTCAAAGATTTCCCGCCACCACCCGTTCACAATGGCAAAAACTTATAAAGCAAGGCTTGATTTTGGTTAATAATATTATTGTAACACCCCATCATTTTTTGCGAATCGGTTCAGAAATTAGTTTGCTTCCGGCTAAACCCCTAACTCCCCCAAAAAAAATTACGACCAAAAAATTAGTCGCACTAATTCCCGAGATTATCTTTGAAAACAAAGACTACTTAATTATTAACAAACCCAGTGGACTCTTGGTCCACCCGACTACCAGAAAAGAAAAAAATACTTTAGTTGCTTGGTTAAAAAAGAAATATCCCAAAGCCACTAAAACTTTTTTAGCCAGTCGCCGCTTAGATTCTGAAGAAAAAAAACGCCCCGGCATTGTTCATCGTTTGGACGCCGAAGTTTCGGGCTTAATGGTCATCGCCAAAACGATTGAAATGTATCACTCACTCAAAGAGCAATTTGCCAATCGCCAAATTAACAAAAATTATCTGGCTTTAGTCTATGGGGTAATTACTAAAGACGAAGATATTATCGCTTTAGCAATTGGCCGTTCCACTAGTCAGGGCCGAATGGCCGCGCATACCCAAACCGCTGACAAAGATCGCGAAGCTAAAACCGAATATTGGGTGCTGAAAAGATTTATTAATAACACCTTACTTAAGGTAAAAATTTATACTGGTCGCACGCATCAAATTCGCGCTCATCTTCAAGCGATTGGTTACCCAATTGTTGGTGATCCGCTTTATCGTCCCAAAAAAGATACCTTTCATGACAGCCGTAAAAAAATCAAGATTAAAAATGATTTAATGCGACCTTTTTTACATTCTACTACTTTAGGTTTTAGCGATTTAGCCGGCCATTGGCAGGAATACAACAATAACTTGCCTCCAGAATTAGCTGATTATTTAAAAAAGTTAAGATAAACAAGCCTTTTACCAAGTATTTATTTGGGTTAAAATAGCCAAAATACTAAGTTTTAAGCTAACCCTACTAGACCAACCAATAGCTTGACTTTTTTTTATCTTTAGTTTATAATAACCAAGCAATTAAATCATTTAACTGAGATTATTTAGTAATAATATGGCTACGAAAGAAACCAAAAAATTTGACTTAGCTTCGGTCATTGACAAATTGAAGCCGGGAACCACCGTTAAAATCCACCAAAAAATTAAAGAACTTAATGCCCAAGGTGAGGAAAAAGAACGTATTCAAATTTTTGAGGGCATTATTTTAGCTCATCGCAGTGGCAAGGAAATTAACGCCACTATTACCGTGCGTAAAATTTCTAATGGTTTTGGGGTAGAAAAGATTTATCCTATTTTTTCACCAACAATTGTTAATATTGAATTGGTTAAAAAAACCGACACAACTAAGGCTAAGTTGTATTACTTACGCTCCTACCGGAAAAAACTGAAAGAAAAAATCATTAAATAAGCGCCGTTTAACAAAAATCCCGCCTCCTGTAGTTTTTTACCGCGGGATTTTATGTTAGAATTCAATAGCAGTGGTTTACCAAAACAACCACTTAACAAATAAGACGCTTACCGCTTTAACAAAATATAGGCCGAAGTGGCGGAATTGGTATACGCGCTAGCTTGAGGTGCTAGTCCCCGCAAGGGGTTGGAGGTTCGAGTCCTCTCTTCGGCACTTGAGTAATTTTAAAAAACACTAAGCAAACTAGGGGCAGCTAGCTCAGCTTGCCCCGCCTGCATAGGCGGGGTAAAGTTAGAGCGTTAGCAGATACTGTAGAAGTTAATTAAAAATTATTACCAGGGCAGCTAGCTCAGTTGGTTAGAGCGTTCGGTTTACATCCGAAAGGTCATAGGTTCGAGTCCTATGCTGCCCACCAAGACATTTTTTATCACCTAAATTTTGTCTGCTATTATGAACTTATACGAAAAAACTATTGCGTTTGTTGATAAATCATTTTTAGCAAAAAAGCCTCACTTTGAACGGACAGTTTTCTGGATTGAAAAATTTATTCCCAAGGCGACCGAAGCTCACAAAATTGCCGCTTACGCTCATGACATTGAAAGAGCTATTAAAGGAGAAAAAGATCGTGACTATTTAAACCCAAATATTTTAAAAAGTCATCAAGAAGCTGGCGCCGAAATTATGGAAAAATTTCTAAAAGAAAATGGGGCTGACAACCAAATCATCGCCACCGTAAAGCACTTAATTAGCCAACATGAGTTTGGTGGAGACTCTGAACAAAACGCTTTAATGGATGCAGATTCGCTAAGTTATTTTGAAACCAATGCCCAACATTTTGTAGAACAACGAGCGGTAAAAGAAGGTTACGCCAAAATCAAAGAAAAACTAGACTGGATGTTTAATCGTATTAGTTCGCCAGAGCGCAAAAACTTAGCTAAGGCTAATTATAAAAAATGGCTTAAAGCTTTAGAGATTTATAAAAAATAAAAATATGACCACCTTTGTTAGTTTAATAATAATTGCCGTTGGCCTAGCCATGGTGATTAAATCCGAAGCAATTTATGATTTTTTTGGTTCAGTGGCCTGGGCCGAAAAGTATTTAGGCGCCGAGGGTGGTTCGCGGTTGTTCTATAAATTATTAGGAATTTTAATAATTGCCCTCACTTTTATGTACTGGGCGGGGATTTTACAAAATATCTTGGTTTGGATTTTTGGTCCGGCCGGAATGTTCTTTGGTAAAAAATAATAATTAAGGGCCCGTAGTTCATCTGGTAGAACGCCTCGTTTGCAACGAGGAGGTAAGCGGTTCGAGTCCGCTCGGGTCCACCGAAAAAATATTAACCTAAATAAAAAACGACAACTAAAGTTGTTTTTTTATTTAAAATATTTCTTATTTGATCTAAAATAATCTTATTAACAAAATATTTTTAAAATTATGGGCTTGACAAGTTATTTTTTTGTTGTTGACAACTATTTTTTGTGTTATAATATATTTAACGACAAATCTTTGTTCTTTAGCTAATAAATTTTTTACTCCATGCTTGTCGTTCAAACTCATTGGAGTTGATGAAGGGAGGTGAAAATAATTATGGCAGCAAAGAAAAAGGCCGCTAAAAAGAAAGTGGCCGCTAAAAAGAAAAAGAAAGCTTAATAGCAATCTTTTTCACCCTTAAACAAAACTACCCTGGCTATTTTAGCAGTGGGTAGTTTTGTTTAACACAAATAAATTTTAAAAACTACAATAAAGTACTTTGTAACCTTGAAAACAAAAAATTTAACCCTATAAAACCTAAAAAGTATTTATATTTTTTAACCAAATAAACTTTTTTGCTTTAAGGCTTTATTTGGCTTGTTTAAGCTAATTTTTACTTCTCCATAAACCCCATCATAACCCGGTTTTACCTTCACTTGACTGGCCCTAACAGCTAAAATTGCCTGGATAACTTCTGAGTCAACACAAGTTGCCAACTGTTCGGCCGTTAGATCTAACAACACGGGCAATTCGCCTCCACCAAACTTAACTAATTTCTGATAAACGGCGGCCACCGCTTTAGTGGTTGGCGTTTTTTCTAAGGCTTCACCAATAATTTGTTCCAAAGAAACTAAACTTTTATAAGGGACCCGGTTGGCCTTAAAATCTACTGGCCGATCGGCTAATTCCTCTACCCGACTAAGCACGCCAATCGTCAAAGGCTTACGACAAACCGGACAAAGCTTATTTAATTCCCGACTTTGTGATGGTGGATAACTTTTTTGACAAGCCGCATGACCGTCCCAATGATAGCGACCTTCTTCGGGAAAAAATTCAATGGTATAAAGAAATTTTTCTTGATCTCGCTCCTTTAAAATACGATAAATTTCTCGATAACTTAAATCCTTGGCAGCAATTTCCCAAACATTAGCCTCTCGCCCCAACCGCCTTAAAGAATGGGCGTCGGAATTAGAAACTAAAGTATATTGATCTAAGGCCGAAAGCCGCCAATTCATCGCCGGGTCGGAAGATAAACCAGTTTCCATGGCGAAAATATGTTTGGCTAAATCACCAAAACATTCGGCTACCGTATCAAAGCCGGATTTTGAGCCAAATAGCGAAAACCAGGGCGTCCAAATATGCGCTGGAATAACCATAAAATTAGCATCCACCTCTAAAATTAACTCTAATAGGTTTTTAGCTGACCAACCCAGAATTGGCCGACCGTCAGATCGCAAATTACCAATTTTATTTAAGCGCTCATTAAGTTTAGCCACCGCGACTAAATTTGGCGCCAAAATTACTAAATGAATCCGTCGAGTTTTTTCTCCTTGTTTATAAATACAACTAATTTCGGCTGATGGTAAAAAATAAACTGGCGATTGATACGATTCGGCTGTTAAATATTCTGAAGCTTGAGTCAGTTTAATTTTATAGTTATCCGACAATTGATATAATCCAGATTTAACTTCTACTAATTTAGTGGCTAAATCTTTAAACCAAGCCGGATGCGTAAAATCTCCAGTACCAATAATTTGCAAACCTTTAATTTTTGACCAAAGCTCTAAATGTTCCAAATCTAAATCTTTGCTCGTGGCCCGAGAATATTTGGAATGTAAATGTAGATCCGCAATTTGTCGCATAATAATTACTAATGATAATCTTTAGCTTTTTTTAGTTTAGCATTTATCCTAATTTTTTGCCAAATTAAAAACCCGTAAGTTATTACGGGCTCTTAACTAGGATAACATTGTTCTGGCGACGGCCTACTTTCGCCCAAAGGACTATCATTGGCGCTGGTGAGCTTAACTACCGAGTTCGGGATGGGATCGGGTGTGACCTCACCGCTAAAATCACCAGAACAATATTATCCTAAAAAATTAGTAACGCGATTCTTGTGGTTAAACATTTGGTAATTAGTACGGCTCGGCTTAAACCATTACTGGCCTTACACCTACCGCCTATCAACCCCTTAGTCTCAGGGGAACCTATAACGAAAATTAATCTCGAGGTAGGCTTCACGCTTAGATGCTTTCAGCGTTTATCCTGACTAAACTTGGCTACCCGGCGATGCCCTTGGCAGAACAACCGGTACACCAGAGGTTTATCCTTTCCGGTCCTCTCGTACTAGGAAAGAGTCCTCTCAATTTTCGAACGCCCGCAGTAGATAGGAGACCGAACTGTCTCACGACGTTCTGAACCCAGCTCACGTACCACTTTAATCGGCGAACAGCCGAACCCTTGGGAGCTTCTTCACCCCCAGGATGTGATGAGCCGACATCGAGGTGCCGAACCTTGCCGTCGCTATGGACGCTTGGGCAAGACTAGCCTGTTATCCCCGGAGTAGCTTTTATCCGTTGAGCTTCCACCATCCTACATTGAATGGTCGGATCACTATGTTCCGCTTTCGCGACTGCTTGTCTGGTTGGACTCGCAGTAAAGCTGGCTTGTGCCATTACACGTCCAGTCCCATGACCATCGGGACTAAGCCAACCTTTGTAAACGCCTCCGTTACCTTTTAGGAGGCAACCGCCCCAGTTAAACTACCCACCAGATACTGTCCTTTAGCCGGATCACGGCTGAAAGTTAGTGTTAAAAAATACTAAGGGTGGTATTTCACTGTTGTACCGCCTTGCGGCGGCACTCCCACCTATTCTAAACAGAACAAGTCTTAACACAATACCAAGTTGTAGTAAAGCTTCACGGGGTCTTTTCGTCTAGCTGCGGGTAACCCGCATCTTCACGGGTCTTGCAATTTCGCCGAGTACCTCTTCAAGACAGTTATCAAGTCGTTATGCCATTCGTGCAGGTCGGAACTTACCCGACAAGGGATTTCGCTACCTTAGGACGATTATAGTTATCGCCGGCGTTCATCAGCGCTTCGGTTCAAAGCTGCCCTTACCTTACGGCAAGATGACTTCTCCCCTTAACGTTCTGACACTGGCCAGGCATCAGCCCCTATACCTCAGCTTGCGCTTTGAGCAGGGACCTAAGTTTTTGGTAAACAGTCGCTTGATAGACGTTTGCTGCGGCCCTACATAAATGCAGGGCAGTGCTTATTCCTAAGTTACGCACGCTTTTTTGCCTAGTTCCTTAAAGAGGTTTCTCTCGTACACCTTAGCACATTGATGCTCACCCACCTGTGTCGGTTTACGGTACGGATCCTATTAGGTTGACTCTAGAAGATTTTCTGGATCCCCTTAACTATCTGTATCGTCAGATGTCGCCACCCAACTTTCATTCAAATCGGCAGATTATGCTGGCGGATTTGCCTGTCCAGCCACCACCAATTTTTAGACGCATATAGCCAAAATACGCACAGACTTAAAGAAGATGTCTCTCCATTGAAACCTAACAGAAGTAGCCGAATATTAACGGCTTGTCCATTAGCTACGCCTTTCGGCCTCACCTTAGGACCGACTAACCCTGGGACGATTTTCGTTGCCCAGGAAACCTTGGGTTTACGGTGGACGGGGTTTGCACCCGTCTTGTTGCTACTCATGCCTACATTCTCACTTCTGAACACTCCACCCGGCCTTACGACTCAAGCTTCAGTGCGTTCAGAAAGCTCCTCTACCACTCTGACTAAAAGTCAGAATTCGCGTCTTCGGTACTAGATTTAGCCCCGGTACATTTTCGGCGCATGGCAACTTGACCAGTGAGCTGTTACGCTATCTTTAAATGATGGCTGCTTCTAAGCCAACATCCTGGTTGTATAAGTCGCCTCACCACCTTCATAGCACTTAATCTCATTTATTTAGCAAAGCTAAATAAACGTTTCAGTAAAAAACTAAAAAGATTTAGGGACCTTAGACGGCGATCAGGGCTGTTTCCCTTTTGTCCAGTGGAGCTTAGCCCCCACGGACTGACTCCCGAACTGTAACTCTGAGTATTCGGAGTTTGGTTAGGATAGACGAAGTAAACTCCGCCAATCCCATTCAGTGCTCTACCCCTCAGAGGATCATTCGAGGCTAGCCCAAAAGCTATTTCGAGGAGAACCAGCTATTACCGAGCTCGATTGGAATTTCTCCTCTAGTCACAACTCATCCCAACGTTTTGCACAGCGTACGGGTTCGGGCCTCCCCCTGTATTTCTACAGGGTTCACCCTGGTCATGACTAGCTCGCCCGGTTTCGGGTCTTGTAAACGCTGCCTGAATACTTAAAGTGCTCAAAGTGATCCTGTAAACAGGATCTCGCTCAGCTTAACCTAAGTCAAACCGAACTCTCCGAACACTTTAAATACTCAACGGACTATTCATCCTCGCTTTCACTACGCCTCCTCCCGTACAAACGGGATTAGACAGCAACGCCTAACAAACTCGTAGGCTCATTCTTCAATAGGAACGCCATCGCCCGACACTATTCTTGCGAATAATGGTTGAGCTCTGACTCCTTGTAAACAAAGGGTTTCAGATACTATTTCATCGGCCTCACCGGCCTGCTTTTCACCTTTCCCTCACGGTACTTGTTCACTATCGATCACCAAAGGTATTTAGTCTTGGCACGTAGTCGTGCCGATTTCCTACAAGCCTTCTCGAATGTCTTGTAGTACTTGAGTATAATCACCATAAAGCATCAACCCCTTTTACGTACAGGGCTATCACCCGCTCTGGCCAGCCTTTCCAGGCTGTTCTGCTAGGGAAGTTATATCTTTATCCTGTCTGGTATGGGCAGACAAACGTAATCAACTCGTAACACTTTAATAACATACGGACCCACATCCTTAATCAAAAGCGACTAATTAAGTCTTGCGACTAACCAGCTACCTAAAATCGGATATTAAAGTTTAGACTCCTCCCCGTTCGCTCGCCACTACTAGGGGAATATGACATCTTGCGATGTCGCTTTTTTTCTTTTCCTCCGGCTACTGAGATGTTTCACTTCACCGGGTTCGCTCCACTACACCTATTTATTCAGTGTAGAGTTATCGTGGTTTACACGATAGGGTTACCCCATTCGGAAATCCTCGGATCACAGGTCGCTTGCCACCTTCCCGAGGCTTATCGCAGGCTGCTACGTCCTTCATCGCCCTTTTGGTGTCTAGGCATCCACCCTTTGCCCTTAATTTTGTTTAACCACAAGAATCGCGTTTGGACCCTCTTAAGTCCAACTATTCTTGTTCCTATTTTACATCTAGCTAGAAAAAATGATGTAAAATATTTCCTTAAATTTGTTCTCTAAATTTAAGGCTCGACAAATTGCTTATTTGTATCGCTTACTAACTCAAGTTGTTAACGTTCTGTCGTAATCAGCAAAAGTCAATTGGTAATACTGACTTTTAACGACTACCCCCTTAGCTGACAAAAAAACCGCCTTCTCCGAGCGGTAGACCTAAAAACATCCATTGTCTGCCTCAGGCACTTGGAGAAGAAAATGCTAAGGAATATATTCTCATATATGGTTGTTATTTTATGCACCCTAATTATAAATGATTTTTAAAACCCTGTCAAGGGCTACCAATAATCTTTGTTTTTAGCTTAATACAGAGAAATATCATGTATTTACCACCCAAATAACACCATTCAATTAAGTGGCTTATCCCCTAATTATTCACAAAAAACCGGCCTAAGGTTAACTTGGGCCGGTTGGTTTATTTTTACTTTATCGCGGCGGCTGAGGCTTGAGACCAAGAGTCTCAAGATAAATCTTTTGAAACATTCTTTCGGTTTGATTAATACCATTGGCATCAAACACCTTGCCCATAATTTCTGGGTGTTGAAATTGTAAATGCTCTTCATAATGCTGTTCAAGTATTGCCAAAACCTCTTCTACTTTTCCCTGATCGAAAGCATACAAAAGAACATTATTAATACCCAGCGCCAAACGAGCCCCACATTTAACATAAATCCCCAAGGCTAGTTCGTAATTATCACCAAGCCGATCTGCAAACATTTCCGCAAAGGCTTGTTTACTTCTTTCCGAAACTTCAAATTGATTTTGATTGACTGCCATCGCAAAACCTCCTTTTTATTTTTTTAAACTTAACATAATAACTACTAACTGTCAATGAATTAAAAAACCCTAGATAAAAATCGTCTAGGGTAATGTATCTTTTACTCCGGTATGATATCGTCAAAAATTACCGGAATTAATCTCTTGAACTCCGCTAACATCGGAATCGTAATTTCCCGCATTTGCGGGTGTGCCTTCTTGGCACAGCGCAATTTAAAAAAATGACGCCATTCCCGAAGATTGTAAGTAATCGAGATTTCAGTCTTAAGCGAAGTTGATAAAACGCTTCTGGCTTCCTGTGGCTGGGCTCCCTTTTCGATTAGCCGGTTATAAGCTAATTCACTGTACCGCATCGCATCTTGCCAAATCTGATACTTTTCGTCGTCATTAATAAAGAAAAGAGGGGTGATCGTTTTTATACCCTGCGATTGGTAATTGCAGTAACGCGTGGATTCCTGAGAGTAAGAACCGATCCGATGACGCACGATTTCGTGCGAAACACCTCGATCACAAACAATTATAACCGTGACCTTTTCATGTTCAATCACCGATTCATGCCCACTCTTAATAATCGTCGCCACAAATTTACGGGCCGAGTTTGGTGTTATCTTTTTTTCAGACTTATAGCAAATTCGCCCGTAACGTTCGATATTTTTTAAAATCTGTTTGCCATTAACCTTACCTTGAATTGTAAAACCTGGCTTTACTTCTACCATTGGCTATTTCACCTCCTTTTTATTTTTTTAAACTTAACATAATAGCTATTAACTGTCAATGGATTAAAAAACAGTTGAAAAAATTCAACTGTAATTACTGGTGCCCAGGGAGAGACTCGAACTCTCAATCTCTTGCGAGAATTAGCTCCTAAGGCTAACGCGTATACCAATTCCGCCACCTGGGCCCGCAATATATTCTACCTTTCGTTTTTTAAATTATCAATCACTTCATCAATTTTAGCGGCTTGTCTTTCGGTGCTATCAATAAAAAAATTTAATCGGGGAGTGGTAAAAATCGTTAATTCTTCGGCTAATAACTCCCTTAACTGCTTAGTTGATTTGCGAATTAAATGCAAAGCCGTGCCACTTAAATTATCCGGAAAAATTGACAAAAATATTTTAGCTGATTTCAAATCACGGCTAGTAATAACCTTAACTACCGTCACTAGACAATTTTTAGGCCATTCAATTTCTTGCTCTAACAACCTAGCAATTTCTTGCCTAATTAACTCGTTCATTTTAACCACGCGTTCGCTCATATAAAACTAAAATTTATTGTAATTTCTTTTCTTTGCGGGTTTCTGAATAAAATTCTAATAAGTCGCCCACTTGCACTAACGGTTTGCCTTCATATTTCAAACCACATTCCTGGCCCTGTTTAACCTCGGAAACTTCTTGTTTATTCATTTGCACTTGACCGATTAAACCATCGGTTACTGGCTGGCCATTACGAATAACAATCGCCTTAAGGCCTTTACTAACCTTGCCATCAACCATACTGCCGCCAATGATTTGTGCTTTAGTCTCCTGACGGAAAATTGCCTTAACTTTAAATTCGCCCACTTTTTGGGAAATAATTTCTGGCGCTAATAATTTTTCTACTTCCTTTTTAACATCTTCTAATAAATGATAAATAACGGAAAATTGTTTAACCACCACCCCTTTATCTTTGGCTAAATTTTCTGCCGCCGTAGTCGGTTTAACATTAAACCCATAAAGTTGCGCTTTGGTACTTTCTGCTTTTAAAATGTCGGCTTCAGAAATACTGCCTAAACCTTTGGCCACAATTTTAATTTTGACTTCTGGGCTTTCTACCGCGGCCAACATCTGCAAAATTGCTTCCACCGAACCCAACACATCGCCTTTTAAAATTAAATTAAAGCTAACACCACCCATTTCGGTATTACCCTGAACCGCCGGTGTCCACATGTTTTTTTCCTGTTCATTTCTTTTCTGTTTTAATTTTTTATCCAGTTTAGAAATATCTTTGGTAGCCGAAATAACATCGCCAACTTGGGGCACTAATTTAAAACCTAAAACTCTAACGGGCGTGGCCGGACCAGCAACCATTAAAGCCTGACCCCGAAAATCTTTTAGCGCTTTAACTTTACCATAATAAACTTCGTCATCGCACAAATTGTCATTAACTTTTAACTGGCCATTTTGCACCAGTAAAGTAGCTACCGGCCCTTCGCCTTTATCAATATGCGATTCAATAATCGTGCCTACAAATTCGCCAGTCACATCAGCCACAATTTTTTCTTTTTCCAAATCCGCCGTCAACAATACCATTTCTAACAATTGATCAATATTTTGATTGGTCCGCGCCGAAATTGGCACACAAATTGTTTTGCCACCATAATCTTCGGGAATTAAATTTAATTTGGCCGAAATTTCTTGTTTAGTCTTTTCCACGTTCGCTTCCGGTTTATCAATTTTATTAATCGCTACCACAATTGGAATTTTAGCCGCTTGGGCAATGGTGCAGGCTTCAATGGTTTGCGGTTGCACGCCATCGTCCGCGGCTACTACCAAAATAGCAATATCCGCCGCCTTAGCACCACGAGAACGCATAGCAGTAAAAGCTTCGTGACCAGGAGTATCAATAAAAGTAATCATCCGGCCATTTTTTTCTACCTGGTAAGCCCCGATGTGCTGAGTAATGCCTCCTGCTTCGCCTTCCATTACCTTGGTCGTTCGAATCGTATCTAATAATTTAGTTTTGCCATGATCCACATGACCCATAACTACCACCACTGGTGGCCGAGCGCTTAATTTTTGACTACGTTGCACTACCTCATTTACTTTTTGGCTGGTGTCTATTAATTCTTCCGTACTACCCACTTCTGGTTCAGTTATAAAACCCAAATCTTGGGCGATGATAGTGGCCGTTTCAAAATCAATCCGCTCATTTAAAGAAGACATAATGCCATTTTGCATTAGTTCCATTAACACATTGTTAACTGGCAAATTTAAACGATTAGCAAATTCTTTAACGGCAATTACTGGTGGAATTTTAACGACTGGTCGTAACTTAATTTCCTCTTCAGTTTCGGCGTTTAAGCCTCGAATTTTGTTTAACCGTTCTAAATCACGTTTTTCTTTATGCCACAAATGCCAGCGCTGAACAATTTTTTGCGCTAAACGGTCATCCACCTTAATGGCCCGACGACCAATATCAAAACCGAGCAGTGGTAATTTTTCCAACAGCTCTGAAGTATCAACTTTTAACCTTCGGGCTAATTCAGTTACATTCATAAAAGTACTTACATTCTACAATATTTTGAGATTTTTTTCAAGTGACCAGAGATTTCATAAAAAAATCACCGACCATTACGGTTGGTGATTTAAGCTTTGTTCAATTTTACTTAATTCTTCAATGATTTGATGGGGCCCTGAAATGCTACGAGGAAATTTTTCTAAAATAATTACCTCGGGATAATTGTGTTTAAAATTACGCACTGCCTGACAATTAATCCTTATTGACCACAAAATAATCGGGATTTCTTTGTTGCTTTGACGAATCAGGGCAATCATTTCCGGCCCGTTCATTAAGGGCATGTCTAAATCACTAATAACTACATCAAAATTATCCTGATTAAATTTTTGTAGACCCTCCTGACCATTCCTAGCGCTGATCACTTCTGCATAACCATCAAGCCTGAGCATTTCTTGATACATCTTTAAATTAATCGGACTATCTTCCACTAATAAAATTCTCATACCGTCCTCCTTGATTTTTTTCATCTTACCTCAAACTAAAATTTTAATCAAGACTTGATTTTTCAATCTTTTTTTGCTATCTTTATTAAAGTCCAGTGTTAATACTTACTGTTAAATAAATATTCGGCCTGGTAGCCAAGTAGTAAGGCAGCGGTCTGCAAAACCGCTATTCACGGGTGCAATTCCCGTCCAGGCCTCCAATCAATCTTGTTTGTCTCTATAAATTTAATGGCCAATATAAGCTTTGAAGGTTTTACTGAAAATTTCACCCAAAAAGAGATATCTTTTAGGGATAATTTTTGGGGACCCAAAATCCCTAAATATTACCCTAGCCCTAATTTTTTAACAGCCATCAGAATAGTTGGCTCAATTTTTTTATTCTTTAGTAAATTAAATAGCTGGCTTTTCTTCTTAATAGCAATCTTTTTATTTTCTACTGATTACTTTGACGGCATTATCGCACGGACGCAAAATAAAGAAACTATCTTTGGCAAATGGGCGGATCCCTTAGCTGATAAACTGCTACTAGCTGTCGCAGTCTATTTTTTATATTTAAAAAATATCATTTTTTGGCAACCCCTATTTATAAAAATGCTAATACCTGAGTTAATTATTGTTTTACTAATATTAATAGGCGCAGTTATTCCCTTGTGCCAAAAATTAATTATCCCAAAACCACTAATCTGGGGACGACTAAAATTCACCTGTTATTTTTTGGGGATATTATTTTTTTTGGTTAATTATTTATTAATCTCAAACTTTTTGATTATTCTAGGTATTGCCTTTGCCTATTTGGCTTTTATTAGCTACGCGATTAGAGCTTGTCGCGATCTAAACATACAAAAACTAACAGTGGTCCCTTAAACTATTAAACTGAAACAATCTTTAAACAAAAAATCGCCCCGGCGACAAACCGGGGCGATTTTAATATATTTTAGTAAACTTCAATTTGTAAAACCTTGACGCCAAAGTGAACCGCTTCATCTTTAGACGGATGCCAAATATCAATCCGGCCAGTTTTATAACGGGCGTTCATCCGATCCTGAACAACCAAAAATTTTTCACCATATAATTCCGGAATTTTAATTTTAGTGCCAAATGGCAAAAAATTAGCCGCTACGACATTGACTTCGTTATTTTCGCAAACATCAAAGCCATTAGCCGTAATGCATGGCGTATTATCAGTTTCCTCTACCGAGCTAGAATAAGCCGTGGCCACGACCTTAAATACTTTTTTAGGTTGGGGCTGGGGTTGGACCCTAACTTTTTCCGGTTGGGCTTCCACTCTGACAATAATTTCCTTAACCTGTGATAAATCATTAGCCAAAGAGCTTTCCATTGCCTCCGCGGCTACTACATAAGGAAAACTTAATTCCCAAGTCAAAACTAAGGCCGATAAAAACAGCATTTTTGCTTTTAGATCTTTATTTTGTTTCTTTTTCGCCAACTTAAGCCATTTTTTCATAACGTTGAATAAATTACTTAAATTTATCGGTACTAAAAATCCCCATATATTGGGGAAGTCATATCTTAGCACAAACCACCATTTTTGTCAATGGCTAAGCGACAAATAAAAGACCTTAATCAATTATAAAAAACTATCAAGTAATATAAAAAGGGTTGATAATTGTTTGGTATCAACCCCTAAATCTAACAATTTATTGCTTAACAATAATCGCTTTTCTGGTTACTTTACTATTTTCCAGTAAGCGATCGCTGACATACTGCAAAAAAGCAGTATTCCCCTGTAATACCCAGGGTTCTTCTATATAACTTTCTGGGACTAGTTCCTTTTTTTGATGTAAAAAAAGGATACGATTTACTAACGTTTCTAGATCATGATCATAATCACCATAACGCAAAACCACTCTTGTCATCAACCTCTTTAACAAGGCAAAACTCATATCCTTATATAGACACGGATTTGGCCTGGTGTCATCGAAAAACGGAGAGAAATTAATGTTAATATCTCTTAAAACTAACCTTTTCAACAGAGGGAAGTCGCTGAAGATTTTCCTTTCGCGCTTGATGTTATGATCATACATCGATTCAAACTTATTACAAATCAATTTGTAATAAGTGTTGCTGTTAGTAGCAAAATCATCTTGCCAGGCTAAATTTAAGGCAAAATTGATCGCGCGTTCAGTTAGGCTATCATCACTTCTAAACAAATAAGCTCCGAGTAAATCATTCCAAAGTTCCACGGAGACAGTTCTTGCGCGGTGGGTTTGTAATTGTTTAATCACCCACTCTACCCAATTGGCGAAATCAGAATGAAAATCGGAGCGTTCGTTCAGCTCCTTAACAATCGCCTTCCTAACTTTTGAAGTTGGTACCTTGTGAAAAAATTCTACCAACTCCTGGAGGGACATATACTGCAGTCCACATAAAATTTCTTTCTCTTCGACGGTTGGTGCTAAAGTTTTTTGATCTAAACTCATAACTCTTACCTCCTTGCCCGGTCGGGCAAAATAAAATGTACAATTCTCTCGGTCGAGAGTATTGAAACCTTAACAAAAACTATTTGTTTTGTCAATAGTTAGGCCGTAAAAATAAATAGCTAAAAAATAAACAAAAAAACAGACCAACAAGGTCTGTTTTTTTAACTAGAAGCAGGCAACCCCGCAGTCGCGGGGCATCATCAGCTCTGCCGTTTTTAATTATCAGAGCGGGCAAGGGGAGTCGAACCCCTATCATCAGCTTGGAAAGCTGAGGTAATACCGCTATACGATGCCCGCAAAAATCAAATCTCGATTATACTCTTTGCTTTCAACAAAAAACCTAAATCTCTTTTATTAATTTCTCTACCAATTGGTTCTTGTGGATTTGCACTGTTAAAAAAATTTTCTGCCTCAGCAAAACTTACCCAAAATAATTTAAACTTATTACCTTTTTCCCAGTCATCAAAATTCGGTTCCCCGGGTTTGCCCATTACTTGAGCCAGAAAACAAATAGACCGATGGATAATATGGTACTCTGGATTAGGATCAACAAACTCTTGTTCGCCAATCTTTCTAATTATTTTTATATTACAACCAGCTTCTTCTAATGCCTCTCTGACAGCCGCCTGCTCAATCATTTCTCCTTCTTCAACACCACCACCAGGAATTTTATAATATTCACCATTCCTGACCTCAATAATAGCAGTTTTATTATCCTCAGTAATAATTACGGTTCTGGCAGCTGTTTTGATTTTCATAAATAACTAAAATTTGGTTTTTCAATCCTGCCACTGATATTTTCTCAAATCAATCGTCCACGCTCCAGCTTTTTTCTTAACTTGAATCCCTTCGCGTTCTAATAATTCTTTTTGCATCGCCACCGGATGCTCTAAGCAGGTAGTAGAAATTGTTCCCCGACGGTTAATTACCCGATGCCAAGGAATTTTTTGAATATCACAAACATGCAAAGCCAGACCCACTAACCGAGCCGCCTGGGGCATCCCGCAAATCGTGGCAATTTGACCATAGGTAGCCACTTGGCCCCGCGGTATTTTTTGGACCATTTGATAAATTTCGGTATAACTATTGGCTTCTGACATAATTTATATTTTAACAATAAATTTAAAAAAATGAAATAATAATTTTTTAAAAAGGGGCAAAACTTAGTATGCCCCTTTAATACAATCGTTTCTTTCTCCTTTAAAATTCTTCCTGATTTCTGCTAATCCATCGAGGAATTCCTGCGTCGGATTAGCCGTCATTCTTCTGACAAAATGTGATAATGACTCTGGTTTTTTTGTTTTTCGTTTTTTCTTTGCCACAATCAGTCACCTCCTTTGAGGTTAAATAAAATTTAAATATCCAAACTGGTCGGGGTGGTGGGACTCGAACCCACGACCTCTTGCTCCCAAAGCAAGCGCTCTAGCCAACTGAGCTACACCCCGAAGTAAATTAAAATTCAAGAATCAAAATTTAAAGAACAGAATGGGTTATTCTTTTTTTTAATTGCTGATAGGCTCTACTTTTAAGTTTTAACGAATGCTCCCGCTTTCTAGCATCTTTCAAATCCTTATAGGCTTCATAATAAACCAATTCTAATGGCCTCCTGTTTTTTGTTGATTGCACTATACCTTCGGAATGTTCCACAAATCTACGTTTTAAATTATCAGTGGAACCAATATAACAATTTCCATCCTTTTTACTTTTTAACACATAAACATAATTCATAGAAAGAAATGGTGTCATGGTGCTATAGCGCCATGGTGCCGAGGGCCAGGATTGAACTGGCGACACAAGGATTTTCAGTCCTCTGCTCTACCACTGAGCTACCTCGGCAAAATTAACTAAATAAGTTTTGACTGTGGGCGACCCAGGATTCGAACCTGAGACCTCTTCATTATCAGTGAAGTGCTCTAACCAACTGAGCTAGTCGCCCTAATAATATTTTAAGCTTATTTTTATAGTAAACGGCTGTCCCAAATTAATGGCCAAACAAAAAAGTCTACCGCCGCCGTCAGATAAAACATCTGAATACAGTCTACAGTCTACAGGATTTCTCGAAAAAAATCAAGAAAGAACAATATTTACCTATAGTTAGGAGGCTGTCAGCAGTAGACTTTTTTGGCCTAAAAAATCCCTCTATTTTTTAAGAAAAAATTACTTCTGGAGTTAAAAACAAGGCGCTAAATAGCACCTTGGTTATTCAAAATATTAACAACCAACAAGCGGTAAGAAGAACCTAGCGTTTTCGTTTTGCCTAACCCCGCAAAATGCGGGGTCGACCAAGTAAATCAAGTCTCGATATCGGTGAAATAAGACTTGATTAAATATCTCCTTAGAAAGGAGGTGATCCATCCACAGCTTCCGCTACGGATGCCTTGTTACGACTTAGCCCCTATCATCGGTCCTACCCTAGTTTCCCGAAGGATCCTTCAGATATTACCGACTCTCTTGGCTTGACGGGCAGTGTGTACAAAGCCCGAGAACGTATTCAACGCGCCATGGCTGATACGCGTTTACTAGCGATTCCGGCTTCATGAGGGCGAGTTTCAGCCCTCAATCCGAACTGAGGCCACTTTTGATGGGATTAGCTCCGTCTTGCGACTTTGCAACCCATTGTAATGGCCATTGTAGCACGTGTGTCGCCCAAGGCATAAGGGCCATGCTGATTTGACGTCATCCCCACCTTCCTCCTGTTTTAAACAGGCAGTCTCTTGTGAAAAAATAACACAAAATAAGGGTTGCGCTCGTTATAGGACTTAACCCGACATCTCACGACACGAGCTGACGACAACCATGCAGCACCTGTGTTAGACTCCGATTTAACGGTCGGACGCTATTTCTAGCGACCTACACTCTAACATGTCAAGCCTTGGTAAGGTTCCTCGCTTATTGTCGAATTAAACCACATGCTCCACCGCTTGTGCGGGCTCCCGTCAATTCCTTTGAGTTTTAGCCTTGCGGCCGTACTCCCCAGGCGGAAT
>JBAYJR010000012.1:0-25200 GCA_041665005.1 Candidatus Buchananbacteria bacterium
ACTTTAATGAAAAATTACAACATATGGCTAAAAAACTAAACGAACTAAACCACCCCGACTTACTCAAAATACAACGCCGAGACCAAAAAAAATCGCCAAAAATGAAAGTGGCTGGCAAAAGTGTCTTTACTATTAAGGAACTAATCACTCAAAAGATTAAACGGCCTTAAAACGACGGTTAGTCAGCCTTGGCATTTGACATTTTTAACTATTAATGCTATACTAAGGAAGCTTTAAATCTCTCTTTAACTTAGCTTAACTAAACTTAACAACTTTATGTATTTAAGTATTGCTTTGATTATTATTTCAGTCTTATTAATCCTCGCAATTTTATTGCAAAATCGTGGCTCGGGTTTAGGCAGCGCTTTTGGTGGCGAAGGTAATGTTTATCGCACCAAACGTGGCGCCGAAAAAATTCTTTTTATTTCTACTATTGTTTTAGTGGCTATATATTTAAGCTTGGCTTTGGCCAACTTTTTATATCCCAAGCTCTAAACTTAACTAGTTAATTGCAATATCGTGTCAAACCTTGGCACCGCCTGGCAAAAACTAAAACTCAAACTCTTGGGTTTAATTTCGCCACATAAAAAATTTAAACACCTGGCCAATCAACAATTGCAACACGAACAACAATTGATCAGTTCTTTGTTGGGTAAAAAAATCCCCACCTGGCGACAATTTCGTTATTTAACAAAAATTTTAAACCCCAGAGAAAAAATTATTATTAGACATTTAGCTTCTTTGATAACCTTATGCACCCTGGTTTTAATAGTTAGTTTTTATTTACAAAATTCCACCACTATTCCGGCTTCAGGCGGAGAATATGCCGAAGGTTTAATTGGCTCCCCGCGCTATCTTAACCCCTTGTTGGCCAATAGTAACGATGTAGATTTAGATTTAAGCAGTTTAATTTTTTCCGGCCTACTTAAGCGCGACAACCAAAAAAACTTAGTCACTGATTTGGCTGACAACTACGAGATTTCTGCCGACCAAAAAACTTATACTTTTCATTTACGCAGTAATGTTTTATGGCATAACGGACAAAAATTTTCGGCCGATGATGTAATGTTTACCTTTGCTTTATTACAAGATCCGCAAGTCAAAAGCCCTCTTTACCGAACCTTTAAAGGCGTGACCTTAGAACGAGTAGATAATTACACCATTAAATTTATTTTAAAAGAACCCTATACTCCCTTTTTACAAACTCTAACTTTTGGCATTTTACCCCAAAGTTTGTGGTCCAATGTTTCAATTAACAACTTAGCCTTAACGGAATTTAATTTACGACCGGTGGGCACTGGGGCTTGGCAATTTAAAAGTCTAACTCGCGACGCCGAAGGAAATATCAAAAATTTAACCCTAACGCGGTTTGAAAATTATTATCAGACTAAACCCTTTTTAAAAAACTTGATCTTTAAATTTTATAGCACCCACGCTGAGGCTATTGAGGCCTTGAAAAGTAACAACATTAAAGGTATAAGCTTTGTACCGCGAGAAGAAAAACGTCAATTGACTGATTACAAAAATATTAATTTGTGGAAACTAAATTTGCCTCAATATACTGCCGTCTTTTTTAATTTAAAAAGTGGAACAATCTTGGAGCAAAAAGAAATTCGCCAAGCTCTTAATTTAGCGGTGGATAAAGAAAGAATAATCCGCGAAGTATTAAGTGGGGATGCTGAAGTTATTAATTCCCCTATTTTGCCGGGATTTTTGGGTTATCTGCAACCGGCTAATGAAGAAATTTTTAACCCGACCCGCGCCGCAGAAATTTTACAAAAAGCCGGTTGGAAAAAGCAAGAAGTAGGCTGGCGTAAAAAAGATAAACAAGAATTACAAATTACTTTAACGGCCACCGAACAAACTGAAAGCGCCAAAACGGCGGAAATAATCAAACAAAATTGGGAAAGCCTGGGCGTTAAAACTACTTTGAATTTAATTCCTTTAAACCGTTTACAAAAAGAAATTATCAACACCCGCGCTTATGAAGCGCTCTTGTTGGGCGAAGTAGTCGGCGCTGATCCTGATCCATTCGCTTTTTGGCATTCTTCACAAATTGACCCCCCTGGTTTAAATTTAGCAGGCTTTGCCAACCGAACAGCCGACCAATTAATTGAACAAGCCCGCCAGACCACTGATAAAGCCCTGCGCGATAAGCTTTATAAAGACTTTCAGGTTATTTTAAAAGCTAATTATTCCGCCGTCTTTTTATACTCTCCTTTATACTTTTATGCCCAAAACGAACAATTGAAGGGCTTTGCTGTAAAAGGAATTATTATGCCAGCTGATCGTTTTAGCAACCTGAGTGATTGGTATGTAAAAACTGGCAAAAAACTGTGGTAATAGTCGGCGAAAAAACTAGCTAGTTATTCTTAATCTATACCCTCTAAACCGAGAAATCTGGTCTATCTAACCAACAAATTTGCCCAGGCATCTCAAAATCTGGCCGATGTGGCGGAATTGGTATACGCGTACGCTTCAGAAGCGTATGTTGCAAGACATGTGGGTTCGAGTCCCACCATCGGCACCAAAAGATAGTCCTAAATTATTTACAATTTTAATCACTCTCTTTAACAATTAATTATTATTCTCTAAAAGCTTTTTAGCTTTTACTTAACTTACTTATGACAGACAAAAAAAACAAACGACCGTTTAAGAAACCTTGGGTTTCTAGTTTCAATCGTGGCAAAAAAGCCGAACTAAAAACTGAAAACAATAAAGAAACACCCACTAAAACTACTCTTTTAAGTAGCTTTGCTGGCAAAGAACCGGCTCTAAAAACTAACCCCTGGAATAACCGGGAACCAGTTTTAAAAACTAACTCCTGGAGCAGTAAAGAACCGGCTCTAAAAATCATCCCCTTGGGTGGTTGCGAAGAAATTGGTCGCAATATGACCGTCATGGAATATGACGGCGACATTATTATTCTGGATATGGGCCTGCAATTTCCCGAAGAGGATATGCCGGGTATTGATTATATCATCCCCAACATTAGCTATCTCAAAGGCAAAGAAAAAAACATTAAAGCAATTGTGATAACTCATGCCCACCTTGATCATATTGGCGCCCTCCCCCATTTACTGCCACTGCTCGGCAACCCTTTAATTGTTGGCGGTAATTTTACTATCGGCTTAATCAAGCGCCGACAGGAAGAATTTAAAAATAATAAAAACCGATCAAATTACAAAATAGTTACCCCTAACGACAAAATTACTTTGGGTAAATTTAAACTAGAATTTATCCACACTAATCACAACATTCCTGACTGTTTAATGGTAGTGGTACATACTCCTCAAGGTAGCATCTTGTATACCGGCGATTGGAAATTTGATTATACTCCCGTTGATGACAAGCCGGCGGATTTTGCTAAGCTGGCCCGAGTTGGTGATGAAGGAATTTTGGCGATAATGTGTGACAGCACTAATGCTGGCCAAGAGGGACATCAAATTTCCGAACGTGAGGTTGGTAAAGCCTTGCGGCAAATTATGAGCAACGTTACCGGCCGGCTAATAATTGGCACTTTTGGTTCCTTACTGTCTCGCGTTAAACAAATTATTGAAATTGCCGATGACTTAGGAAAAAAAGTAGCCATTGATGGCTATAGTATGAAAATTAACGTGGAAATCGCCCAACAGATGGGTTATATCAAACCAAAAAATCCTTGTTTGATTGAGATGTCTAAAGTGGAAGATTACCCTGAAAATAAAGTAGTAATCATTGGCACTGGCGCCCAAGGCGAGGATAACGCCATGTTAATGAAATTAGCTAATCGCGAACACCGCGACACCCGTATTTATCCTGGCGACACCGTGGTATTATCTTCTTCGGTGGTGCCGGGTAACGAATTGGCAGTACAAAAATTAAAAGATACTTTATACCGTGAAGGCGCTAACATAATCAATTACCAAATGATGGATGTCCACGCCGGAGGTCACGCTAAAAATGAAGAGGTAAAATTACTCTTGCGCTTAGTGCGACCAAAATACTATATTCCCGTTCATGGCAACTATTCTTTACTTAAAGAAAATTCTAAAACCGCTAAGTCAATCGGTTTTGAAGACAAACATATTATTATCCCAGACAATGGTTCCGTAATTTCTTTTAAAGGCGGTGAAGGAGCAGTAGCCAGCCAAAAAGTACCGGCCGATTATGTCTTTATTGATGGACTTGGGGTTGGTAATTCTTCTAACGTAGTCTTGCGTGATCGTCAACAATTAGCCGAAGAAGGTATGGTGGTGGTGATTGCCCTAATTGACACCAAAACCGGAGATTTAATTCATAACCCCGACATTATTTCCCGCGGCTTTGTTTATCTTAAAGAAAATAAAAACTTAATTGAAATGACTCGCAATCTGGTCAAAAAGCTTTTAAAATCTTACGATTTCCGTAGCGCTACTAATGATACCTATATTAAAGATAAAATTAGAAATGATCTAGGAAAATTTTTGTTCCAAAAAACCGAAAAAAAGCCCATGGTTTTACCGGTAATTATTGAGGTGTAATAAGCAAATTAGCTCTTCAGTCCCAAAGGGACCACTTCGTGGCAAATAAACCTACTTGTCATTGCGAGCCGCCAGCCGGCGGTGAAGCAATCTCTACCCGCTAACCAGACGACTTGGCTCGCTACGCTACGCTCGCGATGACAAAAAATAAAAACCCCGAGAACATTTTGTTCTCGGGGTTTTGGTTTGCCTAATTTTTAGGCGACTTAGCGGAGGCACAGTAGCAATAAAATTCGGTACCTGCCATTTCGGGTAACCAGAAAATAATAGTTAACCCCAACTCCCCCCAATACACACAAGGAATAATCTTGCGGCCAGCTAATTCAACCGGCCGGCAAAGATAATATTTTATTTCCGCAGTCATTTGGCCACAGTCTCCAGAATTAGCCAAATAGTCTTGAAAAAATAAAACCAGCGTTTGCTTCAGCGTTAAAATATTTTGGTGCTCAGCCACAAATTCTCCGGCCTTTAGTTTTTCTGAGTAGCCAAAATTCCGATCAAGTGTCGTCCTTTCTTCTTGACTCAAGACGATTTTTTTACCACTCTGGCTATGAGCTACTACAAATAACAAGCTTGGTCTAAGACGTAAATTTGGCTTCACAAATTTCTCGGCCTTCTCTTCAAAAATACTGAGGTCGTGAACCCATAGTGAAATATTTTTCCACTTAATCGCCCCCACAATTTCTTTCAAGCTCAGGTTGTTAAAAAATATTACTGGCCGACCCGGCTTAATAAAAGTGGATTCAAAAAATCCACTAAACCGACCAAACTGCGTGGTCAAACCAAAAACTTTTTCGTAAAAAAGTTTTTGTCTGACTAAATCCGGGTTTTCACTTTTTCCGCTTCTTGACATCACAGCTACCTCCATTAATTTGAAATTTTCAGAGAACTGAATTAACAAAAGATTAGTCCTTTTTAATTAATTTGTCAAGATGTCTTTTTTTTGCTAAAATTTATTCATATGGCAAAAGAAATAATCTTATCCGGCATGCAACCAACTGGCCAGTTACACTTGGGCAATTATTTGGGTGCCTTAAAAAACTTTGTTAAAATCCAAAACCAAGGTGATTACGAACGCTGTTATTTTTTTATTGCAGATTTGCATAGTATAACCGAGGATTTTGATCCTAAAATTAAAGCCGCCCAAACTTTAGAATTAGCCGCCGAATATTTGGCCGCTGGTCTAGACCCGGATAAAGTAGTAATTTTTGTGCAATCACAAGTACCAGCCTGCACCGAACTGGCTTGGATTTTTGATTGCCAAATGCCCATCGCCGAAATGCAACGAATGACCCAATTTAAAGATAAGGCTTTACGGCAAAAACAAAACGTTAACTTGGGCTTATTTGCCTATCCAATTTTACAGGCCGCTGATATTTTACTATATCACACTACTGCAGTACCAGTTGGCGAAGATCAAGTCCAGCACGTTGAATTAACCCGCCAAGCGGCTAGATTTTTTAATAAAAAATTTGGTCAGTATTTTGCTGAACCTAAACCCTTGCTAACTAAAATCCCTCGGGTGATGAGTTTAAAACATCCTGATCGCAAAATGTCTAAATCCGAAAGCGACGGCTGTGTCTTTATTGCCGACGAACCAGAAGTAATCGCTACTAAACTAAAAAAAGCAGTAACTACGCCGGAAGGCTTAGCTAATCTAAAGATCTTATCTGAAGAATTTAAAGAATTCATGCCGGCTAATTTTAGCTTTGACGAAACTAATAACCAAAAAAACAAAGCAGTACTGGCCCAAGCGATTGCTGACAGCTTGGTTGATTTTCGCGCCAAAAAACGGGAATTGCTAAAACAACCACAAGTCATTGTTAATATTTTAACGGCTGGTGCGACTAAAGCGCAAAGCGTGGCCGAAAAAACTATGGTTGAGATCAAGGCCAAAGTGGGGCTACTGACTTAATATGTTAAACCGATTTTGGCAAAAAACTAAGCAGTTTTGGCAAGAACTAACAAAATTGTTCTTGTTTTTGTTTAAAGAAAAACCGGCCAACCTGCCAATTGTAATTGTGCCAGGCTGGGCCGGTACCGCCAAAAATTATCAAACCTTAATATCCTCTTTACAAAAACAAACCAACCAAAAAATTTATTTTGTTGATTACCATCAAGCCGATCTGATTAACATTGACATTCTTTATGATTTCTTAATAAAACATCAACTGGCAAAAGTCAATTTAATCGCCCATTCCGCGGGCGCCATCAACGCTTTAACTTTAGCCCGCTATGAACCGCAATTATTTAACAAAATTGTTTTAGTTGACCCCGCCGGTCTAATTAAGGATAATAATTTTTCTCACTTGATTGGTCATGGTCTAATGTATCTATTAAATTCCTCCAAAGACATTTTGGCGGGCCGAAACCGAATTGCTGGTTTGACGGTCATTAGAGACCTTATTCAATATACTTTTGACAACCCCATTAAATCGCTGGCTGAAACCAAAAACATCTCGGACCACCAAATTAGTGGTTTTATTCAACCGCTATTACAAGCTGGAATCAAGCTTTATCTTATTCACGGTGAACGCGATTCGCTTTTTCCAGTAACTGAAATTACTGCGATTGCTAAACGCAATCATCTGACTAATTTTTATACCGTCCCGGCTGAGCATAATGATATTTTTATTGCCCCCGAGCCTTATGTTAAAATTATTGCTAAAATTTTAAATCTAGTCTAAATTAAGACTAACAACTTACAACAAAAGGAGGTAAAAAAATGGATAATTTAGCCAAGCCGGGTCCGTTTAATTTACAGCGCTACAGCGTGATGCTTAGTTGCGGTTTAATTACTAAAGTAGTCCTAATTACTAGCCGAGCCGAAGTTTATGGCCGAGAAAATTTTACCTTTCAACCAGGAACTCTGATTATCGGCAATCACCAATCAATGATTGATAGTTTTTTAGTAGGGACGGCTCTATATTTACCTAAGGCCTGGAAGCTAAAATATTTTAACTCCCTACCTTACCATGCCGCCGCTCAAGAGAACTTCTTTAAAAATTATTTTCTTAAGTGGCTTTGTACCAACTGTAACTGCTTACCGGTTAAGCCTGGTCGAAATAGCCCGGATATTTTGTACAAAATCAGCGAGTTGTTAAAAAATGGCAAAACCGTTTTTGTTTTTCCTGAAGGCGGGCGAACTCGCGACCCTAACGGTGAGTTTCGTCCAGCCGCGGCCGCCATTGGCCAGTTAATTTATCGCGTTAAATGCCCGGTCGTGCCAGTCTCAATTTGGGGTGCCAATCATTTATTACCAATCGGCAGTCATGTGCCACATTTTGGCCAAAAACTAAAAATTGCCATTGGCCGACCAGTTAACTTTGGCGAACTACTGAAGCAAAAATACAGTGCCAAATTAGCTCAACAAATTATTGACACAGGAATGTTGGAAGTAAAAAAAATCTTTGTGGAGCTCTCTAAATAAATTTATTACGGAGAGCTCTTTTTTATTGACAAAAAACCAAAAGTATGCTATGGTTAAAAGTCTAAAAGGAGGATTACCTAATGAATAGACTGCTCATTAAAACCATAAATTATTTTTTGTTTAATTTATCTGGAATGGCCATAAGAATATTATTGCTGGGCCGTTTCCAAATTATTGGCAAAGAAAGTTTAGAATTAGCTAGCAACCTATTGATCGCCTGTGGCCACCGGAGTCCTCTTGATCCTTTTGAAATTGGCTCAGCATTATTTTGGCCCGCCGTAATTAACCCCTGGCGACTAAAATTTTTGTCCTACTATTTGGCCGCTAAAGAATTAGTTTTTAAAACTAAACTTTTTTCGGCCGTCGGCAAGGCTTTCCGTTGTATTCCCATCAGCCGCCAAACGGACAGCGGACAAAATAAAAACACTTTAGAACTGGTGCTGAAAATTTTGCCACAATCAACAATAATGATTTTTCCCGAAGGCTCTTGCAATACTGATCCACAGGGCAAACTTTTACCCTTTAAGCCAGGCTTAAGCTTTTTGGTTTATCATAGTCACTGCCAAGTTCTGCCGGTAGCGATTGTTAATTCCGATGGGTTTTTCAATCCCCGGACCAAAAAAATTAAGTTTTGGCAAAAGGTGACGGTAGTAATTGGTAAGCCAATTAACTTTGATCGAGCCGATTGGCCAGAAACTTACACTAAAGTTTTAGGTCAAAAAATCTCGGACCAAATTAAAGCCGAGATTCAAAAACTTTACAACCTTGGCGCTCAATTATAACAAATTGAGCGCTTTTATTTTTGCTTTAAATACAACTGATAAGTATTAACCAAAAGATTAGCCACCGTTAATGGCCCTACCCCACCCGGCACCGGTGAAATAAAACCGGCCTTTTGCCAGCAACCACCAGCTACATCACCAAAAACAGCTTTACCTTTTTTGATAATTCCCACATCAATAATAATTACTCCGGGTTTAATCATGCTTGGTTTGATAAAATTTTTCTTCCCCACAGCGGTAATAATAATGTCTGCGGTTAGCATAACCTGACTAATCCGCTTATCACTAGGCAAAATACTGTGCACAATAATACTTTGCCTGGTTAAAATTTTGGTTACGGCTTGTACAAATTCTTTACTCTTAGCAACAATCAAAGCCTGATAACCAACGACAGACTCACCACTAGCTATAATCAAATCATTAATGGCTGCAGCTAAGCCAGGAACAATAATTTCTTGGTCTTTTTTTAAAACTATTAGATTTTTCTTACCAAACCCATCGACCTCTTTAATCGGAACAATCTCATTAATAATTTTTTCTTCATCTAACGAACCCGGCAAAGGCAACTGCACTAAAATCCCATTAATTTGATAATCTTGATTGAGCCATTGTATAACATTAATCACTTCTTTGGCTGTGGTCGTAGCGGGCAATAAATAAGGACAAAATAAAATTCCCACCTCTTCACAGGCCTTGGCTTTTAATTTGATATATAGCTTTGAAGCTTCGTCATCGCCAACTAAAATCGCTGCCAAACCCGGGGGCGTTGGTAATAAAGCAATTTTCTGTTTTAATTCTTGACGAATCTTTTCAGCCAAAAGCTTACCATCAAGAATTTTGGCTTGCTTAATCATAATTATTTTATCACTAGTGATTGCCTAAAGTCTGGACAGACACAGGGGTCTACCCCTACATTATTATAAATGTTATTAAACTAACTCCTCGTACAGCGGAAACTTTCTGGTTAATTCTAAAACTTTATTTTTAATTTTTTCTGGCGCTGTTTCCTGCTTTAAAATCTCCACCAACCAATCGGCAATAATTTTCATCTCTTCTTCCTTCATCCCCCGACTAGTTAACGCTGGTGTACCCAACCGAATACCTGAAGGTTTAAAGGGTGTGCCAGTGTCAAAAGGAATCATATTGGCATTAGTGTAAATTCCGGCCTCGGCTAACAAATTAGCTGCCGTTTTACCATCTAAATTTAACGGCCGACAATCAATTAATAATAAATGCGTGTCCGTACCGCCGGAAACTAGTTTTAAACCGGCCGCCAAAAAATCTTTTGCTAAAGCTTTGGCATTTTTGATAATCTGTTGTTGATAAGTAACAAACTCCGTAGTCATGGCTTCGGCAAAACAAACGGCCTTGGCGGCAATCACATGTTCTAACGGACCACCCTGATAACCAGGAAATACCGCGGAATCAATTAATTGCGCCAAATTCTTTTTTTCGTCCGGATGATATTTGGTTTTTAAACGATCCTCTATTTTAGCTAAAATAATCGCACTGCGTGGACCACGTAAAGTTTTAGTGGTGGTGGTCATTACCAAGTCGTGATTAGGCACGGGGTTTTCGTGCTCCCCCGCTAAACACAAACCTACAATATGAGAAATGTCCGCCATTGCATAAGCGCCTACTTCGGCGGCAATTTTGGCAAACTGACTAAATTCAATTTTTCTGGGATAAGCGGTGGCGCCAGATAAAATTAACTTCGGTTGTTCCCGTCGCGCAATTTCTGCCACCTCGTCCATATCAATTAATTCGTTATCCTGCCTCACCCCATAAGGAATAAATTGATAAGTTTGGCCGGAAAAATTAACCGAACTGCCGTGCGTCAAATGTCCGCCATGCGCTAAATTCATGGCCAAAATTTTGTCACCGGGCTTTAACACCGCGGCAAAACATTCTTGGTTAGCACTACTACCAGAATGTGGCTGAACATTAGCGTGTTCAGCTTTAAATAATTGTTTGGCTCGATCAATCGCCAATTGTTCAATCTGATCAATAAATTGATTGCCCGTGTAATAACGTTTACCGGGATACCCTTCCGCATATTTATTATTTAACGGCGTCGCTAGCGCTTCTAACACGGCCATAGAGGCAAAATTTTCCGAAGGAATCATTACCAAACCTTCCTGCTGCCGGCCAATTTCGGCCTGCACCAATTGATAAACTTCACTATCTTGTCGCTGTAAATTTTTATAATCCATAATGCTGTAATTTTACTAGAAAAAGTTATTTTAATCAAGAAAAAAGGTTAGAGCCTAAGCTCTAACCCCAAAGCTACAATCCCTTAGCAACCTTCTAACAAAACTTAGATTTCCCGTAACACCGGCCGGATATTAGGGGCACAATTTTGGGGTAATTTTTTTAAGTCAAACCAGCTCCATTCAATAATATCTACTCCGGGTTTAATCTTGCCAATCCGCCGAGCTAAATAGTGAATTAATACCACCATGGTATTATCATTCTTTTTAACTAACATTGGTTTAAGCGGACGGATAATTTTAATCTCCACCCCCATTTCTTCTTTAACTTCCCGTGCCGCTTCGCGTTCTAAAAAATCCACCGGCAATTTAGCGGGATAATTCTCCACTCGGCCACCAGGAAATTTCCAATAACCGTCCGTACCGTGACGGGTCAATAAAACTTTATCCTTTTCAATAATAACCGGCCCAGACGCAATAATGATATTTTTTGATTTTAGCATAACGACCTCCTACAATTTAGATTATTTTTAATATAACAAAAACTCAAGTAAACTGCAAATAACAGGCAGTAGGCCGGAATGACAAAAAATAAAAAAGGCAGAAAGATAAACTTTCTGCCTGAATTGAATAAAGACTAATTCGGAAATAATCTTCGTGGCATATTAAAAATCTCTTTCGGATTTTTAATATCTTTTAAGCCACCACTCCAGGCCTTTCTTACTTCGGGGGGAACTTGTTTTAAAACATTAGAAAGTAATCCTAATGTTTTAGCGTCCCTTAGGGATGAGTAGATTAATACTATATTCCCTTTTTCCCCGGTCTTACGAAAATCTTTCAGGCCGAGCTCACAACCCCCTACCAGCATTTGTAGGGCATGCTGTTTATCCCGTACTGACAATCCCATCTTTGCTGTCTTTGGCATTTTTGCCACCTCCTTTTTTTAGAAGATTATTCAATCTGACCAATTATTATAGCGCAAATACTCAAAACTGTCAAGCCTTGGTTAATTTCTTGACCAAATAGGTTCCTACTAAATTATACCCTAATTTTTGATAATATTCACGGACCCCAATACCAGCAATCACCGCGATTTTTTTAAACCCTTGTTGTTTAGCAATTTTTTCAGCCTTAACAATTAATTCCTTACCCAGGCCAGTATGTTGAATTTTGCCCGCCGTTGCAATTGGTACTAATTGACCATAGGTATGCACTTCACGAATAATCGCCGCATTGATTAACTCCAAAAAAATATTTTTGCTCTTTTTTTTATTTAAACGTAATCGCAAAAAAGCATAAAGGTAATTATTCTGATCAACGATTTGTAAAAAATATTCCCACCCCTCGCTAGCCGAGTATTGTTTAATTTTTAAGGCTAACTTTGATTTTTGATTTTTAATTTTTGATTTATTTAGCCCCACTTCCCGACACCGGATGCATTGACACTTAACTTTATTTTCTAAGACTTGACGCAAATTAGAAATCCGGCAACCGGCTACAATACTGGCCGCGGGAATATCGCGATACAGCCGGTTAATCCGCACATAGGCCGGCACAATTTTTTTAATTTTAATTAATAGGTTAATCAACTGCTTATCTGTATAAGTTTTATACTTACCCTGTTTAAACCAACGATAAAGCACTGAACCTTTAGTTACCACGCAAGGATAAATTTTTATCATATCCGGCTGAAAACGTGAATCCGTAAAAACTTTTTTAAACATAGCCAAATCTTTGGCCAAACTTGAACCGGGCAAATTTGGCATCAAATGATAGCAAATCTTAAAACCCGCTTCTTTTAATAACTTAGTGGCCACTACAATTTCTTTAACCCCATGTCCGCGTTGATTTAATTTTAATACCTTGTCATCAATGTTTTGCACCCCTAATTCCACCCGTGTACAACCCAATTCGCGCATCATTTTTACTTCCTGCTCATCAACATAATCCGGTCGAGTTTCTAAGGTTAAACCAATAATCCGATTTTTGGTTTTCTCATTCTTTTTCTGCTCTTTCGATAATTCTGCTTTTAATTTAGCGATCTGGGATTTGGTCTGATAATTTTGATTTTTAATTTTTGATTTTTGATTTTTATAATCATTTGCTCCCCTAAAACACTCCTTAATAAACCAATACTTATAGCTGCTGGGCAAATACGACCAAGTCCCACCCATGACAATTAATTCAATTTTATCCGTCTCATGCCCATTTAACTGCAACATTTTTAACCGACTCTGCACCTGTAAATAAGGCTGATACTGATTAGCAATCGCCCGCATTACTGCTGGCTCGTTGGCTAAATAGCTTTTGGGCACTAACTTTTCGGTTGGACAGTAAACACACTGCCCTGGGCAAGGATAGGCTTTGGTCAAAACAGCCACCGTGGCCACGCCAGACAGTGTGCGTACCGCGCGCTTGAGTAATAACTTTTCCAACCAGGGTATTTTTTTTAGCTTGCCTTGTTTAACCAAAATTTGATAAACTTCTTGCAGTTGCCAATTAGCCGGGGCATCCCGCTTTTGACTGCTCGCTAATTGATGAACGAGCAAATGAAAAGCCTCGACCGTAACTGGTCGTTGTTTAATGATAGTTTGCAAAATTTGCTTTAATAACTTTTTTTCCATAAAAATGAAACCGCTTTTAGCTCAAAAAATTCAACAACAAGTGCAGGCTGATTATAATACCATAGCCCAGGACTGGAATGCAACCAGACAAAATTTATGGCCCGAGTTTTTGCCGTTACAAAAATATCTATTGACTAACACCAAAATTTTAGATTTTGGCTGTGGCAACGGCCGGTTAGCCCCCTTCTTTGCTAATTATAACATTAATTACACTGGAGTTGATATCACAGCCAATCTAATTGCCCAAGCCCAACATAATTTTCCGCAAAATGTTTTTTTAACTGTCACCCCGGCCGCGGAACAACCCTTACCTTTTGCCGAGCAAACTTTTGACCAAATTTGGAGTATTGCCGTTTATCACCAAATTCCTTCCCGGGCCTTGCGACAAAAAACTTTACAAGAATTAAATCGTTTACTCAAACCTAAAGGTCAATTAATTATTACTGTTTGGTATCTATATCAACCAAAATATTGGCGCCTTATTTTAAAAAGTTTTTTAAAAAAAATATTTTTTAACTCTCCACTAGACTTCGGTGACGTCTTTGTTCCTTGGCAAAACATTACTTCGCGCTATTATCACGCCTTTACTAAACTTGGCCTAACTAAAGAATTTATTCAAGCTGGTTTAAAACCTAAAATTTTACCACTACATCGTCAAAATAAATTAGTCGGCTGGGCAGTGGTTGTTCAGAAATAAAAGAACCGTGTAAGGCATAAATGCGTTACACGGTTTAAGATCCTTCGAGTTATTATAACAACTCAACCGGAATCTCTTGCTCAACTTTTGCTAATTTAATATCCGGGTCGGAACGAGGCAAGCTACTAAATAATTTGCCCTCCTCACCCCATTTATCTTCGGCGCAAGTGATGGCCACGCCAACTCCGGCACCGATTACCTTGCCATAACTACCCCATTGGACAGCATGCCAATTACTGGCATGTGTCCCAGCGCCTGCGCTACCGCAAGCACTACCAACAATGCCGCCTATAGTACTCCAACCTGCAAAATTCGTAAATGTATTATTTTTTGCAAGTGGATACTCTTCGCTAAAGCTTTTCTTGTCGTAAGACCATTCTTTGTCTTTAAAGACGGTTTTGGCAGTGCTATACGTACGGATAACAATCTGGGCCTCACCCTTACCAACAGCTTTGCCAATATTTAATTTTTCTAATCCCGGCGCCTTAATTATGTGATTAATAGCGACGATACCACCTTCAAGCGGTGAAAAACAAATAGACAAAACTTTGACTGTTGGGGTGAAAACTTTTTTGACTGGATCAGCAAAGACTGACGCCGTTAATACCATAATCATGGTGATGGCAATCAACATAACTAATCCTATTTTGAAAAAAGATTTCATAATCTTCCCCCCTTTCATTTGAAATTAGCTAAAAAGCTTAAGCCTAATTTACACCAAGAAAAAATAGTTGTCAAGATTATAAACGATCACCTGTGGATAAATACCTAACCAAAAATTTGACTTTATTTAGCCTTCTGCTAAGATTCAGACAATTTCATTACCTTAGGAGGGAAAATATGTCAAAAAAACTCGGTTTTTTAAGCTTAATAACGCTTTTTATTTTTGGGTTAACGGGCTGTATTAATACCGCTGACGGACCTCAGGATGGGGACATTTCGGAAATCGGTAGCTTTACCTACCGAAGCTACTCTACCGGAACAGTGGTTGAGCCCCCACACAATCAAAGGATCGTGATGGTGGTGACAAATGGCGCAAAGTACGCCAATTTGTCAAAAGGGTTTAATGTAACCACTAAACCCTTTACCAGATTTTATTTCGACCACCCTTATTTTAAAAAACTAAAACGGGGTGAATTCGTCCATTTGTCGTCAGTCACGACCGATCACGTGTATATGGGCAACGTGATCTATAAAGTCTCCGGCGATTGCGTCCACGGCCAACTTACCGTGGATCAAACCGAAGGCCAGAGTTTTTAAAAAAACAAAAAGGTCAGAAAGATTAGTTCTTCTGACCTTTATTTTTTATTTAGCCTAAACACTTTTACGAATTAGGTTGATTATGCTAAAATATAAGCAATAAACTAACTAATTTTATGACAAAAAAATTTTTTGCCTTACTGCTGTTACTACCTTTGCTTTGGCCGGCCATAAGCTTGGCCCAAACCACTGAGCAAATTATTACTTTAAATGAGGTTCGGGAAGATAATTTTTTAGCCGTCGCTCCAACCGTTAAAATTTCCGGCCAAGTTAAAGGCGATGTTTTGGTTATTGCTAATGATCTAGAAATTAACGGCCAAGTAGACGGCGATGTTTTGGCAATTGTCGGCCAAATAAAAATTAACGGCGCGGTTTTGGGTAATGTACGCGTAATTGGCCGCGAAATTTGGTTAAATAACAAAATTAATAAAAATGTTACCCTAGCTGGATCTGATATAATTATCGGACCACAAGCTGAAATTTCTGGCACTTTAGCTTTTTGGGCCAAACAACTAAACCTGGCCGGCCAAGTAGCTAAACGTATTGATGGCCAAGGCCAAACCATTAACTTAGCCGGACAAACTAGTGATTTATATTTGACCAGTGAAGAGACTGGAAAAATTACTTTAAGCGCTAAAGCCCAACTTGGCAACTTAACCTACTGGGCCAAAAGTGATAAACAATTAATTTCGGAAAAACCAGCTAAATTAGGCGTAGTTACTTACCAAGTAATTAACCCCGAAAAAAACTTTTCTCGCCAATTAGCAGTCCTCTATTTATTTTATCGTCTAATCGCCGCCTTTGGCTTAATGATTGTGGGTTTAGTGCTAATTAACTTATTTAAAAAACCAACTAAAAATTTAGTTGATCAAATGTTAGATAGCCCAGTCATCAGTTTACGTTGGGGCTTAGCCAGTTTAATTGTTATTCCCTTAATTATTATATTTTTACTCTTAACGATTATTGGCGTGCCGTTGGCCATAATTTTAGCTGGACTTTACTTAATGGGGCTTTATTTAGGTAAAGTTCTAGCCGCACTAGCCTTAGGCGAAATAATTATCAGTTATCTAGCTAAACCTTTAACTATCATCAAACCCTTGCCCACTTTAATTGTCGGTGGCGTAGTTTTAATTTTTCTAATCAGCTTACCAATCATTGGCTGGCTAATTAGTCTCTTAGCGATTAGCTTGGCCTGGGGCGCCTTAATCAAACCCTGGCTTAGCCCCAAAAATCCCGATAACCAAGATGCCCAAAATTAATCCTAAAATTTTTAAAGCCTACGACGTACGCGGTCGTTATCCGCAAGAATTAACTACCAACGACGCCTTTTGGTTAGGCTGGTCTTTAGTTAAATATCTTAAAGCCAAAACCATTGCTCTGGGTTATGACGCCAGATTATCCTCCCCCGCTTTAGCTTGGGCCGCCGCCCAAGGAGTGTTAGCAGCTGGTAGTAAAATAACTAACATCGGCTTGGTTTCCACTGACCAACTTTATTTTGTGGTTGGCAAATTTAATTACGCCGGCGGAATCATGATTACCGCTTCACATAATCCCCCACAATATAATGGACTAAAATTTTGCCAAAAACAAGCTATTCCTCTAAGTTACCAGTCGGGTTTAAAAGAAATGGCGACTCTAATTACCAACGCCAAAGATTTTAAAACTACCGACCAAAAAATTAATCAAAAAAATTACCAAACCGCCTTTACTAAATATTTATTAAGTTTTATTAAAGCTAAAAAATTAAAAAAACTAAAAATCGTGGTGGATGCGAGTAATGGCTCAGTCGGACCAATTTTAAAACTTTTAAAAACTAGACTACCAGTTACTTTAATCCCCTTAAACTGGCAACCAGACGGCAATTTTCCGGGCCACTTACCTAATCCCGCTTTACCGCAAAATCTTAAACAACTAAAACAAGCGGTTAAAAAAAACCACGCGGATTTTGGCGTAGCTTTTGATGGTGATGCTGATCGCCTCGTGTTGGTGGACGAACAAGGCCAAACTTTGTCTGGCAGTGAAACAATGTTGTTAATTGTTACCCAATTATTAAACAAATCCGCTAAGCAAACGATTTTATACAATGCCAATACTTCTTGGGCGGTACCGGAATTAATTACTAAACTTGGCGGTAAAGCAATTAGAACGCCGGTCGGGCATTCTTTGATTAAACCTTTGATGCGAAAGCATCGAGCAGTTTTTGGCGGTGAAAGCTCAGGACATTTTTATTGGCAAACCAACTATTACGCTGATTCCGGCTTAATTACTTTTTTAATGGTTTTAGAATTATTAAGCCAACAAAACCAAAAACTATTTCACTTAGTCAAAAAACTAAATCCTTACTACCAAAGTCCCGAAATTACTTTACCCGCCAAAAACCAAACGGTGATCATTAAATTATTAGCCCAAAAATATTCTACTGGTAAAACCGATTGGCTAGATGGCTTAACCGTGCAATATCCCGACTGGTGGTTTAATGTTAGGCCTTCTAACACCGAACCACTGCTAAGAATAAATTTAGAAGCTAACAGCCAAAAATTATTAAACCTAAAAAGAAAAGAGCTTTTGCAATTAATCAGACGACTAAAAAAATAATTTAACAAAAGATTCTAACGGCTAAAATTTAAAAACCCTCGCTTGCGGCGAGGACTTTATATTAACAAAATAATGCAAAAAAAATTACCCCAATTAAATTAATTGGGGTAGAAATTAGACAACTACTTCTTGGGCCGGACACTGGCAAATCTTGCTTGCCAGGTTGACCAATCGGTGTTGTCATTTATATTTGTATGATAAGGAGCGGTGGTGGTAGGGGTAAACAGCACTAACCCCTCCGCCTTGGTGGCAGACACCGTTGCCAACCCTTGATTTTTTCCGTCTTTTCTAGCTTGACGGAAAATTACTAGATCGTAACCCCACTGGTTTTTAATATAAATTAAAATACCGTCGGGGTATTTCTCTGTTAACACAGGCCTTGCAACGACAATCGGGCGCTCGGTGTACCAATAACGAAACTGCTCTACAGCAAAATTAACCTCATTATAGTGTTGCATATACAACACCATAACAATAGTAAGTAGGACAGCCAACATCGTCAAAAGTATATACCGAGCCTTAATCTCGCCTACTTCAGCAAGATTTGGATGTGAAAAATGCAACGCTCTAGGCATGATATAATTCCTCCTTGTTTTATTATCAATATTTACATTATAGCACATTTATTAATCTTTGTCAATAACTAACAAAAATGTACTATACTGTTAAGCTCTAGAATAAGGTATAATTAAAAAAATAAATAACAAGATGATTAAAATAAAAAATAAAAAAATAACCCTTGAGGTCTGGAGCTTGGTGGCACTGGCTGTTTTAGTAGTACTGATAATTTTTTCTTTAAATAAATATTTTCTATTTCCCCCTATGTTTACTGACCCCTCTTTTCATTTAGCGGCGGCTAATGGTTTTAACCGAGCTGGCGGGGTCACCGTTTGGGATTTTTGGGAATTTGCACCCACTGGCCGGCCGCTACTCTACCCGCCCCTGACTCATCTTATTTTAGCGCTGATTTTAAAAATCGGCTTAGCACCAGAACAAGTAATTAGATTTTTTTCTCTATTAATTAACCCAATTATTCTTTTTACTTTTTGGTCGGTTACTAAAAAAATTGTTAATTCTAAATTCGCTTTGCTGGCCTTGCTGATCAATTTAATCTCACTGGATTGTTTTATGAAAAACACTCTCGTCTGGCCGGCGGTTTTAGCGCTGACTTTTAGCTTATTAACTTTTGGCGCCTTATATAAAAACAAAGTTACTAGCGCGATAATTTTTTTAAGCCTCGCTTTTTATTCCCACTTAGAATTAGGGCACCTGGCTGCCATTACGCTATTCATACTTTATTGGTTACTACCGACTTTTCGCCAAAATATTAAAAAAATTTTACTCTGCGCTTACACTCTTTATCTACCCTACCTATTGCATTTAATAACCAATATAAACTATTTACATTCTGGCGCCTTTGGCCCGATTGAATCCGCTACTGTTTTGTACCAAAATTTAAAAATATTTTTACTGCCAATGATCTTGGCAATACTCACTATTTTTTTATATTTTAAAAAAATAAAAATTTATCGCTTATCTTTAGTCGATCAACCCCCTGGTAATTACTTTCTTTTTATAGTTAGCACCGTGTGGTTTTTAACCATGGTGCCAATTGCCTTAACTTATCCCGACCGCTTTTTAAACATCCATGCCTGGTATCCCCTAAGTTTGTTAGCAGCCTTAGGTTTATCTTTTATCCTTAATTATTTTGTCAACCTAAAAAATTACAAACCAATCTTAGTCTACCTGGTAACTCTTTTAATCCTGATATTTTTTAACCCCACCCTTAATCTCGCTGGAAAAAAAATAATCAATTTTGAACACACCACCCTAACTAGATTAGCTACCTTTCCTAATTATCCCCAAAAAATGGTGGATGTTTTTGGTGAAATCATGCCACAGCAAATTATTAAGAAACTTATTGCCACTACCAACCCAACTGATATTGTTGCGGTTGCTACCCCGCTGCTCGGATCACTTTACGGCCAAGACGTAACACAACTAACCATGAATGATTACTTTGGCGCTTTAGCTAATCGTAGCACCATTGCCGGCGGGTTATTAAGAATTAGAAACACCACCGAAGACGAGATACCTAAAACTCTAGTGCCTCTTATTAATGTTAAAGCGATTATTGCTGACTACACTCAACTAAAGGCCGGGGTTGAATATAACAACTATTACTCCCAAGCCTTAGCCACGGAACTAAATGAAAATTTTTACCCCGTCCTACAAGAAAACCGGTTGGTTTTATTACTTAACAAGCAAACTGATAATTTACTCAAATCCTACCCTAAAGGACTAGTAGTTCCTTTTTGGTTAGTTAGCCTATTATCTTTGGTGGTTGTTTATTTTTTAGGCCGAGACCTCTTTAAGCCGGTTTGATAATTTTATTTGATTAACAAAAAAATTTTTCTACAAAAATATCCCATCCTAAAATGAGGTATTTTTTATTGGTTTAGCCGAATTTTTTAAATTAAAATTATGGTGTAACCGGAACAGTCCCAGGATCAACTTGCACCGTCGGACTGGCTGTATTATCTATATCAACTACTGGTGGCGAGCCACTGGTATCCTCAACAATTACCGGCAAAACTGGATCCGTAACCGGCGGGTTGACTGGCTCAACAATTACCTGATCAGTGCTAGTGGTGGCTGGTGTAGTAGTATCACCGCCCTGCACCGGCGGCGTACTAGTGCTACTAATAATACTCTCATCGGTACTAGTGGAATTCCCCGAACCACCGCTGACATCCCCTGGAGAAATAACTTCTACGGTTATTTCTACTGGGGGCAAAGCCTGAGCGTCACTTTGTACGGCCAAAGCAATCCAATCAAAGACCGTAGTAGTAGCCATAGTTGGTGACAAATTAACCCTAAAGCCGCTAACCGTTTTGTCACTCACCCAATATGAACGGTTAGGTAATTCCTGTTGAGGAGTAACTACCACATGTGGAATAACCGCATAAGGCTCTTTAAACAAAACCTCACTGCTAGTCGCCTGTTCCTTTAAACTAAGCGAACCGGCTGTATCTTCATTAAAATAAACATGTTTTTTGAAGGTAACCGCCGCCACAAAATTAGCTTCTCCATAAACCGTAATAGTGCCATAAAAATCATAATCCTGACGCACCACAATTGGTGTTTGACTTAAAGCTTCTATCTCCGGTGTGGTTGTAGAAACTTGTAAACTGCCAACTGTGTCTGCAGTTTCTAATGAGGGATTAATGTTGATATAAGCCAAAATCTTACCGGTAGCCTCCGGAGTGGTCGGTTTAAAATCTTGTAAGGCGGTGGCATAAATACCTGAATTCTTGGCTGTAGCCAACATACCATAACCCGGTATATCAGAAGTAGTGATTAAATCTCCGCGATGAATAGCACCATTTTTACCAGTCACCAACACGCCAATCCGGCCAGCTAAGGTTAGATAGCTATTACCAATACCACCAATTACAAAACCAGCATTGTCTTCACTAACCACCACCCCAACCACACTATGATCATATTGTTTAGTAGTTAAAGCGACCGTCTCGTCCTGATTAGGGTCTGACACCACGACCGAGCCATCAAGCACCGGAGAAGTACTGGAAGCAACATTAATACGTTCAGAAATATGCGCAGCAGTAACACAAGATCCGGTTGTTGTAGTACCCTTCTTTAACTGACCGTTAGCATCAATACAAACCGCGGTTAAAGCGCCGGCGGCAGCAATTGCCTGATCCATTCCATTCATCACTACGTGACCAGTAGTAGTAGCATTGCCGTTGAGCATGGTTGCACCCTGAACATTTAAAGTAGAGGTAGAATTCATCGAGGCCCCGCCTAAAGCAATTCTGCCAGAAACCGTCAAATTGCCGGTAGTAGTAGCATCACCACCAAAATAACTGTTACCACCCGCCACATAAATTGCATAATTAGTAGACGAAGCCATGGTTAAGTTTTCAACATAAAGACCATATTGATTTTGAATTGTGCCCCCGCCTAAGGTGGGATTTTTTACATAAAAATGATACATATTTGTGGTAGAAGCAAACCAACCTTTATTACCTTCCATATAAGTTCCACCGCTTCTATAGCCATAAAAATTAGTATTAGTTGGTCGCTTGCCAACACCATAATCAAATACCAACGAATCATAACCCATTAAATTTGTCCAAGCCGTGGTGCTGTCAGTATTTGAATAAAAAATAGATGAATAATTTTTATTAGAGGCGTGGGTTTTACCAACACCCGATGAATAAGTTTGCGAAAAAATATTAGCACTAAAAGTATCATAATAACTATCAATCGGATGGTTATCGGAATTACTTAATGTCATATAAGAATTAATCCCAATATTAATTCCCCCAAATCCGTTATAATTTATATCTTTTGTAACATACAATCCCCTGGTATCGGTATTAGCGGTTTGACTGCCACCGCTTATTGAAGCGGCGGTTCCCGCTCCAGTTCCTACCACATTTAAAATACTAGAATCACTTGGATTAGCTGTTCCGACAGCCAAACGAGCCGTTTTAATACTCGCGGTTGAAGTAGTATTGCCGTTAGAGTCAACGCCGAATACCGTGCTAGAACTCTTTTGTAACATTAAAAGATAGGCCGCGCCAGTGCCATTTGCTTTAAGATATGGAGTCACTGAATTACTACCTGACATACTTAAAGATGAGTTATCAAAACGAGAATAACTAGAACCGCTCGATATTTCTAATTGAGCGGACGGACTGGCCGTGCCAATACCCACCCGATTATTAGCGGAATCTACTTTTAAAGTATCAGTATCAACTAACAAATCAGCGGTTATGTTTGTATTGCCATTAAAATACCCCGCCCAATTTGTAGTCGCCCCGCTAGCCGAGGCATAAATTCCATAAGCAGTCCCTGAAGTCTGACCAACCGCCGAAACATTTATGCCATAAGTTGAGCCTTGACCCGTCCAAGCACAAGACTGCTGAGCTGAACATTGAGCATAAGTATAAGTTGAACAAGCGGCGTGAGTTCCTGAACAAGATGCTGGTGTATAAGAACAGTTTGTTATAGAGCAACCATAGGAGTCGGTAATTTCTGAACAAGAAGGTCTATTACCACCAAAACAAATCAGATTTCCATCATCCCAAGAATAACCAGCGGAGACACAATCACCTCCTGCGCCATCATATTGGGCAGCATCACCAGAACGACAATATTCGCTACTCCCATCATAATTACAACCAACGGCTGTACAACCGGCCTGTTCACCATTCCAAGTGGCGCAAGTCTGAGCAGAAGCACCATCACAATTAAAAGCAGTAAACGAACAACCAGTTTGAGTAGCGCAAGTTGTTCCGTTAGAGTTCCAAGTAGAACAAGCACTAGCCGTTCCCGAACAAGCACCAGCTGAATTAGTCACTTGAGTATTAACGCCATAAGCGGAAGAATAAGCGGTGTTGGTTAGTAAACCATTATATAAAATATTATCCGCCGCATTAGTGCCGGCCGTAAAACGATTAGCCGAAGCACTGGCGGTAGTAGTAGCGTTGCCAGAAATATAAGAATTTCCACCAACATATAGCGCATCGTTAGTGGTGGGATTGGTAGTGCCAACTACTAAACGGGTGGAGGTAGCGTTGTTTGTTACTAAATTAGTAATCGTCGACGAAGCGGCATTGATTAAAATTCCAGCGGTCGTAGAAGTTGGCCGAATAACATTAGTGGCAAAAGTTTCCCACATCCCCGCCGTTCCCGGCAAACCATAATCTACACCTGCCGTGGCGGTCCCAACCACCCCGGTAGACGCCTTAAGTAGACCAGTCAAAGTGCCAATAGTGGCCTCGTTGGTTTTTAGTGAACCAGTGGTGGTAGCACCAGAATTACTAGCCGTAAAAACATTACTGGCCCCACCCCAAACCGCTAACGAACCGTTAACAGATAAAGTAGAAGTGGCACTGGTAAGTTTTACACCAACGTTTCCCGCTGAGTCTAAAATAATATTGCCATTTCCTGAACCTATATAACTTTTTAAAATTGTATTCCAACTAGCGTCCATATATTGTCTAAAAATATTGGTCGTGCCGTACATTTCAGAAATATAAGGGTTATCTATACCATAAACTGCGGCGGCATTAGTCAGATCTAACCTACCAACTGGCGCCTGACTACCAACACCAAGTTTTCCATCTTTAATATAGACACTACTTTGTAAGGTGGTATTTCCGGTAGTGGTGGCTAAGCCAGAAATGTATGCATTCCCTGTTACATATAAAGTATCATTAGTAGTAGGATTAGTAGCACCAACTACTAGCCGTCCGGTAGTTGTCGCATTACCAGCCGTGCTAACCGTAAAAACATTACTGGTTCCACCCCAAACCGCTAATGAACCGCCAACTGACAAAGTAGAAGTGGGATTACTTAAACCAATACCCAGATAATTAGTAGTAGCATCTACCCTCATTGCCTCAATAGAGTTGCCATTAAAAATAATATCATCCCCCGCTCTAGCAGTTTGTAATACTAAGTTATTTACATTTGATTGAATATAAGAACTATTTGCATCCGCCCAAAGCCAAAGTCCATCAGCGTTGGCGGCGGCGGAGATTTTTACTGGATTAGAACTAGCCGAAGCAATAGCTTCAAAAATAGAAGTCGGCGCCATTGTTCCCACTCCAGTGAATCCACTATCTGTTTTGACAGTAAAATTTGAACCAACATTTAATGAACTGGTAGTGGTAGCGTTATTAACCATTAATTGTGTAATCGTTGAGGAAGCGGCATTCACTAAGATGCCGGCACCAGTAGAAGTAGGCGTTAAAATATTGCCGGTTAAAGCTTGCCAAGCGCCAGCATAACCAGTCGGAGCAAAACCAGTTACCGTTAGCGCCCCACCAGACAAAGTTAAACCTGAACCAGTAATATCGGTGACATCGTCGCCATTAACATTTAATGTGGCAACACGTAAAGCACCCGTAGTCGTGGCGTTGCCTTGGGTGTAAGTGTCGCCAGCAAAGTAAGCAGCACCTCCGACTGCCAATTTGTAACCATTGTCGGTAGTGGTAGCAACTTTAAGATGATCAGCGACATAACCAACCGTGGAGGTGGCTTGAGTGGTAGTGGTATAAGTTGAC
>JBAYJR010000013.1:0-22886 GCA_041665005.1 Candidatus Buchananbacteria bacterium
AAAAATTATATGGCACTAATCCTTATAAACCCGATACGGACGGTGATGGTTATCTAGACGGAGAAGAATTAATTGGTGGCTATTCACCCTTGTCAATTAGTAAAACTTTAGTGCAAGATAATTTATTTAAAGTTTATAGTAATAATGTTTATACTTTAAATTATCCAGCTGGTTGGGAAGTGCAAGAAAATAAAGATAATCTGGGTGTTAGTTTTATCTCACCGGCCGGGGAAATAATTACTTTAGCTACCGAAGAAAATAAGGAGCAACTAACAATTTTGGCTTGGTATTTAAAATTAGTACCAGGAATTAAGGCTGAAAAAATCGAGAAAGTCAGTTTAAATAAATTTTCGGGGGTGAGAAGTTTAGACGGCTTGAATTTGTATTTGGGTTTAACTGAAGCAATCGGTGGCATCCCGCAAAAGATGTATATATTTAGCGAAAGTATTGGAACTAAAACTTTAGCTGATTATAAAACAACCTTGTTGGCGGTAGTTAAAAGTTTTAAGCTGAATAAGTAGGCAAAAAATTGAAAAAATTAGCCAAAGTTGTTATAATAGTCTAGCGAATAATCTTTTTAATAGAAGTTTATGCCAAAAGAAAAAATAATTTGTGGTCTGGACGTTGGTTCTTCCAGTATTCGTTTGGTGGTAGGCCAAAAAAGTCGTCCCGAAGAGAAATTACATATTATTGGAGCTGCTGAAGCGCCGGCTTTTGGTATTAATAAGGGCATGATTACTAGCATTGAAGATGCGGTTTCCTCAATTTCTGCCTGTTTAGAAAAAGCTGAACGGATGGTGGGTTTTTCTTTGACTAATGCTTGGGTAGGGGTTTCTGGCAGTCATATCATTTCTCAAGAAAGCAAAGGGGTGGTGGCGGTTTCTAAAAGTGACGGTGAAATTAGAGAAACAGATGTAGAAAGAGCCTTAGAGGCAGCTCAAGCGATTGCTAGTCCACCTAATTATGAAATTTTGCACGTTATTCCACGGTCTTTTACAGTAGATAATCAAAGCGGCATTAAAGATCCGATTGGTATGACGGGAATTCGGTTAGAGGTTGAGGCTCAAATCATTCAAGGCCTAACCTCACAGATTAAAAATTTAACTAAAGCGGTATATCGCACTAGCTTGGATGTTCGGGGAGTAGTTTTGGGAGTTTTAGCGGGAGCGGAAGTAGTGATTACGCCGCGACAAAAAGAATTAGGTGCGGTAGTAGTAAATATTGGTGGTTCAACTACCAGTTTGGTAGTGTTTGAAGAAGGTGATGTTTTACATGCCGCGATTTTACCGTTAGGTTCGGATCATATAACTTCGGATATTGCCATTGGTTTACGTACTTCAATTGATACGGCGGAACGGATTAAGATTGAATTTGGTTCAGCGGTTAACTTAGAAACTGGCAAGCGTGGTCAAGAAATACTCTTTAGTGAGGTAGGTGGTAACGAAGAGGGGTCTTTTTCTAAAAAATATACCGCCGAAATTATAGAAGCTCGGGTTGAAGAAATTTTTGAAAAAGTTGATAAAGAGTTAAAAAAGATTCAACGTTCAGGGATGATGCCGGCGGGAGTAATTTTAACTGGCGGTGGTTCTAAGCTGCCAAATTTAGTATTAGCCGCTAAGAAAAAATTACGGTTGCCAGCAACTTTGGGTCTGCCGGTTAACATTTCTTCAGCTATTGATAAAGTTAACGACCTATCTTATACTACAGCCACGGGCTTGGTATTATGGGGTGAACAAGCTGAACGTCAAGGAAGTGTACAGGGTAATTTCAGCAAGCTAACCAATTGGCAGAGCGTACCCGAACAAGCGAAGAAGTGGCTAAAATCTTTTTGGTCTTAAGTTTACATTTTAATTTCAAAAAATATATATGGCGGAAGTAAAACCAGACATTGAAACCTTTGCAAAAATAAAAGTAGTCGGCGTTGGCGGCTCGGGTAGTTCAGCAGTTAATCGAATGGTCCAGGCTAAAATTAGAGGAGTGGAGTTTTTAGTGGTCAACACCGACGTCCAAGCCTTGCACTCAGCCTTGGCTCCAGTTAAGATTCATATTGGCAAAACCACCACGCGAGGCTTAGGGGCAGGTATGAATCCAGAAATGGGCCGACAATCAGCTGAAGAAAATCAAAATGAATTACGAGAAAGCTTAAAAGGAGCGGATATGGTATTTATTACTTGTGGCATGGGTGGTGGAACCGGTACCGGGGCCGCTCCATTGGTAGCATCTTTAGCTAAAGAAGCGGGAGCTTTAACAGTGGCAGTGGTTACTAAGCCTTTTACCTTTGAAGGGGCACAACGGATGCAAATTGCGGAAAAGGGTTTACAAGAATTAATGGAACAAGTTGACGCTATCGTAACTATTCCTAATGATCGATTATTACAAATTGTGGATAAAAAAACTCCTTTAACTGAAGCTTTTAAAATTTGTGATGAGATTTTGCGTCAAGGGGTACAGGGAATTTCTGAGTTAATTACTATGCCCGGTTTAATTAATGTAGATTTTGCGGATGTAGCTGCTATTATGCAAGGCGCGGGCACAGCTTTAATGGGTATTGGTCGGGCCAAAGGTGATAATCGGGCCCTTGAGGCGGCTAAGGCGGCGGTGGCTTCGCCTTTGTTGGAAATTTCTATCGATGGCGCGAAAGGTATTTTGTTTACGATTGCCGGTAGTAGTGATATGTCAATGCACGAAGTCAATGAAGCAGCCAGAATTATTACCGAAAATGCCGATGGCGGCGCTAAGATTATCTTTGGTGCGGTAATTGATGAAAGCCTAAAGGACGAAATGAAGATTACTGTGATTGCTACGGGCTTCTCGGAGTTTAAAAAAGAACGGCCTAATGAAGGCTTTGTTCCCAGTTATCTATCTAATCGCATTTTTAATCAACCAATACCCGAAAAACCAGCGGTAGCAGCAATAACTGAGACGATTAATACACCAATTCAGGCAACGGCTAAAAAACCACTAATAAGTTTTAGAAAAAATGAAAAAATCACCATACCTGCTCCTAAAAAGCCCGTAATTAATGAAGAAGAGGATTTAGGTATTCCGGCTTTTATCCGGAAGAAGATGGAATAAGTTTAATTTCTTAAAAAGTTGCTAAACTTTGGATTGTAAATCCAAAGTTTTTTTGATTTAATTAATAGACTTATCCACAGTATTTTTTATTTACTAAAAGACCCTTATTTTTGTGGTTTTTTTTGGGGTTGACACTACCAGGGATAGTAGTAAAATTAATAGTATCAATACTATAAGTGGTAGATAGGCCTTTTTGGCTGAAATAGCTTAAAAGCAAGATTAAGGCTAGCTAGTTACGGGGATTTGTTCTTTGTTTTGTATTTAATTGCAGTCAGATTATTTCCTTGTCGTGCCTGCTTTTTTATTTAGCCAAAAATTATGAAATGTCCGGTGTGTCATTATCCTGAAACCAAAGTAACCGATTCCCGTGAAACGGAAGAAGGTTTAACCACGCGTCGTCGTCGCCAATGTTTGCGTTGCAATTTTCGGTTTTCTACTTATGAAGAGGTTGAAATTTTAGATTTAGCGGTAGTTAAAAGAGATGGTAGTAAAGAACCGTACAATCGAGAAAAAATTGTTAATGGCTTACGTAAAGCTTTGGAAAAACGCCCAGTAACGGTTAATATTTTTAAGCGATTAGTCTCGGCGATTGAACGGGATATTCAAATTAAAGTTAAAAGTGGTGAAATTACCACGGCGCAAATTGGCGATATTATTATGAAACATTTGCGTCGGTTTGATCAAGTGGCTTACATCCGGTTTGCCTCAGTTTATCAGTCGTTTAAAGATGCTAAGGCTTTTTTAAAGGAATTAAATAATTTATTAAGCAATCATGGCAAAAAGAATGCCAAGAAAAAATAATTACAGTTTAATATAAGTTAGTCCTTCTATGAAAAACAAAATTGAAAAGATTAGAAAACGCGACGGTCAGATTGTAGAATTCGACCAGAGCAAAATTAGCCAAGCGATTAGCAAGGCCTTGCGGGCAGTAGACGAAAAAAATGGCAAGCATGCCGAAAAGCTAGCTTTACAAGTGGCGGAAGAAATTAATCAGCGCTTTCATCCCAGGTCTATTCCGGCCGTAGAGGAAGTGCAAGATGTAGTGGAACAAGTTTTAATGAAGAGTAAACAGTTTGCGGCGGCCAAGGCTTATGTTTTGTATCGCGAACAACATGCTCGTTTGCGTGAAATTGCTTCCTTGATTAATTCGGATGATGTAATGGAAGGCTATTTATCTAAATTAGATTGGTTGGTTAGAGAAAATTCTAACATGAGTTATTCTTTGCAAGGTTTAAATAATCACGTTTCTTCGGCGGTTTCTTCCCATTATTGGTTGCAAAGAATCTATCCACCCGAAGTTCGTGAGGCGCATAATGAAGCTGATTTTCATTTACATGATTTACAAATTTTAGCGGTTTATTGTTGCGGTTGGGATTTGCAAGATTTATTGCGTCGGGGTTTTGGTGGGGTAGTGGGCAAAGTGCAATCTAAACCACCTAAACATTTTCGTACTGCCTTAGGACAAGTGGTTAACTTTTTTTATACTTTACAAGGGGAAGCGGCGGGGGCCCAGGCTTTTGCTAATTTTGATACTTTATTAGCACCGTTTATTCGTTATGACAACTTAGATTATAAACAAGTTAAACAGGGCTTACAGGAATTTGTGTTTAATATGAATGTGCCAACCAGAGTTGGCTTTCAAACGCCTTTTACTAATTTAACTTTTGATTTAACCGCTCCAAAAACTTTGGGCAATGAATTTGTGGTGATTGGTGGCTTGCCCCGAACGGATAAATATAAGGATTTTCAGCCGGAAATGGATCTGTTGAATGAGGCCTTTGCGGAAGTAATGATTGAAGGTGACGCTAAAGGCCGGGTGTTTACTTTTCCGATTCCAACTTACAACGTTGGCCGAGATTTTGCTTGGGAAAATCCTAAACTAGATAAAATTTGGGAGATGACGGCTAAATATGGCTTACCTTATTTCGCTAATTTTATCAATTCTGAAATGAGCCCGGATGATGCCCGATCAATGTGTTGTCGTTTACGGTTGGATAACCGCGAATTGCGTAAACGGGGCGGTGGTTTATTTGCGGCTAATCCGTTAACCGGTTCAATTGGGGTGGTGACTATTAATTTGCCGCGGATTGGTTATTTGTCTAAATCCAAAGAAGAGGTGCTTAATCGGATTGGTCGGCTGATGGATTTGGCCAGACAAAGTTTGCAGATTAAAAGACAGATGTTAGAAAAGTTTACCGAAGCGGGACTTTATCCGTATTCTAAAATTTATTTATCGGGTATTAAAGAACGGTTTGGTGAATATTGGAAGAATCATTTTAACACCATCGGTATTTTAGGGATGAATGAGTTGTTGTTAAATTTTCTCAAAAAAGATATTACCACCAAAGAAGGTGAGGCCTTGGCCCAAGAAATTATGCAATTTATGTTGCAACGATTAAAGCAGTATCAGGGTGATGATAATGAATTATATAATTTAGAAGCAACGCCGGGTGAAGGCACAACTTATCGGTTTGCTAAAAAAGACAAAGAAAAATATCCGGATATTATAGTGTCTAATGAAAAGGCTTATCAGAAAACCGGCACAGCGCCGTATTATACTAATTCCACGCAATTGCCGGTTAATTTTACTAACGATATTTTCGAAGCCTTAGAAAAACAGGATAAACTGCAAACCTTATACACTGGTGGCACCGTTTTGCATGGATTTTTGGGAGAAAAAATGCCCTCGGTAATTAGTACGAGAAAGCTGGTTAAGAAAATTGCCGAAAATTTTCATTTGCCTTATTTTACGCTAACCCCAACTTTTTCAGTTTGTCATAAGCACGGCTATTTGGCCGGAGAACACAAATATTGTCCGGCGTGTGATGCCGAAATTGGTTATGTAGAAAAGGAACAAGTTGCTAAATTAAAAATTTAATTAATAATTTAAACAAATTTATGGATAATCAACTTAAAGCGGAGCGGACTCCTTGTGAAGTTTATTCACGAGTGGTCGGTTACATTCGTCCAGTCTCGCAATGGAACGACGGCAAGCAGGCAGAATTTGTGGATCGCCAAAATTTTGATGAGCAGTTGGCGGACAAAAAAATATGCTAATTGGTGGTTTACAAAAGGTTACTTTGCTGGATTTTCCGGGCAAAGTAGCCGCCACAGTATTTACGGCAGGCTGTAATTTCGCCTGCCGTTTTTGCTATAACCCGCAATTGGTTAAACCCAAAGTAATTAAGCAGGCTAAATTATTAAGCCAAACGGAAGTCTTGGATTTTTTGGCTAGTCGCCGGCGTTATTTAGAAGGGGTTTGTATTAGTGGGGGCGAGCCGACGGTGCAAAAAGATTTAAAGAGTTTTTGTCAGCAATTAAAAAAGCTTGGTTACGCGGTCAAATTAGATACCAATGGTTTAAAACCAGAAGTAGTACGGCAGTTGATTGAAAAAAAATTAGTGGATTATGTAGCAATGGACATTAAGGCGCCCTTGGCTAAATATACTAAGGTAGTTGGCAAAACTATAGCCACTAAAAAAATTAAAGAATCAATTAAATTATTATTGGCCTGGCAAGCAACCAGTCCCGAGGTGATAGTAGAATTTCGCAGCACTTTAGTACCGGGTTTGCATAAAATTGAAGACGTGAAACAAATGGCGAAACTAATTGCCGGGGCCCCGGTTTATTATTTGCAAAATTTTATTTGTCCCGGTAGTTTGGTTGATCAAAAATTTAAACCAGCTAAAAATAGTTTTACGCTAAGCGAATTGGCCGAATTTCAAGCGGTGGCCCAGCCCTTAGTTAAACACTGCGAGGTGAGAACTAATCTTTAAATTTGGTAATTTTTTTGTTATAATTATTTTAGGTAGTAAGACTTTTAATTAATTTTTTAATTTAATATGGGCCTAGAAAATAATGAGTCAGGATTAGTGGGGTCAGAAGAGTTAACGGCTAAAGTGGTTAAGTTAGAACAAGTATTAGCCGAAAATTTGGTTTTAACTAAACAAATTGATAAACGGGTGCATAAAATTAACCGTTGGATTTTTTGGCAAAAGTCTTATACGGTGGCTAAATTATTTTTTTGGATTTTGTTGTTGGTGGCGATGTATTGGTATTTACCGCCCTTGGTGCAAAAAATGCTTTCACCTTATCAACAGGCCTTACAGCAAGCCTCGCAATTTAATAGCGGATTTAAAAGTTTAAATTTAAACCAAATTGATTTAAAAGGTCTCAATCTAAATCAGATTCTTAATCAAAAATAGATTTGTAAGCAACAAAAAATCGGTTCCTAATTTGGGAACCGATTTGATTTTTAGTCAGATTTTTTTAGCTTTTTTTATACCCTTAATCAGTATATTGTCCTTTTGATAAGGTGCTAGTAATTTTATTATTTCTTTTAACTTTCCATCGTCGCATTCGCGAAAATGGTTTATTCTGATGGTTAGGCCTTTGTATTTTAAGACTGGCTCATAATAATCAGACCCAGGAAGAAATCCGTTGCTGACATGACGGTTTTTTTCTATACAAAATTGCCAATCACCACTAACCGTAATTTGAATCAAATCCTTTTTTGTTTTTTCAAAGATAGATTTTGCTGCTTGGCAGACTTTTTCATTTTGGCAGCCAAGTTTCAGATTGAAAAATATACCAGACACAATCTCGTCTAGGGGTTGATTTTTTTTATATCTAGTTTTTCTTGGCTTAGATTGTGCTTTTTTATCCAGGCTTAAAGCGCCATCAAAAAGTTTTCGTAAATCATTTCCGTTCATTAAAACATTCCTCCTTTTTATTTTATTGTTATATTTATACTCTTTTGGTTATTGATTGTCAAGAGTAATTTTTCTTGGTATAATCAGATAAATTATGACTGAACTAACTAAGCAAATCAGTGAGTTGTCCGACAAGATCTCAAAGACTTGGAGGTTACTTTGACCTGGACCAAACGGTTGAGGAAATTAAAGGCTTAGAAACCCAGGCCGCCCGGCCTGATTTTTGGTCTAAGCAAAATGAGGCTCGGGCAGTCCAACAAAAATTAGCGGATTTACAAAAAGAATTAACTACTTGGCAAAACCTTAAGCAACAAACTGAAGAATTATTGGCGTTGTCTCAAGAAGTTAAATTAGCCAGCGATGAAGCACTCCAATTAGAAATAACTACGCAATTAACTAAATTGACGGCGCAGTTTGCTAAGTTGGAGTTTTTGGTGTTGTTTGATGAAAAATATGACAGCCATAATGCGATTTTAGCAATTCATGCCGGAACCGGTGGGGTGGAAGCTCAAGATTGGGCGGAAATGTTATTACGGATGTATTTACGCTTTTGCGAAAATCAAGATTGGCAAGTACAAATTATCGATGAGTCGCGAGGCAATGAGGCGGGGATTAAAAGCGTGGTACTAGAAGTAGTTGGTCATTATGCTTACGGTTATTTAAAAGCGGAGGCAGGAGTGCATCGGTTAGTGCGTATTTCGCCGTTTGATGCGGAAAAAATGCGTCATACTTCTTTTGCGTTAGTGGAAGCCTTGCCAGAGTTGGCCGAATTAGAAGCGGTAACGATTAAGCCGGAGGATTTAGAAATTGAAATGTTTCGGGCTGGCGGCAAGGGCGGGCAAAATGTTAATAAAGTTAGTACGGCCGTTAGAATCAGGCATTTGCCTTCGGGCTTGGTGGTCAAATCTCAAAGCGAAAGATCGCAAGAACAAAATCGGCAAAATGCTTTAAAAGTTTTGCGGGCTAAGCTGCACCAATTAGCTTGGTCAGAAAAACAGGCGGAAAAACAGCAAGTGCAAGGCGAGCACTTAGCCGGCTCTTGGGGTAATCAAATCCGTTCTTATGTTATGCAACCCTATCAAATGGTTAAAGATCATCGCACCAAGTTTGAAGTCTCAGAAGTGGGTAAGGTTTTGGATGGAGAATTATTATCGTTTATTGAAAGTTATTTAAAATGGCAAAAGCAAGTTAATAAATAAAAGCGGTCAAGATTTTTATGTTTGATGTGGTAATTTTATTTTTAGGGCAGTTTACCTATTTAACCTCAGTTGTGGCGTTGGTAGCCGGAAGTTTTGGCCTGCCCTTGCCGGAAGAAGTGGTTTTATTAATTTTGGGTTATTTAGCGGCGGCGGGGTTTATTAGTTTTTCTGGTAGTATTATTGTGGGTATTTTTGGTATTGTTTTGGGCAACAACTTGGCCTATTTAATTTCGCGGCAAGGTGGCAGAACTTTTTTGGAAAAATGGGGATATTTGATTGGCTTATCGGTGCCGCGGTTAGAGTTAATGGAAGAACGCTGGGAACAACACAGTATTAAAGCGGTGTTTTGTTCGCGGTTTATGTTGGGCTTTCGTTTTTTAGGGCCGGTGGTAGCAGGTTTAACCAGAATGTCTTGGCGTAAATTTTTTATAGTAGATATTTTGGGCGTAATTATCTGGGTGATAATAGTTAATACCGTAGGTTATTATTTTAGTTTAAACTTAGATGCGATTTTGGTTGATTTAAAATATTTAAAGCCGTTGATTTTTTTAGCAGTTTTAATTATTCTAATCATCATCACGGTTTGGCAACTTTATTATCGTAATAATCGTCATAAATAATTTAGTTTAAATTTATGGACTTAAAAGATTTTGTTAAAGAGGTGCCTAATTGGCCCAAAGTGGGGGTCACTTTTCGTGACATCACGCCGATGTTGCAAAACCCCGAAGCCTTAAAATTAGTAATAGATGAATTAGCTAAGCCTTATTTGGATCAAGCCTTGGCCAAAATAGTAGCGATTGATGCGCGAGGTTTCTTGCTAGCTTCGGCGGTGGCTTATAAATTGGGCTGTGGAGTGGCATTGGTGCGTAAACCCGGTAAACTACCCCGGCCAACTATAAAAAAGGATTATGAGCTGGAATACGCCTCCAACACTTTAGAAATGCATCAAGATGCTATTAGTCCCGGGGAAAAAGTTTTAATTATTGATGACGTGCTGGCCACCGGTGGCACCGCCAAAGCTACCGTGGAGTTGGTGGAACAATTGGGCGGTCAAGTGCTGGGTTTAGGTTTTTTAATTGATTTGACGTTTTTAAATGGTCAAGATAAGCTAAAGGGGTATAAGGTGTATTCCTTGATTAAATATTAGTCATTATTTAAATAAATATGACAAAAAATTTACAGGCGGAAATTGGTATTTTTGGTGGTTCCGGATTTTATGATTTATTAGAAAATCCGGAAATAGTAGTAGTCAAAACTGAATGGGGTGAACCATCGGCTAAAATTCATTTAGGAAAAATTGCCGGCCAGTCAGTGGCCTTTTTGCCGCGTCATGGAGAAAAGCATACCATTCCGCCACACAAAATAAATTATCGAGCTAACTTAGCGGCTTTTAAACAGTTGGGTGTTAAGCATATTATTTCTCCTTGCGCCGCGGGTAGTTTACAGCCAGATATTAAGCCGGGTGATTTTGTGGTTTTAGATCAGTTTGTAGACCGCACCGTTGGTCGCGAAGATAGTTTTTATCAGGGTCCGCAAGTGACTCACGTGGCCGGAGCCAAACCTTATTGTCCGCAGTTAGCTGACTTGGCAGTTAAAACTTGTCAGGAATTAAAAATAGCCGTTCACCCGCAAGGCACAGTAGTGGTAATTAATGGTCCGCGATTTTCTACCACGGCCGAAAGTCGCTGGTTTGCCTCGCACGGTTGGCAGGTAATTAACATGACGCAGTATCCCGAAGTAATTTTAGCCAAAGAACAAGCGATTGGTTTTTGTGGTTTGGCCTTGATTACGGATTATGATGCTGGTTTAGCCGGGGTGCCGGGCATTGAACCGGTAACTTTGGAAGAAGTAATGAAAGTTTTTAAAGTTAATAACGAAAAAGTTAAAACTTTAATTTACGAAATGATTAAAAATTGGCCTACGGAATTTAAATGTGATTGCGATAAATCTTTAGCAGGAGCCGTTGTTAATTAAATAATTTTTATGCCCCAACTTTGCCCCGAACTTACCACCAAATTAGAATCCCTCAAGCAACTCAAAGCAGAGTTTGATTTGGAATTGACTAAAGTTAAAAACTCAGACTCTAAAAAGTCCAATGACCTTATATTCATCAGAAACATCAAAGCCAACCTAAACCAAACCCTTCAAGACCTCCAAAACGAACTCTGGCTAGAAACCCCCGAACTAACCCAAGAAAACCTTAAAGTTCAATATGAATTCCAGAAAAACCTTCTCTTAAAATCAGGCCTCCTTAAAACCCTCTCCACTGGCGAATTAGGTATTGAAGCAATTGATAACAAAGAATACCCTATGCCCACTCTAGAACAGATTGAAGAAATGATGCTAGAGAAACGAGAGTTTTTAAAAACTAAAATTCCACAAGGCTTTGTTAAGTTAGTCCTTGTTCCCTTTGGTCTGCCAATAGGTTCCCTAATTAAAGCTTATGGTAACGCCTTAACCAAACACCATCAGCAAGATAAACTCTTGGACACCCAAAATAGACCCTTAAAGCTCATGGAAGAGCCTATTGATGATTGGACTAGATACGCCCAAGCCGAAGCTAAAGGGGGTTTGGTGTATTTCCCTCAAGCATACTCCAAAACTACTCACCAAGGTAAAACCAAACAAGAACTCCTGCCCACCCAAGCCTGGCAAGTCCTACTACTTGAAGACTTGCCCGACCTTCCAGCTGAAAGCAAAGGCAAAACCGTTAATGGTCGTCAGCAACCAGAATCTAACCAATCACCCAATAACTATCTTAAACAACTTCAAACCGACCCTCAGTATAAGGGTGAGCAAGGTCTAACCCCCGAATCCTGGCTAGTTTATGCCCTAACCCATTTAGCCCAAACCAACCAAGTAATTGATGACTGGGAAGACTCGGGTAAGCCTTGTTATCTACTTAATAGTTTTTTTAAAGAATTTGGCAATGTGCCATTCGCCGCTTTCGACCGTAGCGGTGCGCGGGCCTACTTGAATCAGGTTAGTCCGGGCTATCCCGCTTTCAGCAGTGCCACCCGTTTTGCGGTTAGTATCCTTTAAATAAACATATATGCCCCAATCCTGCAAAGAACTCACAACCAAACTAGCCTCCCTCAAACAACTCAAAGCAGAGTTTGATTTGGAATTATCCAATCTGCCTCAAACAGGCAAGACAGAGGACTTAGTTTTAGTCAGAACAGCTAAAACTAAATTAGTGCAAGGATTTAAAGAACTTCAAAAAAGCATTTGGCCGTTAGAAAACACTGAATTAACCTGGGAAAATATCGAAGCCCAATATGAATTCCAGAAAGAAGTTCTTATTAAGGCTGGCTTAGTAAAAACCCTCGCCACTGGTGAATTAGGTATTGAAGCAATCGATAACAAAGAATACCCCATACCCACCCTAGAACAGATTGAAAAAATGATGCTAGAAAAAAGAGATTTTTTTGAAACCAAAATTCCACAAGGCTTTGTTAAACTAATTATGGTTCCTTTTGGTCTACCAATAGGTTCCCTAATAGAGGCTTATGACCAAGCTCTAATGGAACATCATCAGCGAGGTGAACTATTAGACACCCAAAATCAACCCTTGGGGCTTAATAAAGAGATTGGTAAAAAATTTATTGATGATGACGGGGCTAAAGATTATAGCCAAGCCGAAGCCACAGGGGATTTAGTATATTTCCTTAAACCCTCCTCCGAAAGTAATTACCTCACCCAAAATAATTACCAAAGTAAAACCAAACAGGAGCTTTTACCCACCCAAGCCTGGCAAGTCCTGTTAATTGAAAACTTGCCGGACCTTCCAGAGCGAGGTCAAGGTAAAACCTTTAATGGCCGAAAACAATTAGAAGCTTGCCAATCATCCTATTCCTATCTTGAACAACTCCAAATCGATCAATATAAAGGTGAACAAGGTTTAACTCCAGAATCCTGGTTAGTTTACGGCTTAAGCCACTTAGTGCAAAGTAAGCAAATGATTGAGAGTCAGGGAGGTGAATTTGATTTTAGGAGCTGTTTTTTGGTTGGTGGCTGTTTTAAAAAAACTGGCTACATATCGCGCGTCTATTTCGACCGTCTTAATACGCAGGTCGGTTTGTCTCGCATTGATCCGAGCAATGCCAATTATAACGATGCCACCCGTTTTGCGGTTAGTATTTTTTAATTTTAAAATTTTTTATGAAATTTTTTCGGCGACAGCTTGTTAATTTGGGCTTGTTAATAATTTTATTAGCAGTCTCGTTTTATTTTCGTCAGCCGATTATTAAACAGTGGCAAAATTTTTATCAGGTGTTGCAAAAAACTTGGCAAACACCTTGCACTAAGCCAATTGCTTATAGTTTGGGGTCAGTTGACGCTAAGTTTAAAATTTCCAAGCAAGACTTATTAAAAATTTTAGCGCAGGCGGGAAAAATTTGGTCAGCTCCAGCCGGTAAACAACTTTTTACTTATCAAACCGAAGGAGCTTTAAAAATTAATTTGATTTATGATTATCGGCAGGAGGCGACGGACAAACTAGCTTTGATGGGAATTTTGGTCAAACGGGATTTAAAATCTTATGAAGCTTTAACCAGTAAATATAATTTATTAAAACAGCAATATGCCACCAGTCAGGCGGCGGTAAATAAATTGCAAGTGGCTTATAATCAGCAATTTAACGACTATCAAGCGACGGTGGCCAAATGGAACAAGCAAGGCGGTGCACCCGAGGCAGTTTATCGGCAGTTAAATTTAGTTAGACAAGATTTAGATCAATTAGCCCAGCAACTAACAGAACAGGTGGCTAAATTAAATGAGTTGATTGTGCAATTAAATGCTGAAGGGGTAGTATTAAACGGTTTAGCCGAGGAATTAAATTTAAAAGTTGAGCGTTATAATAAAGTGGGAGTGCAAAATGGTCAGGAATTTAACGAGGGAATTTATACACAAAGTGCCGAGGGTCAAGTAATTGATGTTTATCAATTTGACAATCCACAAGTCTTATTGCGAGTTTTGGCTCACGAATTTGGTCACGCTTTAGGTTTGGATCATACCGCTAATTCTAAAGATATTATGTATCGCTTAAATCAAAGTAGCAATTTAACTTTGTCGGCTAATGATTTGACGGCGTTAAAGAATAAATGTAAATTAAAGTAGGATAATTTAAAAAAATATGCAAAAAAATATTGTTGTGGTTGGCACGGGTTATGTTGGTTTGGTCACCGGCACCGGGCTGGCGGAGTTAGGACAAAAAGTAACTTGTATTGATATTGATAGTCAAAAAATTGCAAATTTAAAGCAGGGAATTTTGCCGATTTATGAAGATGGCTTGGCGGAATTAGTTACTAAGAATTTTGAATCAGGTAATTTACAATTTTCTACAGACTTAGCCACCGCGGCTAAAACTGCGGAAATATTTTTTATTGCTGTCGGTACGCCACCAGCGTCGGACGGTCAGGCGGATTTATCTTTTGTTTGGCAGGCGGCCGAAGACATTGGCAAAAACTTAGATCATTTTGCAGTGATTGCCACTAAAAGCACGGTACCGGTTGGCACTAACGCGCATAACGCGGAAATTATTCAAAAATATTATTCGGGAGAATTTGCGGTGGCCTCTAATCCAGAATTTTTACGCGAAGGCAACGCGGTGTATGATTTTTTTCATCCCTCGCGGATTGTTTTGGGCACTAATTCGGAGCGCGGATTAAAAGTGATGCAAGAATTATACGAAATTTTTAAATGCCCGCAAGTTTTAACTAATCTGCCGACCGCAGAGATGATAAAATACGCTTCTAATTCTATGCTGGCCACTAAAATTTCTTTCATTAATGAAATTGCTAATATTTGCGAACGAGTTGGCGCCGACGCAGTAATGGTGGCGCGGGGCATGGGTTTGGACGAACGGATTGGTGCCAGGTTTTTAGAAGCCGGCCTGGGTTATGGGGGTAGTTGCTTTCCTAAAGATGTTAAAGCCTTAAAATATACCGCCAGTCAGTTGGGTTATGAACCAAAAATCTTGTCGGCAGTGGTGGCCGTTAATGCCGAACAGCGCCAAGTGATTGGGCAAAAAATTAAAAAACTTTTAGGCGAGGTGCCAGGCAAAACGGTAGGCGTGCTGGGTTTGGCTTTTAAGGCAAATTCTGATGATATTCGGGAGTCCGCGGCGATTGATATTATTCAGCAACTTAGCCAGTTGGGAGTAAAGGTTAAGGCGTATGATCCGGTGGCCGGGGCCAACGCTAAAAAATTGTTAGCAAATAATTTAACGGTAGAAATTGTTGCCAGCGCGGCTGAAGCAGTTGAGTCGGCGGATTTAATTTTAATTGCCACGGAGTGGCCGGAATTTAAAAATTTAGATTGGCAAAAAATTAAAGATTTAGTTAAACAACCAAAAATAGTAGATGGGCGTAATTTGTTGGAACCGGAAGTGATGAAAAATTTAGGCTGGGAGTATTTGGGGGTGGGGAGAGACTAGTGGGGAGTAAAAAGTGCAAAGTAAAAAGTAGAAAGTTTAAAGTTTAAAAATCAAAATTTAAAATGTTTGCTTGGTCTAAGGCCAAAATATTTTTTTGGTGTAATTTACTATTTTTGTTAGGAGTTGCGGTTGCCCGCTGGTGGTTTATACCAGCGGTTGGGTTGGTGCTGGTGATTGTTGGTTTGTTCGGTGGGTTATTATTTTTTTGGCGCCAAAAAACTTATCGGGTGGCTATAATTTTAGCCATTTTTTTGTTAGCTGGCTTTTGGCGTTATCAAGCTTCTTTGCCAATCAACAGCGCTAATCAAATCAGTTACTATAACGGTCAGGAAGTCAGAGTGGTGGGCACTGTTTGTCAGGAGCCGGATGAAAGAAGTAATCACGTTAGGCTAACTTTTTGTACTAAAGAAATGTTGGTTCCCCAAGCCACCGCTTTGTCCGGTAAAATTTTAATAAAATCTACGCTTTATCCCAAATATCAGTATGGTGATCAACTTAAATTAAAATGTGAATTGTTTGCGCCCCAAAATTTAACCAATCAAACTACCGGGCAAGTTTTTGATTACGAAAAATATTTGGCGCGTTACGATATTTACGCCACTTGTTGGCAACCGGAAATTACTTTGTTGGCGCATCACCAAGGTAATTTTTTATTGGTGGCAATTTATCAATTGAAAAATAATTTTTTAAATATTATTAATCAATTATTGACCGAACCCGCCGCCGCATTTTTGGCTGGGTTATTATTGGGCCAACGTCAGGGTATCGCACCCGAATTAATGTTGGCTTTTAATACTTTAGGAATTACGCATATTTTGGCGATCTCGGGTTATAACATTACTATTTTAGCGGTATTGTTGTCCGAAATTGGTTATTGGTTTTATTTTTCGCGACAGCAAGTATTTTGGCTAGTAACTTTTGGGTTAATCTTTTTTGTCATTGTCACCGGAGCTTCGGCTTCGGTGGTGCGCGCCGCCGTGATGGGCTGGCTGGTGATTTTGGCTCAACGTTTAGGTCGCTTAAGCCAGATGCAATATGTCTTGGCTTTGACGGCGGCGCTAATGGTTTGGTTAAACCCCAAAATTTTGTGGTGGGACGTTGGTTGGCAATTATCATTTGTGGCCACTTTAGGATTGGTTTATTTAAATCCGGTTTTAGTAAAAATTTTTAATCGGCTACCAAATTTTGGTCCGGTTAAAGAAACCTTAGTTACTACTTTGTCGGCGGTCTTGTTAACTACGCCGTTGAGTCTTTATTATTTTGGCCGGTTGCCGTTGCTATCGCCTTTGGCTAATTTATTAATTTTGCCGGTGATTCCCTGGGCTATGGCCCTAGGCTTAATTATGGTTTTGCTTGGTAGCTGGTGGTTGGGGTTAGGAAAATTAGTTGGTTTTATGGTTTATTTAGTATTAAGTTACATTGTGGTGGTGGCCAAAAATTTAGCAAGTATTAGTTTTGCGGCGGTTAGTTTTAAGATCGGCTGGTGGTGGGTAGCGGTTGGTTATCTAGCAATTTATGGAATTTATTTTAAATTACGACAACTTAAAATAAAAATGTTATGATAATAGTATGAAAAGGTTTTTAAGTTTATTATTAGTCATTGGTTTATTGACTGGCTGTCAGGCGGTTAAAGTCAATTCTTCGCCAAGTAATGAAGTCAAAAATAATTTAAGAGTCACTTTTTTAAACGTTGGCCAAGGCGACGCAATTTTAATTCAAACTCCCGACAATCAGAAATATCTAGTTGACGGTGGCCCGGATAATACTATTTTAAATAAATTGGGCGAGCAATTATCTTTTTGGGATAAAAGTTTGGCGGGTATTATTTTAACTCATCCGCACGCTGATCATGTGGGCGGTTTGCCGGCAGTACTTGCTCGTTACTCGGTGGCACAGCTTTGGCTTTATCCGGCGGTGCATACGGCGCCAGATTATTTGGCTTTTTTGGCGGCCGCTAAAGAAAAAAAGATTAATACTGCCGCAATTTTTGCCGGTCAAAATTTGGCTTTGGGTGGGGGAGTTAATTTACAAATTTTGTGGCCGCCCGCGGATAATAAAGATAATCCGGCGTGGAGTAAGTTTAGCGATTTAAATAGTCAATCAGTAGTTGGTCGCTTAACTTTTGGTCAAACCGCTATTTTGTTGATGGGGGATGCGCCGCAAGAAGTGGAACAGGAATTACTGAAAGCCACTACTACGGATTTAACGGCCAGGGTGTTAAAAGTTGGTCATCACGGCAGTAAATATTCTAGTAGTCCAGAATTTTTAGCCGCGGTTAAACCTGACTGGGCAGTTATTTCGGTTGGCGCCAATAATAGTTTTGGTCATCCGCATTTTAGAACCTTATATAATTTACAGCAGGTCTCGGCCAAAATTTTACGTACGGACCAGGCTGGTGATATTGAAATTGTTAGTGATGGGCAAAAGGTTTGGTCTAATTAGCGAGATTTGCCAAAAACTTTGATTTTTGCTAAAATATTAGTAATTTTTTATAATTTATGACTACCAAAAAAGAGCTAATAAAAATTTTGTTGGTTGAGGATGATCAGTTAATCGCTGATATGTATCAAGCGCGATTAACCGAGGAAGGTTTTAAAGTTTTTTGGACGGCAATTGGCAGTGAAGGTTTAAAAATCGCCGCGACTGAACAACCGGACATTGTATTGTTGGATGTAATTTTGCCGGAGATGGATGGCTTTACTATTTTGAATGAATTAAAAGCTAAAGCGGACACTAAAAATATTCCGGTAGTGCTGTTAACTAATTTAGGACAGGATTCGGATTTAACTAAGGGCAAGCAATTAGGCGCCCAGGAATATTTAGTTAAGGCCAGTTTTACGCCCACGCAAATTGTGGAAGAAATTAAAAAAGTTTTAAAAATTAATTAATATGAAACACGAACAAACTTTAGTAGTGGTTAAACCCGATGGGGTGCAACGCAGTTTAATTGGTGAAATTATTACTCGTTTTGAACGGATTGGTTTAAAGCTAGTAGCCGTAAAAATGTTAATAGCCAGTCCCGAACATATTGAACAACATTATACCTTAGACCCTAATTGGCGCACGGTTACTGGTTTAAAAACTATTGAGAGTTATAAAAAGAAAGGCTTAGTCCCGCCTTCCGAAGATCCGTTGGTGATCACCGCTAAAATTTTACAAAATTTAAAAAGATATATGACCAGCGGGCCGGTGGTGGCGATGGTTTGGCAAGGCGCGCACGTGGTAAAAATTGTTCGTAAATTAGTTGGTGGCACCGAACCGTTAACTTCTGACGTGGGTACGATTCGCGGTGATTATGTCTTAGATTCTTATTTAATGTCAGATACGGACGGTCGCGCGGTGCGCAATTTAATTCATGCCTCTGGTAGCCCGGAAGAAGCCAAGCTAGAAATTGAACATTGGTTTAAGGCGGAAGAAGTGCATAAATACAAATTAGTACAAGAGCAAATAATTTACGATGTAAATTTGGACGGAATTTTGGAATAAAAATTTAGTTGGTCAGGATCAGTAAATTAACCAGCTAATATTAGCTGGTTAATTTTTAAATTAAATGATTCTTGACAAGATTTTTGGCAGAAGAAAGTAAACTTGCTATAATATTAATAGCCCTCTGGAGGCAAAATTTTGGGTCAAACTATTTTTGGTGGTAATCCTACATATTGTTTGGCTGTGGCCAACGATTGCGGACAACCAGCGGCCGTAACAGCTGTAATAGCGCTATTTTCTGGAGTTTCTGGAAAAGTTGCCATTAAAGCCTGTGGCCCAATTATCTTTCCGCCAAAATTAGGCCGTCGCAGAGGGGCCTTAGAGAACTCAAGGGAAACTCCTTTGAGTTTTTTAATTTAATATGGTAATCTATAAGTGTTTTACGGGGTATGGCGCAGTTGGTAGCGCGCATGCATGGGGTGCATGAGGTCGTGAGTTCAAGTCTCACTACCCCGACGAGTGAAACGAGGAGGGTTAAGCGACTCAATAGTTTGAGTCGCGGTAGACTTGAACGCCACAGCGATGTCGAGCTGACTTTTTGGGAGGCGAGACCGCGAGGCGGTGGCTAGTCCGAGCCGGCGGAAGCTGGTGAGAGACGAAGTCAAGTCTCACTACCCCGACCAATTTTATAAAATATGATTACCATAGAACAACAACAGTGGCTTGATCACTTAAATGATACTGACAAGGTTTTGGTGGTGCCCTGGGATCCAACTTGTGAAAATAAATTTTTAAAAATTAAAAAGCAAATTCAAACTTTACTCGGTGATCAACAGGCAGTTAAACATCGCGGAGCTAGTAGCTTAAAAATATCTGGTCAGGATGAAATTGATATTTATATACCAGTTTTGCAGGAGAGATATAATAAAGTCGTTGATTGTATAAGCGGGTTATATGGTGCCCCAAGGAGTAACTATGCTCTCAAAAGAGCGAGGTTTGTTACAGAAGTTGAGGGAAAACACATTGATGTTTTTGTGATTAACGAAGATGACAAAGGTTGGGAAGACAGCGAAATATTTTATAATTTTTTATTAGCCCATCCTGAAACGCTGGAAAATTATCAAAAATTAAAAGAGGAGGCGGCCGGAAAAAGTACTAGAGCTTATTACACAGTTAAAACGGAATTTATTAATGGGATAGTTTCAAAGGCGAGGGTTTAGAAGTCGTTATTTATCTTTGACAAGTAGTTGATTATTGCTAACAGGTTAGTTACAATATAAATAGTAAATATTACAAAATACACACTTTATTAATTTAGTAATCAAGGTTGACTATTCAAAATTTTATTTAAATGTTATGTTAATAGAAAAGAAAGTTTGGCCAAAATATTTTGTTGCAATTATTTCCGGAAAGAAAAAATATGAACTTCGGCTTAATGATTTTGAAGTGAACGAAGGAGATATATTGCTTCTTAAAGAATGGGATCCTAATACCAAAGAATATACCGGAAGGAGTGTTGAAAAGAGAGTTACTTACATCGCCAAGTTTAAAATTGATGAACTATTTTGGCCAGAAGAACAGATCAAGGCTAAGGGCCTTCAGGTAATTTCTCTTGAATAGCGTGTTAGACTATTTTGTTAGCGGCTAAATTTGTGGTTGTGTCTCTTAATGGGTTTTTAAGATTAATAAAACCGCCAGTCAGGGCGGTTTTTTTATCATCGGGATAGTTATTTTTTCTTTTTGTTGAGCGTCTTTAAACAATTGGTACAGACTCGCATCTTTTTACCATCAATATTTTTGGCTTGTAAATTGATTTGTTGACGTCTTTTAGTGCCAATATTGGAATGACTACGGGACATGGATGATTGAGGACCACGACCGCATTTTTCACAAACTTTTGCCATAATAGTCAAAATTAAAGTATAATTTAGAATAGACTTTGGGTAGTTTACCAATAATTTGCCTAATTGTCAATTAATCTTTAAATTAATTAATTTATGTTACTAGCTTATCTTTGGCAAGACCCCTTGATGTTTTTGACGATGATTTTAGCTTTTTTGCTTTCTTTGACCATTCACGAGTTTGCTCACGGTTTAGTGGCCAAGCTTGAAGGGGATGAAACGGCGGAGCAATTAGGCCGTTTAACTTTAAATCCTTTGGCCCATCTAGATCCGCTGGGTTCTTTGATGTTTTTATTGATTGGCTTTGGCTGGGCTAAACCAGTGCCCATTGATTATAGCCGCTTGAAACATCGGCGGTTTGGTCCGGCGATTGTCTCTTTGGCTGGTCCAGCGGCTAACTTAGTGGGGGCGATTGTTTTTGCCGTAATTTTAGTGTGGTTATTGCCATATTTAGGCACTAAAAACCTTTTGTTAGCTTTTTTGGAATCACTTTTTGTAGTTAATGCTATGTTGATGCTATTTAATTTAATTCCTATTCCGCCATTGGATGGTTCGCATGTGTTTTTAGCGGTGGTGCCAGATCGTTATTGGACTTTTAAGGCTTGGTGGCTAAAAAATGGACCCTGGATGTTAATAATGTTGGTTTTGGCTGATAGTTTGCTAAATTTAGGCTTATTTAACGCAATTTTTCAGACATTTTGGCGTTTATTGGCTCGGTTTTTATAATCAAAACATTAATTCAACAAAAAGACCTAATAAATGGCTAGTTTATCAGCTTTTTAGCTATTTTTAGCTCCTTTTGAATTATTAAAAATGCTTAATCAGGCGGAAGTGCTAATTTATCCCAAAAATCAACCAAATATTCATCTTTACTTCGTGCTTGACAACTTTTTAATAATACCTTATTATATAGTTGTTATTTATTTAATATTTTTAAGTTAATTAAACAATTTTCCCGCTACTAATATTACGTGGCTGTAGTTGCGGGCCCCCTAAATTTTAGGGAGCCTTTTAATTCAACCAAAATTTCGTTATGCCAACAATTAATCAATTAATGAAAAAACCTCGTCAAACCGCTAAACGCAAATCCAAAACTCCAGCTTTGGAAACAGTTTTAGATACTTTGCATCGCCGCCGCATGGCTTTAGATAAAGGTAGTCCGTTTAAACGAGGAGTGTGTTTACAAGTTAGAACCATGACACCTAAAAAACCAAACTCCGCTTTACGTAAAATTGCTAGAGTTCGTTTGTCTAATGGTCAAGAGGTTACGGCTTATATTCCAGGAATTGGTCATAATTTGCAAGAACATTCCATCGTGTTAATTCGCGGTGGTCGGGTTAAAGATTTGCCTGGTGTCCGTTATCATATTGTGCGTGGCGTTTATGATACGCAAGGTGTAGAAGGTCGCAAACGCGGACGCAGTTTGTATGGCGCTAAGAAAGGTAAAAAATCCTAATCATTATGAGACATAAAAAAGTTCCCAAAAGAATTATTTTGCCCGATATAAAATTTAACCGCTTGGATGTGGCTAAATTAATTAATTATGTAATGACCTGCGGCAAAAAGAGTACCGCACAACGTTTAGTTTACCAGGCCTTTGAAATTATTGCGCAACAAACCAAACAAGATCCAATTGAAGTGTTTGATGAAGCGATTAAAAATTTAGAACCTTCGGTAGAATTACGTTCTCGTCGTATTGGTGGCGGCAATTATCAAATTCCTATCACCGTGACTGCCGAACGTCGCTTTACTTTGGCTTGTCGTTGGTTGTTAGAATCTACTCGGGCCCAAAAAGGCAAACCGATGGCGCAAAAATTGGCCCAAGAAATTATTAACGCTTATAAAAAAGAAGGAGCGGCCACTAAAAAGAAAATGGACGTTTATCGAATGGCCGAAGCCAATCGCGCTTTTTCTCATTTAATTAGATAATCACGACCCGTAAAAAATATGCCTAGACAATATTCTTTAGAAAAAACTCGTAACATTGGTATTATCGCTCATATTGACGCGGGTAAGACCACCGTTTCTGAACGGGTGTTATTTTATACTGGTAAAAAACATAAAATTGGTGAAGTCCACGAAGGTGAAGCCACGATGGACTGGATGGAACAAGAACGTGAACGGGGAATTACTATTA